>CAYXVN010000365.1:0-1537 GCA_964468565.1 uncultured Oscillospiraceae bacterium | reverse complement strand
CTGGGAGGAGGCGGCCCGGTTGCCGTGCTTGCCCACCTTCAGGCCCCCGGCGGCGGCCACCAGGGCGGAGGTGGTGGAGATGTTGAAGCTGTGGGCTCCATCGCCGCCGGTCCCCACGATCTCGAAGAGGGCAAAGTCGCTTTTTACCGGGGTGGCGTGGTCCCGCATGGCGGCGGCACAGCCGGCGATCTCATCGCTGGTCTCCATGCGGGCACTCTTGGTGGACAGCGCCGCCAGGAAGGCGGCATTCTGGGTCTGGGTGGTCTCACCGCTCATGATCTCGTTCATGACGGTGTAGGCCTCCTGGTAGGTCAGATCCTCCTTGGTGACGATCTTGGCGATGGCTTCCTTAATCATGATTCATACCTCCAGAAAGTTTTTCAGAATCTGCGGCCCGTCAGGGGTGAGAATGGATTCGGGGTGAAACTGCAGCCCGTAGAGGGGAAACTCCCGGTGGGATACCGCCATGATCTCCCCGTCCTCCGTGCGGGCCGTGATCTGCAGGCACTCCGGCAGACCCTCTTCCAGCACTGCCAGGGAGTGATAGCGGGCAGCCGGGATCACCGGCGGCAGTGACCGGAACAGGGGACAGTCCAGGTCCAGGGTGATGCGGGAGGTCTTTCCGTGCATCAGCTGCCTGGCGTAGGAGACCGTACCCCCGAAGGCCTCGCAGATGGCCTGATGGCCCAGGCAGACCCCCAGAATGGGAACCTCCCCCGCCAGTTCCACAACCGCCCGTTCGCAGACCCCGGCATCCGCCGGCCGGCCGGGCCCCGGGGAGAGGATCAGATGGCTGGGGTGGAGGGCCCGGATCCCCTCCGGATCCAGGGCATCGTTGCGCACCACCCGGATCTCCGGACTGATGCTGCCCACCAGCTGATAGAGGTTGTAGGAAAAGCTGTCGTAGTTGTCAATGAGCACAATCACAGGTCTCTCCCCCTTCCGGCCGTCTCCAGGGCCCGGACCACGGCCATGGCCTTGTTCAGGCACTCCTGATACTCCTTCTCCGGCACGGAGTCGGCCACGATGCCGGCCCCCGCCCGGATGAAGACCCGTCCGTTTTTCTGGAAGGCCAGGCGGATGGCGATGCAGGTATCCAGGTTGCCGGTGAAGTCCAGGTAGCCCACGGCACCGCCGTAGACCCCCCGCTTGCAGTTTTCCAGTTCATTGATGATCTGACATGCCCGCAGCTTGGGCGCTCCGGAGAGGGTGCCCGCCGGAAGGATGGCGTCCACCGCATCCACAGCATCCCGGTCGGGGCGGATCTCCCCCCGGACCGTGGAGCCGATGTGCATCACGTGGGAGAAGCGCTCAATGGAGAGGTACTTCTCCACCTGAACGGAGCCGAAGGTGCTGATCCGCCCGATGTCGTTGCGGCCCAGATCCACCAGCATGTTGTGCTCCGCCAGTTCCTTCTCATCGGACAGCAGTTCCCGCTCCAGCTCCAGATCCTCCTGCTCCGTCTTCCCTCTGGGCCGGGTGCCCGCCAGGGGGAAGGTGTGGAGCACCCCGTCCTCCAGCTTCACCAGGGTCTCCG
>CAYXVN010000364.1:0-1541 GCA_964468565.1 uncultured Oscillospiraceae bacterium | reverse complement strand
TGGACTGCTATACCATGTTCGGAGAGCTGAGCCGCATGACCCAGTTCAAGGACAAATCCGCCAGACACCATGACAACATCAACGCCGGTCTGTTCACCTACCCCGCCCTGATGGCGGCGGACATCCTGCTCTATCAGCCGGACTATGTGCCGGTGGGGGACGACCAGAAGCAGCACGTGGAACTGACCCGGGACATCGCCCAGCGTTTCAACAACCTCTACGGCCCCGTCTTCAAGATCCCCGAGCCCTACATTCCCAGGGCGGGAGCCCGCATCATGGGGCTGACGGATCCCTCCTCCAAGATGTCCAAGTCCACTCCCGAGGGCTGTGTCTTCCTGATGGAGAAGCCGGAGGACATCCGCCGCAAGTTCCGCCGGGCCGTCACGGACAGCGACACGGAGCACTGCGTGCGTTACGACCCCCAGAACAAACCCGGCGTCTCCAATCTGATGAGCATCTATTCCGCCATCACCGGCAGAAGCTATGAGGCCATTGAGGCCGAGTTTGACGGCATGGGCTACGGTGCCTTCAAGCCCGCCGTGGGGGACGCCGTCATCGAATGCCTGCGGCCCATCCGGGAGGAGACCACCCGCATTCTCCAGGACCGGGCCTACCTGGAAAGCGTCTACCGGGCGGGGGCCGAGAGGGCTTCCGCCGTGGCCGCCCGGACCCTGCGCAAGGTTTACCGGAAAGTGGGCTTTGTCCCCTGCTGAGCCTCTCCTGGCCCCAGGCCCATCCCGCTCTTTGACTTATTTAGTGAGGAACCGCCATGCTTACAGATCCGCCCGCCCTGGGCAT
The DNA here is from genome assembly GCA_964468565.1 of uncultured Oscillospiraceae bacterium. Classification (GTDB taxonomy): domain Bacteria; phylum Bacillota; class Clostridia; order Oscillospirales; family Oscillospiraceae; genus Lawsonibacter. The sequence goes on along the minus strand of CAYXVN010000364.1, from coordinate 743 downwards.
CTCCCTTTCCACCATCGGCACCGTGGCAGCGGCCCTGTGCACCGCCGCCCTGGTCTCCCTGGTCTCCACCCCCGTGGTCCGCTCCCTGGCCGTCCGCATACATGCGGTGGATGTGCCCCGGGACAGCCGCCGCATGCACGACCACCCCATCCCCCGGATGGGGGGGCTGGCCATTTTCTTCGGCTTTATTCTCAGCGTGCTCCTCTTTCTCCCCCTCACCGATTCCCTGCGCACCATGCTGCTGGGCTCCGTGGTCATCGTGGTGCTGGGCATCATCGATGACGTCCATGCCCTCTCCGCCAAACTGAAGCTTGTGGTGCAGATTATTGCTGCCCTCATCGCCGTCTACGGGGGAAACCGCATCACCTTTCTCTCCAACATCAACATCTTCTCCAGCGATCCCTACTGGGAGCTGGGCTGGCTCAGCACCCCCATCTCCGTGCTGTGGATCGTGGGCATCACCAACGCCGTCAACCTCATTGACGGACTGGACGGGCTGGCCTGCGGGGTCTCCACCATCAGCTCCATGACTCTGCTGGTCATCGCCCTCATCGTCACAGAGCCGGATGTGGCCATTCTCACCGCCGCCCTGGCGGGGGCATGCATCGGGTTTCTGCCCTACAACCTCCACCCCGCCAAGATCTTCATGGGGGACACCGGATCCACCTTCCTGGGCTTCATCCTGGCCACGGTGTCCATCCAGGGACTGTTCAAGTTCCACATGATCATCTCCTTCGCCGTCC
>CAYXVN010000363.1:0-1559 GCA_964468565.1 uncultured Oscillospiraceae bacterium | reverse complement strand
GTCCGGAAGCGCTGAAGGGGTCCCTTCTCCCCGGATGGGACGGATGTGAAGCCTCCCCCCTGCTTGCGGAGCATTGGCCCTGGGGCAGCTGGGGGCTTTGAACAGGGCGCCTGCGGAAGGGGCCCTTCCGGGCCTCGGCAGCGGGGGAGAGGGATGTGCCCCCGGCAGAATCCGGGACCGCCCCCTCCGGGGGATGGGGCCGGAACTTCCGGAGAGGGAGAGGCCGGGATGAGGCCCCGGGCCCCGGATCCGGACGAACCCTGCCCCGGCGCCGCCGGGAGGCGGGAGAGGGAGGAAAAGACATGAACCAGAAAGAGAGAATGCTCCAGGGCCTGCCCTACCGGGGCTGGCTGGACGGACTTCCGGAGGAGCGGGAGGCCTGCAGGCGGAAGATCTGGGAGCTGAACAACCTGCCCCCGGATCAGCGGGAGCGGATTCCGGAGCTTCTGCGCAGCCTCTTCGGGAAGACCGGGGAGGACCCCTGGCTGGAGCCGCCCCTCCAGTGCGACTACGGCTGGAACATCCAGGTGGGGGACAACTTCTATGCCAATTACGGGCTCACCATTCTGGATGTGGGGAAGGTGACCATCGGGGACAACGTGCAGATCGCCCCCAATGTGTCCATCTACACCGCGGGCCATCCCATCCACCCCCAGAGCCGCAACTCGGGCTACGAGTACGGCCTGCCTGTGACCATTGGCAGCAATGTGTGGATCGGGGGAAATGTGGTGATCCTGCCGGGGGTGACCATAGGGGACAACGCGGTGATCGGGGCCGGCAGCGTGGTGCGGCGGGATATTCCGGACAGCGTTGTGGCAGCGGGAAATCCCTGTGAGATTCTCCGGGAGATCACCGAGGAGGACCGCAGGTACTATTACCGCCGGCGGGAATTCGATGTGGAGGACTACTGAGACCCCAGGCTCCGGCCCGGTTTTTCGGGGGAAAGCCTGTACAGGAAGAGAGGAAACTGTATGCAACTGGAGAAGGGCCGTCCGGCCCACGAGGAGGGCAGACTGCCCCGGGAGATCCGGACCTACGACTTTCTGGATCATCTGGGGGTGGAGTACTGGCGGGTGGACCACGCCCCCGCCGCCACCATGGAGGTGTGTGAGGCCATCGACAGATGTCTGGGGGCGCTGATCTGCAAGAACCTCTTTCTCTGCAACCGGAAGAGGACCCTGTTCTATCTGCTGATGCTCCCGGGAGAGCGGAAGTTCTCCACAAAGGATCTGTCCCACCAGATCGGGAGCACCAGGCTGTCCTTTGCCGGGGCGGAGGACATGGAGAAGTACCTGGACATCTCCCCCGGGGCGGTGAGCGTCATGGGCCTGATGAACGACACCGGCAACTGCGTCCGCCTCCTGGTGGAGGAGGATGTGCTGAAGCAGGAGTATCTGGGCTGCCACCCCTGCGTGAACACCTCCAGCCTGCGCCTGCGGACGGCGGATGTGTTCGGACCGGTGCTGAAGGCCATGCACCACGATATGACGGTGGTGTCCCTGCCGGATGTGTCCTCCGGAGATGAGTGACATGCCGCTCTCCTGACCGCCGGGGGGAGA
>CAYXVN010000362.1:0-1577 GCA_964468565.1 uncultured Oscillospiraceae bacterium | reverse complement strand
CCCGGGATCTCCCCCTCTGATACAGCACTGCATCCCTCCGGCCCGGTGCTTCCCTGAACAGGGGGACCGGCAAAGCTTCTGTCACCCCCGGCCCCGGAAGACACCCGGGGGAGGAACCGGAAGGGCTCCCAAGCGGGAGGGCCCCCGGGAGAGATGCTGCAGCCTCCCAGGTCCTCTCCCCGATGGACCAGGAAGCGTGCCTGTATACGGCGTCCCCTGTGCCGGAACCGGACCCGGACGGAAGATTCCCCCTCCCCCTGGCAGGGGGCGGGAACGCCTGCGGAGCACGAACGCCTGCGGAGCACTCCTGCCCCTTTGCCCCCTCTCCCCTTCCGGATCCTCCCTGCAGCCGGATCTTCTCATCTCCCGGACCGTCTCTCCAGGGCCCCGCCGGGGGCGCTGCCGGCACTCTACTTCCCGGGGGCCTTGGCCGGCCGCCAGGGCACATCCCGGAAGCACTCCCCCGCCTCCAGTGGCTCCACCGACCCGGCGGACACATCCGTGATGCGGGCAAGAAACCCGGAAGCGCGCTCCTCCGGCAGGAGGATGGAGAGCACCACATCGGCGCCGTAGTCGGTGTTGTCCACGATACCCCCGAAGGACTGCACCTCCCGGCGCATGGTCTCATACTGGGCGTAGGTGCAGGGCAGTTCATAGGCGGTCCAGGGGCGCACCACGGAGATGCCGGCGGCATCCAGGGCATCCTTGGCACTCTGGGTGTAGGCCCGCACCAGGCCGCCGGCCCCCAGCAGGATGCCCCCGAAGTAGCGGGTCACCACGCAGCACACGTTCTCCACCTGCTCCTTCTGAAAGACCCCCAGCATGGGCTGGCCCGCCGTTCCCTGGGGCTCCCCGTCGTCCGAGTACCGCACCGCACCGCCCCGGATCACATAGCACCAGCAGTTGTGGCGGGCATCGTAGTACTTCCGGCGCATCTCCTCGATGCGCCCCCTGGCCTCCTCCTCGGAGGAGACCCGCCACAGGTGCCCGATAAACCGGGAGCGCTTCTCCACAAACTCCGTCTCACTGCTTCCCGTGGGGATATAGTATTCGGTCATGGTCCTCTCCTCCGGCGGGGCACCCTACTCCCAGAACTCCCTGGGCTCCCGGTACCCCTCCACATACTGCTTCATCTGCCCGATCACCTTCCGGGAGCAGACGGCGGTGACGTCAATGGTCCCCCCGTACTCCACCTGCTCCACCTTGGCCTCCCGGTACAGCTTCTCCAGCTGGCCCCCCTGGTCATAGGGCAGGTGGATCACCACCCGCCTGGTGCCGGTGTCCAGATGGCTGCGGATGGCCTGGCGCAGCTGGGGCAGACCTGCCCCTGTCCTGGCGGAGATCCACACCACGTCCTCCCCCTGGGGCAGGATGTCTCCCCCGAACAGGTCCGACTTGTTGAACACCTGCAGCCGGGGGGTCTCCCCCGCCCCCAGTTCGTGGATCAGGCGGTCCACCACCTCCGCCTGGCTCTTCCACTCCGGATTGGCCCCGTCAATGACGTGCAGCAGCAGATCCGCAAAGGTCAGCTCCTCCAGGGTGGCCTTGAAGGCCTCCACCAGGTGGTGGGGCAGCTT
>CAYXVN010000361.1:0-1600 GCA_964468565.1 uncultured Oscillospiraceae bacterium | reverse complement strand
ATCTCACGGCCCTCAGGAAGGGCCACGATCACATAGATGTCGTCCAGCACGGTGTCGGGCTGCATGGTCTTGGGATCCTTCTTGGGCTTGCCGGTCTCGGGATCGATGATCACCTTGCCGTCGGGACCCTTCAGGGGTCTGCCGCTGTTGGGGTCGATGACGAACTCACCGGTCTCCAGGTCGATCTTCCGGGATGCCCGCTTGCCGGCGGCATAGGCCAGGCTGATGCGGGCGTAGCCGCAGATGTCGTTGTCGTAGCCCAGGTCCTCGGCGGCCTGGCACATGAGTTCGCCGTCGCGGTTGGCGGCAATGCCGGCGGCCTGGTTCTCGGGGTACATGATGTTCAGATCGAATGCCTCCGCCAGCTCACAGGGGAACTTGGAGCTGGACCAGCCCACCAGCTTGCCCTCGGCCTTGGCCTTGCGGGCATCCGCATGGACATCATCGACTACCTTCCGCAGGGCCGCAACGCCGGGACTGACTGCTTTTGCCATAATGGTTTTCCTCCCTACTTCTGAATGCTTCATGTATATGGGTTCCTGCCGGGCCCCCTCCGGAGCCCGGCAGGAAGAGCGCCGGAAACGAACCGGTGCCGGGGACTCAGGCCCTGTGGGCCTTCCGGTACTTCTGGAAGGCGAAGAGGGCCGCCCCCAGGGCGCCGTTGTACTGGGTGAGGGGCGAGGTGTGAATGGGGTGGCCCAGCTCCTCCTGCAGGGCGTGGACCACGCCGATGTTCTGGGCCACGCCGCCGGTCATCACCACCTGATCCTTCACCCCCACCCTGTGGGCCAGGCCGGAGACCCGCATGGCCACCGACTTGTGGATGCCGTTGATGATGTCCCGCTTGTCCGTGTCCATGGCCAGCTGGCTGATGACCTCGCTCTCGGCAAAGACGGTGCAGGTGGAGCTGATGCCCACGTAGCGGGTGGACTGGGCCCCCAGGGCCCCCAGATCCTCCACGTTGACCTCCAGCACCCGAGCCATCACGTCCAGGAAGCGGCCGGTGCCGGCGGCGCACTTGTCGTTCATGACGAAGTTGGTCATCAGGCCGTTTTCGATGCGCAGGACCTTTACGTCCTGGCCGCCGATGTCAATGACGGTGTGGACCTCAGGAAAGAGGAAGAAGGCCCCCTTGCCGTGGCAGCTGAGCTCGCTCATCTGCTCGTCCGCCAGCTCCAGCATGGAGTTGCGGCCGTAGCCGGTGGCCAGGGTGTAGTGCATGTCCTCCTTCTTCATGCCGGCCTGCTCCAGCACCTGGGCCACGGCCCGCTGGGGGCCGCTGGTGCCGGCTCCCACGGCAATCAGGGACTTGGCCACAATGTCCTTCCCGTCGGCCAGGATGATGCACTTGGAGGCGGTGGAACCGATGTCGATTCCCAGGGTATAAATAGGCATAGATTCACTCTCCGCTGTGGTTTCCCCGTGCAGGGCGGCCAAGCCGCCCGGCGGTGGGGGTTCTTAACGATGGCCGTTGTCCCAGTCCCGGATGGTTCTGGGCAGGATCATCTGATGGAAGGGGCAGATGGACTTGGGATTCTGGTAGCAGGAGTCCGCGAAGGCCACGATGTAGTTGCGCATCATGGGCATGTCCACGACCTCG
>CAYXVN010000360.1:0-1609 GCA_964468565.1 uncultured Oscillospiraceae bacterium | reverse complement strand
TCAAAGCGCACCTGGTCGTTGCCCTTGCCGGTGCAGCCGTGGCAGATGGCGTCCGCCCCCTCCGCCCGGGCGATCTGCACCAGCCGGCGGGCGATGATGGGCCGGGCGAAGGCGGTGCCCAGCAGGTACTCCTCGTATTTGGCCCCCATCATCATGGAGGGGATGACCACCTCATCCACCATCTCGTCCACCAGGTCCTCCACATAGAGCTTGGAGGCCCCGGTGCGCAGCGCCTTCTCCTCCAGCCCCTCCAGTTCGCTGCCCTGGCCCACGTCGGCGGAGACGGCAATGACCTCCGGATTGCCGTAGTTCTCCTTCAGCCAGGGGATGATGATGGACGTGTCCAGGCCGCCGGAGTAGGCCAGCACCACTTTCTTCACTTCTGCCATGGTAATTCCTCCCTGTTTTCTCTGCCGGAGGGCACTGCGCCGGGGGCGCCGGTCCCCAATCGTGGGGACAGTCTATCACGCAGGGCCTGCAATTGCAAGTTCACTTTCGCATGGTTCTTTCCCGGCCTCCGGCCATATTCCCGTGAATATTCAACAAAAATGTATATATTCATATATCACACCCTGAATATTCATTTTTCGCCCTGCCCCCTCTCCGCCCCTGGAGACACTGGCACCTCCGGCCTTTTTGTTCCTCCCCCGGGATGAATTCCGTCTTGACAGCGGTGTCATTTTTCATTAGAATAGAGAAGGACTTACGCGACTTCTTCCGAAAGAACGTTGTTCCGTCGTCGCGGGGCACCGGCCGCACCGGAGCCCTGGCGGCTGATTTTTATGCACACCGCCGGCAGTGGCCGGCGGTACCGGGGGCAGCCGCCCCCTTTTCAGGCGGTCTTCCCCGCCGGCAGGCGGGGAAGCAATGTGGAGGTGTTAGAAAAGGCAATGTTACGTCTCATCATCGGATTGATCATCGGCATCGTGATCGGCTGTGTGGTGGGTGTCCTGGTGGGCTGGAACCGGCGCAAGAGCGCCGCGGAACGGGAGATCGGCTCGGCGGAAGAGGAGGCCAAGCGGATCGTCAACGAAGCCTACAAGAGTGCGGAGAGCAAGAAGCGGGAGGCCCTGGTGGAGGCCAAGGAGGAGATTCTCAAGGCCCGCAACGAGCACGAACGCGAAGTGAAGGAGCGCAGGGCGGACCTGCAGCGCCAGGAACACCGTCTCCAGCAGAAGGAAGAGAACCTGGACCGCAAGACCGAGAACATGGAAAAGAAGGAGGACCAGCTCAACGCCCGGGTGGCCAAGCTGGAACAGACTCAGCAGGAGGCGGAGAAGTACCGGGCCAGCCAGCTGGAGACCCTGGAGCGCATCTCCGGCTTCACCGCCGAGGAGGCCCGCAACTACCTGCTCAAGCAGGTGGAGGACGACGTCACCCACGAGGCCGCCATGAAGGTCAAGGAGATCGAGTCCCGGGCCAGGGAGGAGGCGGACCCCCGGGCCCGGGAGATCATCTCCCTGGCCATCCAGCGCTGCGCCGCCGACCACGTGGCGGAGACCACCGTGTCGGTGGTGCCCCTGCCCAACGACGAGATGAAGGGCCGGATCATCGGGCGGGAGGGCCGCAACATCCGCACCCTGGAGACCCTCACCGGGGTGGATCTCAT
>CAYXVN010000359.1:0-1613 GCA_964468565.1 uncultured Oscillospiraceae bacterium | reverse complement strand
AGGTGGACGTTGAAGTCCCCCGCCACCGACATGCTGACAATCTGGCGGCGGATCAGGTGGGGCTGGGCCTTCTTGGACCAGGAGAACTCGTCGATGGCCAGATAGACCTCGAAGCCCAGATCCCGGATGGCGTGGACAATGCCCTTGTGGGAGAGGGTGAAGGGGTCAAAGGTGCCGGGGAAGAAGGCCACCCGGCGGGGCACCTCAAAGGTGAAGGGGCCGTGGTCCAGCCGGTGGAGGGAGATGAAGCGGTTGATGTGGGCCAGGGCGGCGGCCCGGTAGAAGAAGGTGAGCCGCTCCCCCTGGGGGGCCTCCCGGATCAGGAAGAGCAGCTTGCGGTAGCACAGGCTGAACAGCCGGGCCTTCTCCTCCATGTCCAGCACCCCGCTCTCAAAGAGCAGCTTGCCGATGACCAGCAGGGCCTCCTGCCGCACCTCCACCCGGTAGTGGGCCAGGCCCTGCATCAGCATGCCCAGAAGCTCCTGGCGGCGGCCCTCGTAGTGCTCCTCGCTCTCCTGGAAGCGGTCCCGGTAGGCGGGATAGTGCTGCAGCAGCACTCCGACGGTGTTCAGGGCCCCCGCCACGGCGGAGTCGCTGGGGGCCCCCAGCAGTTCCTTCAGCCAGAGGATCTGTTCATCCAGTTCGCTGGGGTGGAGGCAGAGCACCGCCTCCCCCAGATACTCCGGGATGTACTTGCTCACCTGGTACTGCCCCAGCTCCAGACCCTTGCCCAGCTCCACCACCACCTCGTTGCGCTGATCCCGCCGCAGCAGGGAGAGGATGCGCACCAGGGCGGCGCCGGCGGTCTGCCGCACCACCACCCGCTCGGACACCTTCACCAGGTTGGAGAAGTGGGTGGCGATGTGGAGCACATGCTCCCGGATGCCGTGGAGCACCTGATCCCGCAGCAGCTCGATGCCCGCCACCTTCACGATCCAGGGGGTGGCGGTCTTCAGGTCGTCCAGAAACACCTCGCTGGTGATGTCCGTGTGGTAGAGGGTCTGCTCCAGCTCCTGGCAGGGCATGCCGGCCCGCTCCAGGATGCGGCACACCAGGTAGACGGTGGTCAGGTGGTGGCAGGGGACGTCGTTGGTGATCTCCGCAATGCGCCTCATCTGGGGGTGGTCGCTGGGCAGGGAGCGCTGGGTCTCCTGGAAGAACTCCAGGGCGGCGGTGACCAGCCGCAGATCCCCGGACATGGCGTAGTAGGCGGCGAACTCGATGAGCACCGCCCGGGTCTCCTCCCCGTAGTACTGGGGGGGCAGGTACCCGATGGCGTCCAGCAGGGTGAAGGCGGCGTCCGGATCCATGCCCTGGGGCTGCTCGCAGTGCTTCAGCAGCACCCCCAGAAAGCGGGGGATGTCCCCCGGCCGGGCGTACTGGAGCATGGAGGACACCATCAGCTTCAGGGTGTACCCGATGTGGGCCCGCTGCTGGGGGGTGGTCTTGTGGTCCGGGAAGAGGATCTTCTCCACATACTCCTCCCACAGGGTGAAGGGCACCTCCTCCGCCGGATCGCTCTCCGCATCCTCGGGAATCTCCTTGCGGTAGACCAGGTGGAAGCGGGCGATGATCTGCCCGATAAGGGCCCCCGCCTGGCGGCGGATGTCCCC
>CAYXVN010000358.1:0-1619 GCA_964468565.1 uncultured Oscillospiraceae bacterium | reverse complement strand
AGGAAGGAAGACCAGGTGAGGGCCATGAGCAGACCGAAGGTATACATTGACGGCAGAGAGGGCACCACCGGCCTGCAGATCGCGGACCGGCTGGGGGGACGGGAGGACCTGGAACTGCTGCGCATTGCAGAGGATAAACGCAAGGACCGGGAGGAGCGGCGGAAATTCCTCAACGCCGCAGATCTGGTCTTTCTCTGTCTGCCGGACGAGGCCGCCCGGGAGGCGATGACCCTGATTGACAATCCCCGCACCCGGGTCATTGACGCTTCCACCGCCCACCGCACGGAGGAGGGCTGGGTTTACGGCTTCCCGGAGCTGAGAGGCCAGAGGGAGCGCATCCGGGCTGCCGCCCGGGTGGCCAACCCCGGCTGCCACGCCACCGGCTTTCTCTCCACGGTGGCCCCCCTGGTGGAGCTGGGCAGAGTGCCCCGGGACCTGCCCCTCACCTGCTGGTCCCTGACGGGCTACTCCGGCGGGGGCAAGAAGATGATTGCCGAGTACACTGACCCGGAGCGGGACCCCCGGCTGGCCTCCCCGGCCCCCTACGCCATCTCCCTGCAGCACAAGCATGTGCCGGAGATGCAGAAGATCGCCGGGCTGGACTGTCCCCCCGCCTTTCTCCCGGTGCTGGGGGATGTGTACCGGGGCATGGTCACCACCGTGCTGCTCCACAACCATCTGCTGAAGGGCCATCCTGAGGCCCGGGACATCCGGGAGCAGCTGGCGGAGTATTATGAGGGCCAGCCCCTGGTGCAGGTGGCCCCCTTCGGGGGGGAGAGCCCCCGGCTTTATACCAGTGAGCGGGCGGGAAAGGACACCCTGCTGATTACCGTCTCCGGCCACGCCGGGCAGACTCTGCTGTGTGCCCAGTTTGACAACCTGGGCAAGGGGGCCTCCGGGGCGGCGGTGCAGAACATGAACCTGATGCTGGGCTTCCCGGAGACCCGGGGTCTCAGCCTCTGACCCACTATCAAGAGGCAGGCCGCCCCCGGACAGGGGCGGCAGGTACAGGAATTAGGAAAAGGTGACTGTCATGTTTAAGGAAATTCCCGGCGGGGTCTGTGCCCCCCAGGGATTCAGGGCCGCAGGGATTTACTGCGGCATCAGGGAGGGCAGCAGCCCCTCCAAGAACGATTTGGCCATGATCCTCTCCCGGCGGGAGTGCGCCGCCGCCGCGGTGTACACCCTGAACCGGGTGAAGGCCGCCCCGGTGTACGTCACCATGGACCACCTGGAGGACGGCACCGCCTGGGGGGTCATCGCCAACAGCGGCAACGCCAACGCCTGCTGCCCCATGAGCCATGAGTACGCGGAGGAGATGTGCGCCGTGGCCGCCGGGGCCACCGGACGGGAGGCGGCGGACTTTGCGGTGTCCTCCACCGGGGTCATCGGGCAGACCATCAACATGGAGGCCATCCGGAGGGGAGTTCCCCCCCTGGTGGCCGCCCTGGAGGAGAGCCCGGCCGGTTCGGACGCCGCGGCCACCGCGGTGATGACCACGGATACCGTGAAGAAGGAGACGGCGGTGTCCTTTGAACTGGGGGGCAGGGACGTGCACATCGGGGCCATCGCCAAGGGCTCCGGCATGATCCACCCCAACATGGGCACCATGCTGGCCT
>CAYXVN010000357.1:0-1624 GCA_964468565.1 uncultured Oscillospiraceae bacterium | reverse complement strand
GGGAGTCCCCTTCCAGCCCTCCCCGGATCCCCTGCTGCCCCAGCTGCAGAGCCTGGTGGCCGGGCTGGAAGTGCGGGAGGGTCCCCAGGACATGAGCCCTCTGCGGGAGCTGTACTCCCGGGCGGACATCTTCGGGCTGGACCTGTATGCCGTGGGGCTGGGAGAGCGCATTGAGGCCATGGCCGGGGAACTGTTCGCCGGACCCGGGGCGGTGCGCAGCACCCTGCACCGCTACGTGACCCTGCCCTGAGGTCTCCCTCCCCCGCCGGATGGGGGATCCTGTTTTCCTAAACCACTGCGAAACCCGGAAGGGGTGGGCACCACCCGCCCCTCCCCGGTTTTCCGGCCGCGCTGTTTTCATCCCCAGAGGAGACTCTTCTTCAACATGATGCAAAGGAGGTCCTATCCGTCCATGAAAATCATCCGTAACGCCGCCGCAGCGGTTCTGTGCGCCATCCTCCTGCTGGCAGCCCTCTCCGGCTGCTCCTCCGCGGAGAAGCGCACCATCATCCGCATCGGGCACAACCAGGCCACCGACCACCCCACCAACCTGGCCCTTATGGAGTTTGAGCGCTTTGTGGAGCAGCGCCTGGGGGACCGCTTCAACGTGGAGGTCTACCCCAGCGAACTGCTGGGCTCCCAGACCGACATGGTCCAGCTCACCCAGACCGGCGCCATTGACTTCTGTGTGGCCAGCAACTCCATTCTGGAGACCTTCTCCCGGAACTACACCCTCTTCAACCTGCCCTATCTCTTCGTCTCCAGCGACGCCTACCACGCCGCCATGGACGACCCGGAGGTGGCGGGCCCCATCTTCGCCTCCACCAGGGACGCCGGCTTCGAGGCGGTGACCTGGATTGACGCCGGCACCCGGAACTTCTACACGGTGAACACCCCCATCAGTTCCCCCGCAGATCTGAAGGGGCTGAAGATCCGGGTCCAGCAGTCCCCCACCAACGTGACCATGATGAACCTGCTGGGGGGCTCCGCCACCCCCATGGGCTTCGGGGAGGTGTACACCGCCCTTCAGTCCAAGGTCATCGACGGGGCGGAGAACAACGAACTGGCCCTCACCTCCAACGGCCACGGGGATGTGTGCAAATACTACTCCTACGACATGCACCAGATGATCCCGGACATTCTCATCGGGAACTGCGCCTTTCTGGAGGGCCTCACCCCCCAGGAGCGGCAGGTCTTCGACGAGGGCTTCCGCCTGGTGAACCAGGTGGAGCGGGAGGAGTGGACCTCCGCCATAGAGGCGGCCAAGACCAGGGCGGAGCAGGAGCAGGGAGTCACCTTCCTCTATCCGGACGTGGCCCCCTTCCAGGAGATCTGCCAGCCCATGCACCAGGATCTTCTGGAGCAGTACGACGCCCTGGTGCCCATCTACGACCGCATTCAGCAGTGGAACGCCAGGTTCGCTCCGGCGTCCTGAGAGAAAGGAGGTCTTTCAAGGTGAAACAGCTTCGCACCCTTCTCACCCGCCTGCTCAACGCCCTGGCGGGAGCCAGCTTTCTGGTGATGGTGGCCCTCACCTGCTGGCAGGTCTTCACCCGCTACATTCTGGGCAACCCCTCCTCCTGGTCCGAGGAACTGGTCTCCTACATGTTCGCCTGGATGGCCC
>CAYXVN010000356.1:0-1659 GCA_964468565.1 uncultured Oscillospiraceae bacterium | reverse complement strand
CGCTGCGGCATGGACCCTTCTGAAAGAGACCCTTGCTTTTCTCCTTCCCATCGTGTACACTCAGTGACGGCCGTGCCCTGCGCAGCAGGGACCCGCTCCCTCCCGCTCATACCCGATCATATTAAGGAGAACCAACATGCTTCTGTACTCCATCCCCCTGCACTTCAACGAAACTCTGACCGAAGACACCTTCATTGCCCTGGCCATCCAGTGGAACCAGGTCAGCAGCCACAGGGAGAACGTCGTCCCGGAACTGAACTGGAGCGGTGAACACCGCGTCCGCTTCGGCACGGAGGAGGTCTGGCTGGGCATCAAAGAAGTGCCCGGACAGGACATCATCGCCATCCGTTACTCCAAACAGGATCCGGACGGAACCGTCTGGACCTCGGACTTTGTGGCCAACTTCCGCACCCGCATCCTGACGGTGCAGCTGAACCGTCAGGATGAGGAGGAGGGCCGCCGCTCCCCCTGGACGCCGCCCTTCTTCCCCCGGCTTCTCATAAACCGGGGGTATCTGGAGGAGGATGGCATCCTTCCGGTCCTGAACACGCCCACTGTCATCCGGGAGGACAACCTGCGTCTTCTCACCGATGTCATCAACCGCAGGAGCCGCTTCCGCCTGCCGGTGGTCTACGTCTCCAGAACCTGCCGGAACGAAGATCCTCTCCGCACCGCTCAGCTGGCCTATCTCCTGAAGGGGGCGGCACACGTGCTGGTGGAGGAGAGCAACCGCCTGGACCGGAGTATCCGTCTGCTGTGTGAGGGCCGCAACGAGTATTACGGGGCCGCCGGGATCTACTTTCCCCAGTCTCACCGCCGCTATCTGTACCAGAGAGAGTCCGGACCGGATAAGGTGCTCTTCGGCAAGGTCTTCGGCTCCGTTGTGTACTGGTGGAAATCTGTCCCCACGGATCCCCTCTCCACCTGGGACGGGGTGAGCAGACTTCTGGAGCCGGAGCACCCGGCCCCTGTATCAGCAGAACCGGAACCCTCTGCCAACGCGGATGACACTTCCCCCGCCAGGTCTCTTACCACCGAAGAGGCAGCGTCACCCATGGCAGATGTCCCCCAGCCCTCCACCCCCGGTCCTCAGGGGGAACCGGAGCGCTCCTTCCGGGATCGGGTGCGGAAGATTCTCAGCACCTTCCTCCGGTCCTGAGACCCCCCCGGAGCAGGCAGGACTCTCTCTGCAGGGGCAGCCACACCAGAACCCGCTTCCCGCAGTCCAACTCTCAATCTCATAAAGGAAGACGGATCCTCTTCGATACACATTGTCACAGCACCTGCAGAGATGCGTCATGCAACCTGCCCGCTTCCGGTGTCACCCCTCATTGACATCTCCCGGGAGTTGTCAATAATAAAGAACCACACCGGTCTGAAACCCTTCGCTGCCCTGCCCCGGTGAATGCCAGCGCCTCAGCCCCTCTGCGCTCTCAATGTCCAACTGCTGCCACATGCAGCAAAGTCTCGGAGATACAGCACAGGAAATGTCACTGCCGGTTCAACATGACAGGGCCATCCCTGTCTGCCACGGCAATCCGCTTACATTAAATTTTTCACCGTTATCCGGAAAAATCCCTCCTGCAGCCTCCCGGAGCAGCAGGAGCATGCGAGTCTCCGGTGCTCTCCGCAATCTGTCCCGGAAACTGTTCGTGCCCG
>CAYXVN010000355.1:0-1674 GCA_964468565.1 uncultured Oscillospiraceae bacterium | reverse complement strand
CACCCAGCACAACGAGGTGGCCCCCGCCCAGCACGAGATGGCCCCCATCTACGCCCAGGTGAACCTGGCTGTGGATCAGAACCAGCTGACCATGGAGACCATGAAGCGGGTTGCCACCCGTCACGGGCTGGTGTGCCTGCTCCATGAGAAGCCCTATGCAGGGGTCAACGGCTCCGGCAAGCACAACAACTGGTCCATCAGCACCGATACCGGGGAGAACCTGCTGGATCCCGGGGACACCCCCAACAAGAACCTGCAGTTCCTGCTGGTCCTGGCCTGCATCATGAAGGCAGTGGACCGCCACGCCGACATTCTGCGCTGCTCGGCCTCCTGTGTGGGCAACGAGCACCGTCTGGGGGCTCAGGAGGCTCCTCCGGCCATCATCTCCATCTTCCTGGGCGACCAGCTGGATGACGTGGTGAACCAGATCGTGGCCAACGTGGACTCCATCAAGCTGCTGACCGCCGGCCATCTGGATTCCGGCGTTTCCACCGTTCCCATCATCAACAAGGATGCCACCGACCGCAACCGCACCTCTCCCTTCGCCTTCACCGGCAACAAGTTCGAGTTCCGGATGGTGGGCTCCTCCGATACCATCGCCGATGCCAATATCACCCTGAACGCCATTGTGGCCGAGTCCTTTGCCGAGGCGGCGGATGTGCTGGAGAAGGCCGAGGACTTCCCCAGTGCCTGCCACCAGATGATCCACGACCTGATGACCGAGCATCACCGCATCATCTTCAACGGCGACGGCTACTCCGACGAGTGGGTCCAGGAGGCGGAGCGCCGGGGGCTGCCCAACCTGCGCTCCCTGGTGGATGCGGTTCCCTCCCTGGTCACCGACAAGGCGGTGGCACTGTATGAGCGGTTCAACATCTATACCCGCACCGAGTTGGCCTCCCGTGCGGAGATCCGCTACGAGACCTACTGCAAGACCCTGCGGATTGAGGTGCGCACCATGATCCACATGGTGAGCAAGCACTACATCCCCGCGGTGATCACCTACAACACCCACCTGGGCGAGTCCATCAACACCATCGCCAGCGCGGCTCCGGACGCCAACCTCTCCGTCCAGCGCAATCTGCTCAGCAAGTGCTCCACTCTGCTGGCTGAGACCGCCAGCGCCCTGGCTGCCCTCAAGATCATCCACGCCAAGGTGGACAGCATGGGCGATGTGAAGGAGATGGCCCGGGCATACCACGATGAGGTGGTTCCTGCCATGCAGGCCCTGCGTCGGCCTGTGGATGAGCTGGAGCTGCTGGTGGACAAGGACATGTGGCCCGTGCCCACCTACGGCGACCTCATGTTTGAGGTGTAAGTTCCCTTTTCTGTCTGACTCCTTTCCTTTCCTGATTCCTTTCCAGAGGAGAGCCCTGCATCTTCGGGTGCAGGGCTCTCCGAGCATTTCTGCCGTTGCGACCGGAGAGCGGCCTGAAAAAGGGGGGCATTGGGGAAAAAATGTCTTGCATCCCGGAAATACCTGTGGTAGAATACCCAGGCATTCTGCGTGGGAGGCGGATTCTGCGCCCGGTGCCCGGAACCTCCGGGTTGGCGGAGGATATGATGCCCCCAGAAGACTGAACTGAAATTACAGGAGGAAAAACACCATGGCAGTCGTATCCATGAAGCAGCTGCTGGAGGCCGGCGTCCACTTCGGACACCAGACCCGCCGCT
>CAYXVN010000354.1:0-1703 GCA_964468565.1 uncultured Oscillospiraceae bacterium | reverse complement strand
ACTGGGGAAGAGAAGATCCCTGGTGAGAACCCAGTTTCGGATGGAGCCGTCCGCTGTGCGGGCCTGACGAAGTGCCCTTGTATAGCTGGGGCAGGAGGGAGTTTCCTTCTCCCGCACCTGGGAGTCCTTCAGGACCAGAAAGCCCTGCGGAACCGGTTTTCCAAAGGCAACAACCTGCTTTCCGGCCAGATGAAGCACCTCACTGCCTGAAGGGGAGACAGGAAGGGGAGCCTCCGGATCCGGTGTCCGGGCCTTCAGGTTTCCCAGCAGCACCCCGCTCCGGTTTATCCAGGAGGAGGGGCCGCTGCAGGAGTGGCCGCGGATGCAGGAGGCTGCGGCGGAAGAGCTGTTGAAGGTTGTATTTTCCGTGAAGGTGAGATGGCAGACAGCTCCGCTCTCCACCACCTGCTGGCGCAGCCGGCGGATCCACTCCGGACAGCCGGCGGACTCCGACGGGCTGAACTGAGAGCCCTTCAGGACCACAAATTCCCTGCCCTTCACCCTGCCCCGGGCATGCAGGGAGGAGCCCTTCAGGGTGAGGATCTCCCCCTGATCTGAGTCAGCCTCCCGGCTGTGCGCCGGGTTGGGTTCCTGGGTGAGGGAATCGGGCTGGGAAGCTCTGTTTGGGTGGGAGCTGTCCCGGTTCAGCTCCTTCAGCGGTATACCCCTCCGGGTTTTCCACTCCGCCAGTCCGTTGGAACTCCTGCCGCAGACGAAGGCTGCCGCATAGGAGGGGCTGGTGAAGAGAATGTCCTCCTGCAGGATGCCGTCCCCGTCGATGAGGGATGCGTACCGTTCCCGGAGGTTCCTCACCCCGGTCCGGAGAGAGGGTGCCAGGTCCAGGCTGATGGTACTGCCTCTCAGCACCCAGAAGCCGTCCTCAGACAGTTTTCCGGTGGCACTGCAGCCCCTGCGCTTCAGATAGAGAAGTTGCGGAGGCTCTTCCCCGGGTGTGTCTGAGGCATGCGGCCTGGCCGGGGCGGAGGGCAGCTTTTCGAAGACCCGGTGACCCAGGGCGGGCATCAGGATCCGGGTGTTGAGGATCATGCGCTCCAGCAGGTCCCGCTCCTTGCGGGAGAGGGGGGACATGGGCGGGGTGTTTCCGTTCTTCACCAGGTACCGTCCGCTGTCCCTGGCGATGCGGTAGAAGCGGCTTTCCAGGTATCTGATCCTGGCCTTGTTCAGCGTGTGGTCCGGTGTGACCAGAATCACCGCCTCAGTCCAGAAGCACTCGTCCTCCCTGCCGGCCTTCTCGAAGGTGTGGGGCTGAAGGATCCGTCTGCGGACACAGTCGCCCTCCCCCACGTAGACAAACTGCCGCTCCGTGTCGTTGTCCCGGCCGAAAAGAAAGTAGACGCCGGGGGCGTCCAGCTCTTCCAGATCCTCACTGTCCGCCAGATCCTGGCGGGACATCTTGAAGAGCACGCCGTTCCAGTTGGAGAGGTTGGCCTGCCAGCGGCCGGAAGAAGTGCCGTCCATCAGGTACAGGTCGATGCTGATTCCAAGTTGCATGTGATCAGCTCCTTGTCTGTTGGGTGAGTGGAGGAGGGATCCGGATTGGAGATCCCTGTGCGCTCTGAGTGGGAAAGGTGCACACCGTGCTGGAAATGCTGCCGGCAGACAGTGGATGGGTGCTGAACGGGCGTCCCGAAAGGGAAGTTCCAGGTATTTCCCGTTCAGAGGGCTCTGCCCTGGGAAAAGAG
>CAYXVN010000353.1:0-1703 GCA_964468565.1 uncultured Oscillospiraceae bacterium | reverse complement strand
GAATATCCAGGGCAAGAAGCAGCTGGCAAAGGACATCGCCGGCATAACAGACTGATAAACCTCCGTTCCGGGAGGGCCCGGAGCCCGCTCTGCCCTCCCGGACGGAGTTCCCAAATCCTGATTTATAAAGGAGCGAATCACCATGGATTTCAATCTGAGCCGTGAGCACAAGCTGATTCAGAAGATGATGGCCGAGTTCACCGAGAACGAGATCAAGCCCATCGCCGCGGAAACTGACCGCACCTGTGAATATCCCCGGGAGACCGTGGAGAAGCTGTTCGACCTGGGGGTTATGGGCATCTGCGTTCCCCGGGAGTACGGCGGGGCGGGAGGCGATGCACTGGCCTCCGCCATCTGCGTGGAGGAGATCTCCAAGCAGTGTGCCTCCACCGGGGACATCGTGGCCACCCACAACGGCCTGTGCTGCGCCCCCATTCTGGAGCACGGCAATGAGGAGCAGAAAAAGAAGTATCTGCCCATGCTGACCACCGGCCGGAAGGTGGGCGCCTTCGCCCTGACCGAACCCAACGCCGGTTCCGATGCCTCCAAGGGCCAGACCGAGGCCAAACTGGTGGGAGATCACTATGTGCTCAACGGCTCCAAGATTTTCATCACCAACGGCTATGTGGCCGATGTGTTCGTGGTCTTCGCCATGACCGACAAGTCCAAGGGGACCCGAGGCATCTCCGCCTTCATCGTGGAGAAGAGCTTCCCCGGCTTCTCCATCGGCAAGCACGAGGAGAAGATGGGTCTGCACGGCTCCCCCACCGCTGAAATCGTGTTCACCGACTGCATCGTTCCCAAAGAGAACCTGCTGGGCCAGGAGGGCAAGGGCTTCAAGATCGCCATGATGACCCTGGACGGAGGCCGGATCGGCATCGCCGCCCAGTCTCTGGGCATTGCTGAGGGCGCCCTCAATGAGGCCAAGGAGTATGCCAAGGGCCGTACCCAGTTCGGCCGTCCCATCAGCAAGTTCCAGAACACGCAGTTTGTCCTTGCCGACATGGAGCTGGGCTGCGAGGCCTCCCGTCTGCTGACCTATCAGGCCGCCTTCCAGAAGGATCAGGGCATGCGCTACACCAAGGCCGCCGCCATGGCCAAGCTGTTTGCCTCCGAGAACGCCATGAAGACCACCACCAAGGCGGTCCAGATCTTCGGCGGTTACGGCTATACCAAGGATTACCCCATCGAGCGCATGATGCGTGACGCCAAGATCACCGAGATCTACGAGGGCACCTCCGAGGTGCAGCGCATCGTCATCTCCGGCAACATGGGTCTGTAAGCAGTCGACAAGGAGGAAGAATCCATCATGAAAATCATCGTTTGCGTCAAGCAGGTTCCCGATACCTCCGGCAAGGTGGCCGTCAACCCGGACGGCACCCTGAACCGGGCCTCCATGGCCACCATCACCAACCCGGATGACCTGAATGCCGTGGAGGCAGCCCTCACCCTGAAGGAACAGACCGGCGGAGAGGTCATCGTCATCTCCATGGGTCCTCCCCCGGCGGAGAGCATGCTGCGGGAGATCCTGGCCCGGGGTGCGGACAGAGCCATTCTGGTGTCCGCCCGGGAGTTTGGGGGATCGGATACCTATGCCACCTCCCAGATCCTGGCCGCCGCCATCCACAAGATCGGGATCGAAAAAGACGACGTGGTCTTCTGCGGCCGCCAGGCCATCGACGGCGACACCGCCCAGGTGGGTC
>CAYXVN010000352.1:0-1705 GCA_964468565.1 uncultured Oscillospiraceae bacterium | reverse complement strand
CCCGAGGAGGTGGGGATGGTGAGGCAGCCCACCTTGTGGGATCCGCCGTTGAGGCCGGGGCCACCGGTGAACAGACCGTAGCCGTAGGAGACCTGGCATACGTCCTCATTGGTGCCTCCCGCGGCCACAATGGCACGGGCGCAGCACTCGTCCCAGATGTCGATGTCGTGCGGGGTATAATAGGCCACAACCCGCTTGCCGGTGGTGCCGGAGGTGGACTGGATGCGCACGCAGTCCCGGAGGGGACGGGCCAGCAGACCGTAGGGATAGGCCTCCCGCAGGTCGTCCTTGGTCAGGAAGGGCAGTTTGTACAGATCTTCGGTGGATTTGATGTCATCGGGAGTAAGGCCCTTTTTCTCCATCTTCCTGCGGTAATAGGGCACGTTGTCCCAGACGTTTTTCACCTGTTTGACCAGGCGCTCATCCTGCCAGGCCTTGATCTGCTCTCTCGAAGCGGTTTCAATCTCGGGCTGGTAGTATCTTTCCATGGGAGATCAGTCCTTTCAAAAACTAAAAATTCCGAGGGAACGATTCACATCGGCAGCGCATTCGCCGGCTGCCCCTCAGGGGCAGGAGACTGCGGACAGAGGCCCTGCCCATTCCGTCACTGCCGGGGGCGGGCCGGAGAACGCTGCCGCAGGGGAGAGAGTCAGGTTGAGAAAGGGGGAACGGCCGGCCCCGGCGGCGCCGGGACTCAGGCGTCCCGGCCCAGGGCAAAGGCCTTCCGGTTCAGTTCCAGGAATCGGGCAGGTACCACGGCGTCAATGGCCTCCTGCCAGGCGGCATCGGGGACGCCGAAGTAGTGGGACAGACGGCCCAGGAGCACCAGGTTGACCGCCTTGCTGCTGCCGGCCTCATTGGCCAGAGACAGACAGTCCAGGGCATCCACCTTCGCACCGGTTGCGCGCATCTTCTCCACCAGGTTTTCGGGGTAGACCGCGGCGCCGGTGATGACGGGCATGGGATCAATCTGCTGGGTGGAGGTGACGATCTGGCCGTCGGGCTTCAGATAACCCAGCCAGCGGGCGGCCTCCAGAAGTTCAAAGGAGACGATGAAGTCGGCCTCCCCCCTGTCAATGATGGGAGAGTAAACCCGGTCGCCGTAGCGTACGTAGGTGACCACACTGCCGCCCCGCTGGGACATGCCGTGAACTTCCGATACCTTGACGTCATAGCCCTGCTCCATCAGCAGGTGTCCCAGCAGCTTGCTGGCCAGCAGGGTACCCTGGCCGCCTACGCCTACGATCATGATGTTTTTCGTTTCCATGGTCTTAACCCTCCTTTGCGGTGGTGTGGAAGGCGCCAAAGGCGCACAGCTGCTGGCATACGCCGCAGCCCACGCACTGGGTGGCGTCTACCACCGCCTGGCCGTCCCGGATGGAGATGGCAGGGCAGCCGATGCGCATGCAGGAGCGGCATCCCCGGCAGGTGTCCGTGTCCACCTTCAGCGGGGCCTTGTGCCGCACGGACTTCAGCAGGGCGCAGGGCCGGCGGCTGATGATGACGGAGGGCTCTCTGGCGGCCTCCTCTTCCCGGACGGCGGTGTCACAGGCCTGCAGGTCGTAAGGGTCCACCACCCGTACCCGCCGGATACCCATGGCACGGCAGAGGGACTCCAGATCGATCTTTCCGGCGGGCTCCCCCTTGATGTTGTAGCCGGTGGTGGGATTCTCCTGGTGGCCGGTCATGCCGGTGGTGGAGTTGT
>CAYXVN010000351.1:0-1707 GCA_964468565.1 uncultured Oscillospiraceae bacterium | reverse complement strand
CAGGCACAGAGTTCTATCATGTCACTTTTTTTGACCTATGACACACCAGCCGGCTAGCAGGTCTATCCAAAGACGCGCACTCCTCTCTCCAGGCCTTCCTTTATCTGCCGCTATCTGCCGCTGCCATCTCCGAACTCCGACCATAACTGAGCTCAATAGGAGACGCAGCACAAACCGGACGAAACGGGAACTGCCTTCTGTTGCCTTCTGTCCTGATCACGGAGGCCATCAGGGGTGTTCATCTTCTTCTTTAGATTGCGGAGCGGTTCCACCCGGATTCCCGGGCAGAAGCGTCTGGAGAAAGGCAGCTTCCCCCCGAATGCCCCTATTTTCATGCAGCCTTCCCATTCCTCTCCAGAATGTCCAGGCTCCTGACCAATCTCCGCATCCATGCCTACATCCCCTGCCGCCGTCGTAGGTAGCTGTCGGGAATTGGAACTGTGAATTACCCCCCACAGGCGTCACTTCGCTCCGCCCTTACTTAAAGGGGTGGGCTACGAAGCGGCCTTCGGTTCGGGGCCATACCGATTCACAACTGACTGCCCCATAGGGATCTCATGAGGCGCGTCTGCATCTCCGACGCATCCTGCGGCCTTTTGCCCGGTCGACATATTCGTCGCCGCTGGCCACCTGGTACGAAGCAATTATGCCGCCTTCTGCTCTCCCAGACTGGCTCTGACGTTATTCATCCGGAAACCGGATGATTCTGATCCGCACATGCAAATCGGGCATCATGTCCTCCGTAAATTCATGAAGTTCCTTACGAGCACGATGGTACACCTGACCACCCCACTCTGTCAAGAAAAACATCTGTTTTGTAACACAACTGTAACAATCAGGGGGTGCCCCTTCAGTCCGATACGCCATGAACCGAGATACCGTCGGCGATCTGCCCGAAACCCCTGCCGGACAGGACAACTCGCTCGCCGCTTTCTGTCCTCCGGACGCCCTGGGCGGATAGACGTCCGCACCATGGACCCCACGTTTCGATCCCGGAGGGAAATTCACCAAATCCCAACGGAGTGTGTTGGAGAGCAACCAGTTCTACCGGTCCATCCCGGGCTATGGCCCGAGCCTTCAGGGGTCAAACCCCGTTGGATCTCCTGGTCCAGCCTAAGAACGGAACCGGGCGTGGATCCGAAAGGGGATCGTGTCACGGTACAGCCGGCCCAGGTCTGCCCCTAAGCAGCGCTGAGATTATCCAGCCCCAATACCCCATCTGCCACGTGGGAAAGTCCCCGGAAGGTGTCGCCCCGGTAGGAGTAAAACACCCGCCCGGCCGTGGACCCGGGATCTGCATCTTCCAGAATGTACGCGGGTTCGCCGTTCTGCGCGATGACAGCATCATGCCAGGGGGGAAGCAGAGCAGACAGCTGGAAGCAGGTGAGCAGGACGCAGCACCATAAGGCCAGTTTCATCAGATTGCTGTTCTTTGCCGCAGCGCCCTTCCAGCTGGCCAGGGCATACCGCGAGGCGTACAGCACCATGCACAGAGGCAGCACTCCGCAGGCCAGCTCCAGGATCAGCCTGACCGGCAGTCTCCACTCCAGACCGGCCACCCAGGGGGCGTAACGCAGGGCGATCACGGCCACTGACACCACCAGCAGCGGGAGCAGCCGTTTTCCCTGCCCGTTCCAGGTCCGCATCACCAGAACCAGAAGCACACATACACACACGACTGCTGCGATTCCGGACAGAAGAATATAA
>CAYXVN010000350.1:0-1717 GCA_964468565.1 uncultured Oscillospiraceae bacterium | reverse complement strand
GCTGTCCTCCTTCTGATCCGGTGGGGGTGAAGCGCAGACATCCAATCCCCTTCATAAGCCCTTTCCCGGCTGCAGGGGGGCCATGATCGTCTCCGCAGGGGAGCCGCCCCCCATGTGCTGCCATCCCCTGTGCCGAAGCGAACCCCTCCTCCGTCAGGCACGGCGCCTTTAGTCCCTCAGGACTCCGCCCCGGCCGGTATTCCTGCCCCGTGGGCAGCTGCCGCCGGCATGTCTGCCGGATCCCCCTTCTCCGCCAGAGGAAGCAGAGTGCCGATACCCTCTTCGAAGCGGAAACGGATCTCCACCCGGTCCCTGGAGAACACCTGGATGCAGTCCACCAGGCTCACCAGCACCTCCCGGCTCAGTTCCCGGATCTCCCCGTTCTTCCGGATGGACTCCAGCCAGGGTGAGAACTGGTCCCTGTTGCAGAGCAGGCCCCTGCGCTGCTGCTGCAGCGCCCTGACGGCTTTCTCCGCCACCATCTGCTTCCGGGCAAACCGGACCTCCAGCATCTTCACCTCCTCCTCTTCCATCAGATCCTCCTCCTGCTCCCGGCTCAGCCTCCTGCGCATGCTCCGGAACCGGAAGGCCTCATCATTCCGGGCCCTGATCTGGGTGTTCAGTGTCACCAGGGCCCGGTGCTTCCCATTGAGGCGCTGAGCGCTCTCCACCAGTTCATCAGCCTCAAGGAGAAGGCCGGCTCTGATCTGAACCGCCGCGGTGACCGCCGAGAGCAGTTTGACCTCAGAGATGTTGTGGGACCCACACCCCCGGTCCTGGATGAACCGGGAGCAGCGGTAATAGCAGTATGTCTGCCCGCTCACATTTCCCGGCCTGCGGCACATGTTGGCCCCGCAGTCCCCGCAGTACACATACCCGGACAGCAGGTGGAGCGTATCCTGCTCCGGGGATGTGCGGGTATCCCTCTCCAGGATGGACTGTACCAGATCGTAAGTCTCCCTGGAGATGATGGGCTCGTGCATCCCCTCCACCCGGATCCAGTCCTTCCTGTCCACATTCCGGTACTCGTTGACCCTGCAGCTGACCTTCCTCCGTTTTCCCTGCACCACCGTGCCGGTGAACATCTCGTTGTCCAGCACATGCCGCACAAGGCCCAGGCTCCACTGGGGCACCCCCTTGGGGCGGAAGGTGTTGCTCCAGCTGATTCCCAGGCTCCGCATGCGCTGGTAGGGGGTCTCCGCCCCGATCTCGTTCAGGTGCTCCGCGATGGCCTGGCAGTTCCTGCCGCTGATCATCATGCGGAAGATGAGGCGGATGGTATCCGCGGCGGGCTCGTCCACAATGAGGTGGTACCTGTTTTTGGGATCCTTGATGAAGCCAAACCCCGGGTAGGGCCCCACAAACTCCCCCCTCCTGCGCTTCATGTCCATCTGGGCGCGGACCTTCCTGGAGATATCCCGGCAGTAGGAGTCGTTGATCAGATTCTTGAAGGGGACGACCAGGTCGGTCTCCGCGCTGCCGCTCTGGAAGCTGTCGTAGTGGTCCGTCACCGCTATGAACCGGATACCCATCCTGGGGAAGATCTGCTCCAGGTACCGCCCGGTCTCCAGGTAGTTTCTTCCCAGCCGGGACAGGTCCTTCACCACGATGCACCCCACCTTCCCCGCCTCACAGTCCTTCATCAGATCCTGAAAGGCGGGGCGGTCAAAGCTGGTGCCGCTCCAGCCGTCATCCACGTACTCCTTCACAAGACACA
>CAYXVN010000349.1:0-1739 GCA_964468565.1 uncultured Oscillospiraceae bacterium | reverse complement strand
TGGGGATGATGACCCCGTGGGCCCCGGCGGCATCCGCGGTGCGGATCACGGCCCCCAGGTTGTGGGGGTCGGAGAGCTCATCGCAGACCAGGATCAGGGGGTTCTCCTGCTTTTCCCGGGCGGCGGCCAGGATGTTCTCCACCGAGGCGTACTCCCGGATGGCCGCCTGGGCGATGACCCCCTGGTGGGCGTGGGTGCGGCTCATGGCGTCCAGCTTCCGCCGGTCCGCCTCCACCACCACAATGCCCTTCTCCCGGGCGCTGGAGGCGATGTGCCCCAGGGCGGCATCCCGGTCCCCTTTGGCCAGGAAGATCTTGTCGATGGCCACTCCGGCCCGCAGGGCCTCCGTGACGGCGTTGCGCCCTTCAATGATGCCGTCATTTTCGCTCTCCACAGGGGCAGAGCGGCGCAGCGGCGGTCTCTGGTTCATGATTTCCGGCCTCCCGGCGTGTCAGGTGGATTTTTCTCCTCAGTATAGCACATTTCCCCGGGCAGGGAAAGAAAAATTTGCTGCCGCGGTGCGCGCCGGAGTCTGTGGTTTGGGAGCCTCAAAATCCCCCGCCGGAGGGGCAGGGGAATTCCCTGGCCTTCCGGGGGAAGACGGCGGTGCGGTCCGGCCCTGGCAGGGACTTTGCAGGGTCGGCGCATGGACTCCCGGACCCCTTTGCCGGGGGAGAAAGCTAAGGGGCGGAATGGGGGAAAAACCGGGGTGGCCGGACAGGGAAAGGGGCTGTCCGTATCCGGAATCCGGAAGGATTTTTCACAGAAAGTTTACAACGTGCCGAAAGGGCACCTTGTTTTTGCAGGGGGAATATGCTATGATAGGGGACAGTCTGAAGCAGGCCCCCGGACGGGGGCACGATTCTGAGAGACGCGGAGGGAACTTCCCTTGAAACCGAATAAAGGAAACAATGACAAGAAGAAAACCACCTTCGGGCTGCTCACCCTGGTCCTGTGGGCCCTGGCCCTTGCCATGGTGCTGCGCAGCTGCGCCAGCTCCTATGACAGCGCCAGCAAGGTCCAGATAGATTACTCCATCTTCAAGCAGTGGGTGGCTGCGGATCTGGTGAAGAGCGTGGATCTGGAGAGCAGCGAGTACGTCATTACCCTGAAGGATGGGGCGGAGCAGAAGGCCCTGGCCATGATCCCCCGGGAGGAGGACCCGGAGGGCGGCGGCACGGGGGGCGCTGACCCCTTTGCGGGCATGACGGTGCCGGGCACCGGCGAACAGGTGGAGATTGAGGTGGAGTATGTGACCACCCCGCCGCCGGTGGAGGATCCGGATCTCATCCCCCTGCTGGAGGAGCACGTGGAGAGCTACCGCACGGATCCCCCGGACAGTTCCAACTACTTCCTCACCCTTATCATCACCACCATCCTGCCCATTGTCCTGATGGTGGGCGCCATGGTGTTCCTCTTCCGGGGCATCGGGGGCAAAGGGGGCATGGGCGGTATCGGAGGCATCGGGAAATCCAACGCCAAGATGTACGTGGAGCGTGAGACCGGGGTCACCTTCCGGGACGTGGCCGGCCAGGACGAGGCCAAGGAGTCCCTGCAGGAGATCATCGACATCCTCCACAACCCCCAGAAGTACACGGAGATCGGGGCCAAGCTGCCCAAGGGCGCCCTGCTGGTGGGGCCTCCGGGCACCGGCAAGACCCTGCTGGCCAAGGCCGTGGCCGGAGAGGCGGGGGTTCCCTTCTTCTCCATCAGCGGCTCCGACTTCGTGGAGATGTTTG
>CAYXVN010000348.1:0-1743 GCA_964468565.1 uncultured Oscillospiraceae bacterium | reverse complement strand
ACTCCAGCGTGGGCAGCAGCTGGGTGGGATCCGCGCAGTCGTACTCGATGGCGTAGGCGCAGCGGGTCATCTCCGCGTGCTCCAGACCGGGCAGGGTGTGGAGCATCTGCAGCTGCACCTCCTCGGGCAGGGAGGAGGAGAATCCCTGGATGTAGAGCTCCTCCGTGTCCAGGCCCATGGGCTCAATGAACAGCTGGTGCCGGGCCTTGTCCGGGAAGCGCACCACCTTGTCCTCGATGGAGGGGCAGTAGCGGGGACCCACCCCCTGGATGGTGCCGTCAAAGAGGGGAGAGCGGTCCAGGCTGGCCCGGATCACCTGGTGGGTCCGCTCGTTGGTGTAGGTCAGATGGCACACCGCCCGGTTGGGGGGCGGATTCACCGTCTCGAAGGAGAAGGCCAGGCCGTCCTCGTCCCCCTCCTGCAGTTCCATTCTGGAGAAATCCACGCTGCGGGCGTTGACCCGGGGCGGGGTGCCGGTCTTGAAGCGGCGCAGCCGCACCCCCAGCGCCTCCAGAGACCGGGTGAGGGGCAGGGCGGCGGAGAGGCCGTCGGGGCCGGAGACCCGCACCACCTCGCCTACGATGGTCCGTCCCCCCAGGTAGGTGCCGGTGGCCACCACCACCGCTTTGACTTCGTATACGGCGCCGGTGTGGGTGACAACGGCCCGGACACCGCCCCCCTCCGCCCGGATCTCCACGATCTCCGCCTGCTTCACCCACAGGTTCTCCTGGCGCTCCAGGGTGTGCTTCATGATCTTCTGGTACTCCCGCCGGTCCGCCTGGGCCCGCAGGGAGCGGACGGCGGGGCCCTTGCCCCGGTTGAGCAGGCGGTACTGGATGCAGACCCGGTCCGCCGCCTTTCCCATCTCGCCTCCCAGGGCATCCAGCTCCCGCACCAGATGCCCCTTGCCGGTGCCCCCGATGGCGGGGTTGCAGGGCATGTTTCCCACCGAGTCCAGATTCACCGTGAAGCACAGGGTCTTCATGCCCATGCGGGCGGCGGCCAGGGCGGCCTCAATGCCCGCGTGGCCCGCCCCGATGACCGCAATGTCAAACTGTCCGGCGCTGTAGGTTCGCATGGGGATTTCCCTCCCGGCTGAATGTTCCCGCTATCATACCACGCTTTGCCGGAGCAGGCAAGCCCCGCACCGGGGATTTCCCCCCGGAGGAGGAAATCTCCCGGCTCCCGGGGGGAAAGGTGCTATCTTTTTTCCGGGGTCTGTGCTAGAATGGTGCCCGCAGCCATGAAAACGGAAGCGAGGAGCAGACATGATTACCGTAACCAATCTGAGCATGAACTTCAGCGGCACCCCCCTGTTCTCCCATGTGGATCTCCAGTTCGTCCGGGGCAACTGCTACGGGGTGATCGGGGCCAACGGGGCCGGCAAGTCCACCTTTCTGAAAATTCTCTCCGGCGAGCTGGACTCCACCAGCGGCCAGATCTCCATCCTGCCCAACATCCGCATGTCGGTGCTGAAGCAGAACCAGAACGCCTACGATGCCTACAGTGTCATGGACACCGTCATCATGGGCAACCAGCGGCTGTACGACATCGGCAGGCAGAAGGATGCCCTCTACGACAAGGAGGAGATGACGGAGGAGGACGGCCTCCTGGCCTGCGAACTGGAGGCGGAGTTTGCCGAAATGGGGGGCTGGGAGGCCGAGTCGGACGCCAGCCGCATCCTCCAGGGCCTGGGGGTGGGGACCCGGTACCACCAGAGCGACATGGCCACCCTGGATCCCC
>CAYXVN010000347.1:0-1753 GCA_964468565.1 uncultured Oscillospiraceae bacterium | reverse complement strand
GGAAGGAGGAACCGGAGCGGGCAGCCGGGGCTGCCGGCGAAGGGGTCCGGGCCGGATGGGGTTTCGGGAGAGGGTGCTCCCGGACCCCGGAGTGCCGGGGTAAAGCTGGGGTTCGGGTCAGGGCAGGTGCTCCGCTGCACTGTCTGTCCGGTTCTCCGGTTCAGTCCCGCCGGCGCAGCTGCCAGAAGGCCACGGCGCTGGCGGCGGCCACGTTGAGGGAGTCCACCCCCCGGCACATGGGGATGCGCACCACCAGGTCACAGAGGGAGATGGTCTCCTGGCTGAGGCCATTGCCCTCACTGCCCAGCACCAGGGCCAGCCGGGGCCGGGCGGCCAGGGCGGGGTCGTCCAGGGGGATGGCATCCTCCCGGAGGGCCAGGGCGGCCACAGCAAAGCCCAGGTGGTGGAGGTGCTGAAGGCCCTTCCGGGGCCAGTCTTCGTTTCCCGTGCCCAGAACGGTCCAGGGGATCTGGAAGAGGGTGCCCATACTCACCCGCACCGCTCTCCGGTGAAAAGGGTCACAGCAGGTGGGGGACACCAGCAGGGCGTCCATCCCCAGGCCGGCGGCGGAGCGGAAGGCGGCCCCCACGTTGGTGGGATCCGTGAGGCCGTCCAGCACCGCCACCCGCCGGGCCCCGGCGCAGAGTTCCTCCACCTGGGGCAGCGGGGGTCTGGCCATGGCGCAGAGCACCCCCCGGGTCAGGGCATAGCCGGTGAGGCGGGAGAGCAGCTCCCGCTCCCCGGTGAAGACGGGGATGTCCGGCAGCCGGTCCAGGATGTCCCGGATCGAATCCAGCTTCCGCGCTTCCAGAAGCAGGGAGAGGGGCCTGCAGCCGGCGTCCAGGGCGCAGGCGATGACCTTGGGGCTCTCGGCGATGAAGATGCCCTGTTCCGCGTGGCGGCGGTTTGCCAGCTGGTGGTCCGTGAGGCGCAGGTAGGGGTCCAGCTCCGGGGCGGAGAGGTCCTGGAGGGGGCAGATGTGGGCCATGGGGGTCTCCTTTCGGGCAGAAGAAGGTCCGGTCCCCGGAGAGGGACCGGACAGGGTGGGCGGCCTAGGGCTGGTCTTCCGGGGAGGAGTCCGGGTCCTGGGGGCCGTTCTCCTCCTCATCCTCGCTCTGGTCCAGGGCATATTTGGTGCCGCAGGAGGGGCAGACCACGCTGCCGCTGGCCAGAGCCTCTTCATCCACGATGATGGGGGCACCGCAGGTGGGGCACTCCACCTCGTACCAGTCGTCGTCCGGGGTGGCCTCCTCCAGCATGGTCTCCACCTCCGCCAGGTCGTCAGACAGGGAGCCGATGGTCTCCCCCAGAGCCTGGTTGTGCTCCTCCAGGTCCTCGATGGACATGCCGATCTCCTCCAGGATCCCGATGATCACGTTGATCAGCTTGCCCTCCTTGGACTTGTCCGTGTCAATGTTCAGGCCCTCGGCAAGGCCCTTCAGATAGGCCACCTTTTCGGAAATTGTCATGATGCGCTCCTCCTTCTTCCTTCCGGGGTCCTCTCCCCGCCTCAGTTCTTGCAGCGGCTCAGGTACTCGCCGGTGCGGGTGTCAATGGTGATGCGGTCCCCGGTGCTGATGAACAGGGGCACCTTCACCTCGGCGCCGGTCTCCACGGTGGCGGGCTTCATCACGTTGGTGGCGGTGTTGCCGGCGAATCCCGGCTCGGTGTCCGTGACCTCCAGGTCCACGAAGTTGGGGGCCTCAACCCCGAAGACGTTGCCCTTGTAGGACATGACCTTGCTGGTCTTGTT
>CAYXVN010000346.1:0-1755 GCA_964468565.1 uncultured Oscillospiraceae bacterium | reverse complement strand
CCATCCGGGTCAGGGCGGACATGGTCTCCCCCTGGCTGCCGGTGGTGATGATGCACACCTTGTTTTTGGGGAGGGACTTGATCTGGGTGATGTCCATCAGGACCCCCTTGGGCACATTCATATAGCCCAGCTCCGTGGAGACCGTCATGACGTTCTCCATGGATCTGCCGGTCACCGCCACCTTGCGGCCGTAGCGGGCGGCCACGTCGATGATCTGCTGGATGCGGTCCACGTTGGAGGCAAAGGTGGTGACGATGATGCGCTCCTCGCAGCCCCGGAAGAGGGCATCGAAGGAGGCGCCCACGCTGCGCTCACTGCGGGTATAGCCCGGCCGCTCCACGTTGGTGGAGTCCGCCAGCAGGCACAGAACCCCCTCCTTGCCCAGTTCTCCCAGCCGACCCAGGTCCATCATTCCCCCCTGGATGGGGGTGGTATCGATCTTGAAGTCCCCGGTGTGGACGCAGACCCCCAGGGGGCAGCGGATGGCAAAGGCCACCGCGTCCGCAATGGAGTGGTTTACATGGATGAACTCCACCGTGAACTTCCCCGCCTTCACCGTGTCCCCCGCCTCACAGGTATGGATTGCCACATGATCTCCCATGTGGTACTCCTCCAGCTTCAGCTGGATCAGGCCGGCACTCATACGGGTGGCGTAGATGGGGGCGCTGATGGAGCGCAGCACAAAGGGCAGCGCCCCGATGTGGTCCTCGTGGCCGTGGGTGATGAAGATGCCCCGCACCTTGTTCTGGTTCTTGATCAGATAGCTCACATCGGGAATCACCACGTCGATGCCGTACATATCGTCATCCGGAAAGCCCATCCCGCAGTCCACCACGATGATGTCGTTTCCGTACTCGTACACCGTCAGGTTCTTGCCGATCTCGTTCAGACCGCCAAGAGAGATGATTTTCAGTTTTTCTGCCATATATACTCCTTTTTCTTAGTCTGGATTGCGAACTGGAAGGTCCACAGGGCAGAGGAACACCGCTGCGGGCATGACAGCACCGCCGTGCCCCCAGGCACAGCAGCCCGGACCGGAAAGCACCCGTCCGCCGGCCCTGCCTCGCCGACGGACTCGGGACACCTCCCTGTCCTCTCTCCAAAACTCTGTGGATTCCGCTGTCTTCCCTGCCTGTTCTGCAGTTGGGACTGGCGGAAGATTTTCAGGCGGCGGCCGGAAGTCCCCCTCCCGGATGGCGCCGCGTCAATCAGATTCAGCACCGCATAGTATAGCACACCGGGCAGGGCTTGTATACAGTGCGATTCAGGCAAGACCGGCGCCCTTTCCCCTTTCCCGGCTGTTCAGTTTGCTCAGAAACCCCTGCTCCTGCCCCAAGACTCAGCCGGCAGGTCAGAATTGGCCATTGATCCGGAGTTCCGGATCCAGGTCCCATATCGCCACCGGCACCACCATGGAAGGGCCAGGACCCCCAACCTGCTGCGCCACAGACCATCTGCCGTCTCATCCCTCACCCTGCCGCTGGCACTCCCACAGTCCTGGCACCTGTCCATCTCAAAACACCCCAGAAGGGCACTGCCGGTTTCCTGTCCGCTTGGGCATGGTGGGCCGGTGTCTCCTACCTCCTCTCCCGACCATTCCCGGCTCTGCCACATGGCTACTGCGTGGCAGGGTCTCCTCACCGGGCATCTGCCAGCTGGACACACCCGGCCTGCTGCAGGTTCCACCCTGCTGACCCGCGCCGGTGTGAGACCCTGGAACCGGACGAGGCCTCCCCGAAATCAGAACGGCTCCGC
>CAYXVN010000345.1:0-1771 GCA_964468565.1 uncultured Oscillospiraceae bacterium | reverse complement strand
CCCAGAACATCCCCCTGGACGTGATCTACGAGGACGGGGATGTGATCGTGGTGAACAAGCCGGTGGGCATGGTGGTGCACCCCGCCCCCGGCCACCCGGACGGCACCCTGGTGAACGCCCTGCTGTGGCACTGCGGGGACTCCCTGTCCGGTATCGGGGGAGCCATGCGCCCCGGCATCGTCCACCGCATCGACCGGGACACCAGCGGCCTGATTCTGGTGGCCAAGAACGACCGGGCCCATGTGGCCCTGGCCGCCCAGCTTCAGGACCACACCCTGGCCCGCACCTACGAGGCGGTGGCGGTGGGGGGCTTCTCCCAGGACAGCGGCACGGTGGATGCGCCCATTGGGCGGCACCCCACCGACCGGAAGCGGATGGCGGTGGACCGGAAAAACGGCCGCAGCGCCGTGACCCACTGGAGGGTTCTGGAGCGCTATCCGGGCTGCACCTACCTGGAGTGCCGGCTGGAGACCGGCCGCACCCACCAGATCCGGGTCCACATGGCCTCCCTGGGTCACCCCCTGCTGGGGGACACCGTGTACGGGGGCAGGGCCTTTCCCGGCCTGGCGGGCCAGTGCCTCCACGCCCGCCGCCTGCGCTTTGTCCACCCGACTACCCTCCAGCCCATGGAGCTGGAATGCCCCCTGCCCGACTGGTTTCAGACGGTGCTGCGGAAGCTGGACCGCTGAAAAAGGCCGCCCGGGAGGGCGGCCTTTTCCGGTGGGGGAGCATCCGGGAGGGGTGGGAAGCGATAACAGAGCGGAGTACAAAGACAGAAAAATACGAGGAGTAATCACACCTCCTGCCCGGAGGGCCAGGCGACGGGAGAGGAGGAGAGGATATGCATTTCCGTGTTGCCGTTACGGACGCGGAGTTTTGTGAGCAGTTCAGCCGCAGCCGGCCGGACGAAGTCAACTTCTGGAGTCCCGGCAGCCGGGGCGTCTGCCGGATGGAGGAGAACTGAACTCCACTGTCCGGAAAACGCCATTGTGGGCGGGGGCTATTATGTGACCTTCACCCGGCTGCCCCCTTTTCTGGCCTGGGCTGCCTTCCGGGAGAAGAACGGAGTCCGCTCCCTGGAGGAGATGGAGAGGCGCATGGAGAAGTACCGGGTCCCCAACCGCATGGAAGGACCGCCCCTTCTGGGGTGTACGGTTCTGACGGAGCCCTTCTGGTTCCGGGAGGCGGACTGGATTCCCCTGCCGAACTGGAAACGGACCACCGTGCGGGGAAAGGGCTTCTCCACTGTAGAGGAGGAGGGGAGACGGATCTGGGAGCAGGTGAGAGAGCGTCTGCCCCGGGCCATTTCCAGCCGGCCACGGCAGGTGGCCGGCGGAGAGGCGGGTCTCCGTCTGGGGCAGGGGGGCTTCCGGGTGGTGGTGACGGACGCCTGGCAGCGGCGGTGTGCCATCTCCGGGGAGCGGGCGCTGCCGGTTCCGGAGGCGGCCCACATTGTGCCCTGCACCAGCCAGGGCCCCAACCTGGCCAGCAACGGGCTCCTGCTCCGGGCCGACCTGCACAGACTCTTTGCTCTGGGCTACCTCACTGTGACCCGGGACTGGCGGGTGGAGGTCAGCCCCCATCTGAAAGAGGACTGGGGAGAGGGGACCCAATATGGACGCTGGCAGGGGCAGCCTCTGGGCAATCTTCCGGAGGACCTGAGCCGGCGGCCGGATCCGAAATATCTGGAGTGGCATAATGAACGCATCTACCGGGGATAGGAGGTCCGGAGAAGAATGAAACTGTATGTGGGGATCACGGACCGGAACTG
>CAYXVN010000344.1:0-1772 GCA_964468565.1 uncultured Oscillospiraceae bacterium | reverse complement strand
TGTCCTCCTGCCGGCCCAGCTGTGCCAACCGGGAGCAGGGCGGGAAGGCCGGCAAAGCGCCGCGGCTCAGCGAAAACCGGGGCGAAGCCTTAAAACCGGAGGAGGCGGCATGGGTGAGTCCGATGCCATGCTGAACGGTGAACTCTGCGCCGGGGGTGTGACCGGTCAGATAAGCCCCACCGATTTGCAGGTCAGGCCCTGCGGGAGAATGCCGTCAGTCCTGGTTCTTCCGGAGATGCCTCCGGTACTGCAGGCAGAATACCCCTTCAATGCTGTCTGCAGTTTCAGGGGGTGGACCAGGATGGTCCAGGGAAAAGCTGACGATTAATTAATTGATTAAAATATTGATGAGTACTTGCACTCTGCCTGGAAATCTGCTAGAATAGAGTCAGATGCATATAGTTGGCAGAAAACAGCGCTTCTGAGGTTCGGAGAGTCCCCGCCGGCAGGGCTGTGATCGGGGCCACAGACGGTGGGTTCTGTGACGTGGCAGCACGACGCGGATTTTGCGTCCAGGCGCGCGGGGCTGTTCAGCAACCGGACCGGACACAGGGAGCCCGGGCGGGCAATCCACCAGAGGATGGACATGATTCCGGTGGGTACCCGCACCATGATACGGCAGCCGTCCGTACCCCCAGGCAGTACTTCCAGTGACTGCCGCGATGGCAGATTTCGCCCCTTCTCCGGTACCGATCCGGGGGAGGGGAGTCCTGGGACGATCTGCGGATCTCTGCCCGTCAGAGAGAGGCAGAGGCCCGGTAAGCTCTGTTCCTCTTTCCCCCCTTCCTCCCCGGGGTATCACACAATACGGAAGGATGTATGCATTTTGCAGAACAATATTCCCCCTGCGGAGGGGGCAGGCAGTCCTGCACCCGTTGCTGCGGCGTCCTGGCCCTGGAATGTATGCCATACGGACAGCAGCCTGACGGCCGAGGAAGCCGGAGATCTGGTCTCCCGGATGGTATCCGCTCTCTTTCCGCCAGATGTCTCGGATCCCTTCCTCGCCTGCTTTCGGGACGGCGAGCCGACTGACCGCTATGCGGCCCGCTGTGGAGTCACCGAAAAAGACATCCGCCACAGCCTGCGTACTGGCCGGATCTTCTTTATCAGGCGTTCGGTGAAACGGTTTCTCCGTCTGGGCCCGGAAGGGTACGTGCGGGACACCATCAGGCAGAGGAAGTATTCCGTCCGGGAGGGGGACATTCCCCACCTTGCAAAGCCGGTCTGGGAGCTGGACCTCCCTGAGAAAACCGTTCTCCGCCTGGGCAGGGCAGATGTGTTCACTGTGCTGGACCTTCTTTTCATAACCACGCGGGACTGTCTGAAGATCCCCTGCCCTCTCCGGAAATCCCTCCTGCAGGCGGCCGCACCTTTCCGGTCCCTCTGCCCGAACCTTCCCGAACCCCCTTCGCATCAGAACGAACCCCCTTCGCATCAGAAGTTTGTGCCCGTCGTGACCCCTCACCTGTGCTGGCCGGACAATCTGTACAACGAGGTATACCCGGGCAGCCGACTTCCCGGGGAGCAGAAGGCCCAGACGCTGGAGGCACTGATTGATGTCTGCAGTACGGACGAGACCAGACCCGCAGTCCTTCTCCGCTATCGGGAGGGTCTGGATTTCGACGCCATTGCCCGGCGCCTTGGTACCACCCGTGAATCCGTCAAAGAGCAGCCGTACCCTGTGCTGGTTGCCCTGCGCGCGCCTGCCATGATGTATTATCTGGAGAGGGGGTATCTGGCGGTCCAGTCGGAGAGGGCGAAAATGGCGGGGG
>CAYXVN010000343.1:0-1775 GCA_964468565.1 uncultured Oscillospiraceae bacterium | reverse complement strand
AGACCACCAAGCAGTTGGAGGCCCAGATGCTCATGCGGCACTACAAGGGCTTCCTTGAGTAAGATGAGGGAGGACAGACGGGATGAAACTGATTCTTTTAGGTGCACCCGGGGCCGGCAAGGGGACCCAGGCAGAGATCCTCAGTGAGAAGCTGGGCATCCCCACCATTTCCACCGGCAACATTCTCCGTGCCGCCGTGAAGGAGGGCACGCCCACAGGGCTGGAGGCCAAGTCCTACATGGACGCGGGCAAGCTGGTTCCCGACTCGGTGATCATCGGCATTGTGGCAGAGCGGCTGGCCAAAGAGGACTGCGCCAAGGGCTACATCCTGGACGGTGTGCCCCGTACGCTGCCCCAGGCCCAGGCCCTGGATGCCGCCGGTGTGACCTTTGACCATGTGGTCTCCATTGAGATCTCCGATCAGGAGATCGAGGAGCGCATGGGAGGCCGCCGGGTCTGCCAGAACTGCGGTGCCCCCTATCACATCTCCGCGAAACCTCCCAGGGTTGAGGGCGTGTGCGACGCCTGCGGCGGCCCTCTGGTCCAGCGGGCCGATGACCGGCCCGAGACCGTCCGCCACCGTCTGGAGGTCTATCACGCCGAAACCGAACCGCTGAAGGGCTATTACGAGGCCAAGAGACTTCTGGCCCCCGTGGCCAATCAGGACTCCATCGAAGCAACCACCAAGGCCATCCTGGAGGCACTGGGTCTCTGATGGCTCTGGATTTGATCTCGCTGAAAAACCAGCGGGAGATAGAGGCCATGCGCCGGGCCGGGCGGCTCACCGCCCAGGCCCGGGCTCTGGCCGGTTCCATGGTGGCTCCGGGTGTCCGGACCCAGGAGATCGACATGGCGGTGCGCCGGTTTCTCAGGCAGAACGGTGCCACCCCGTCCTTTCTCGGGTACGGCGGTTTCCCGGGTGCCATCTGCATCTCCATCAATGAATGCGTCATTCATGGAATTCCCGGTCCCCGGGTACTCAGGGAGGGGGACATCGTCAGCGTGGATGTGGGTGCCTACATCGGCGGCTTCCACGGTGACTGTGCTGCGACCTACCCCTGCGGGAAGGTCAGCGACGAAGCCATGCGGCTGATTCAGGTTACCCAGGAGAGTTTCTGGAAGGGCATCGCCAATGCCCGGAAGGGAAAGCGGGTTTCGGATATCGGCCATGCGGTTCAGACCTACGTGGAATCCAACGGCTTTTCGGTCGTGCGGGACTTCGTGGGTCACGGTGTGGGTGCAAAACTCCATGAAGCCCCGGAGGTACGCAACTACGGTGCTCCCGGCCATGGTCCCCGGCTTGCTCCGGGCATGACCATCGCCGTGGAACCCATGGTCTGCGCCGGGGACTGGCAGGTCAAGGTCCTGGAAGACAGATGGACCACCGTCTCCAAAGACGGCTCTCTGACCGCTCATTACGAGAATACGATCCTCATTACCGACGGGGAGCCTGAAATTCTCACCGTCACCGAGGACGGAGCCTATGTATGATTGCACAGGCTGGATCGTCCGGGCAACAGCCGGACGGGACCGGGATGGAATCTTCTGCGTGGTAGGCAGGGACCGGGAGACCGGGTACCTGCTGCTTGCGGACGGAAAGCGGAGAAAGACCGCCCGCCCCAAGCGGAAGAAACCGGGGCATGTGGAAGTCCTGCGGGACACCCGCCGCCCCTATGACCATCCTGCCATCCGGAAACTGAAACAGGGAGAGCCGGTATCGGACCGGGAACTGAGACGGGCGCTGGCCGCCTTCAAAGAGGAGGGAAACACCCTTG
>CAYXVN010000342.1:0-1786 GCA_964468565.1 uncultured Oscillospiraceae bacterium | reverse complement strand
CCGGCGATGCTTCTGGCCCTCTCCCGGTCCACCAGACCGCTGGCGTTCACCATGGCCTCGTCCAGGAAGCGGGCGGTGCGGGGGGCCACGGTGCGCAGCTGCTCCCGCCGGGGGGACATCCAGAAGGCGAAGGCCTCGGCGAAGTACTCCCCGCTGGAGGTCTGGGAGTAGTTCCCCAGCAGAGTGCGGGTCCCCTCTCCCTTCTCTGCCTGGAACAGGGCCTCAATCTCCTCCTGAATGCCGGTGATCCAGGCGGCAAAGTGGCCCACCTCGTGGAACCAGGTCTTCTCCTCGCAGTCAAAGAGGGCGATCTCCTTCTTCTGGGGGCGGGTCACCCCCGCCTTCCGCTCCCCCTCTTTCAGGGTTTCGCTCAGGTTCAGCTTCCAGCCCAGATCCACCAGGGCCTTCAGGTACTTCTGGGGGAGGCGGTTGCTGCCGTTGCGCACGGCGGTCATGGCTCTGGCGTTGCTGCGGGTCATGGGGATGCCGGAGAGCAGCTTCTCCGCGTAGGGGTTGAGGGAGACGGGCAGGGGCTTATGGTTGCCGGTGTACAGCTTCTGAGCGAAGTCCAGGAACTCGGCCTCGTGGGGGACCTGGAGGGAGGGCTGAGCGGCACTGGCCAGCCCGGTGAGCAGGGCCACGGTGCGGGCATTCTGATAGTTCTTTCCCTTCAGGCCCTTCTGGGGGATCTCCGGGTGGTCCTCCGCCTTGGCCCAGAGGCCATAGGCCTGGAAGAAGCAGCGCCACACCACGGCCCAGGTGATATCTCCCCGCTGCAGCATGGCGGCCTCCGGGGCGGTGAGCACCTTCTCCTTCTGCAGCCGCTGCAGTACTGCGGCAAAGGACATTTTGCCATTGTCCACCCCGATGTGGGTGGCCAGAGTCCGGGCGAACTTCTCCGGGGTGAGCAGCCTGAGGGCGGACAGGTCAGCACTGGCGAGCTGTCTGCGGAAGCGGGTGAACTGGGCCGGGGTCATGCCCTCCAGGGCATTCTCCTTCTCGGTGGCTGCCCCGATCACAATGGCGGAGGTCCTGGCGTTCTGGTAGAATTCCCCGCCGATGGACTTCACCGGGGGTGCGATCTCCGGGTGCCGGGAGGTGAGGGCGGTGGCGTTGTGGATGCCGAAGAAGATGCGCCAGATCACCGCCTTGGTCATGGCGCTCTTCCGGATGACGGGAACTTCGTAGCGGGTGATGAGGTTGCGGCTGCGCAGCCAGGAGATGCGCTGCTCCCGGTTCAGGCCGGAGGGGCCACCGGCCTCCTCCACCGCAGCCTTGAGGAAGGTGTCGCCGTCCAGGGTCCTGGGGGACAGGGCGAAGGCGCCGGGGAGAGACCCCCACAGCATGATCAGGGCGAGCAGGAGGGCGGTGGTCTGCCGCAGCAGCCGGCCGGTCTTTGCTCCCTTGTGCCAGTCGTTGTTGTACATGATCTGTTCCTCCTTGTTCTGTGTTCGTGTCCGTCCTGGGACACTTCTTTTCCCTGTCCACCGGCGGGGGTTTCCCGGGTCCCATGCCATCCGGACATAAGCCGGAGGAGAGGAGCTTCCCCTCCTTCCAGGGAGGGGCGTCCCGCTCCGGTGAGGGTGCGGGGAAGGCCGGAGGGAGAGGCAGCGGGGGTGGGATCACCCTCCGGGTCTGTTCCCGGGGCCGGGGCTTTCCTCCAGTGGACGGGGAAAATGTACCACATAGATTGTACCATTCTACGGACTTAATGCATTTTTCTGAAAATTTTTCAAGAATCTCAGTTGATTTTTCCAAAATCCACGGAGACGTCCGGCGGACTGGG
>CAYXVN010000341.1:0-1835 GCA_964468565.1 uncultured Oscillospiraceae bacterium | reverse complement strand
AGCGGACGGCTCCATCCGAAACTGGGTTCTCACCAGGGATCTTCTCTTCCCCAGTCCCTCCGGAGCCGCCTCCTTCCTGGCGGGGAGAAGCGTCAACGGAAAAGTGGCCTGGGTCAGCCAGGAGGGAATCTCCCTTGGTGATCTGAAACCTGCCACACCAGAATCCTCCCCGGCTGCTCCTCGCCTGGGGGCAGAAACCAACGGCCATGATGTGTGGATCAGCAATGCCGGCGTACCCCTGAAGGACCTGGTGACAGGGGATCCGGAGATCCCCGTTCCCGGTCCGGACCCTCTCCTGCCCCTGGCAGATGACCATCCGGCAATATCCTCCGAAGCAAACCCCGATTCCTCTGCCCCGGACACCGCTGACCTTCAGCCCATCTCCGAACTGCTCTATCTGGCCAGCCAGAGGGCCTCCGGCACCGGCTATCTGACGGACAGCGGCTTCCTGGTCCTTCAGGGCTCTGCCCTCTCCCCTGAGGAGACCTCCTCCTGTCCGGAGAGTGCCAGACTTCTGCGCCGGCAGCTTGAAAGCAGGGGAGCAGTTCAGGACGGCATCCTCATGGAGAACGTCCTCTGCTCCGGCCCCTCTGCTGCGGCAGCCTGTCTGCTCGGCAACAGCTCCAACGGACCCGGAGTCTGGAAAAACCGCACCGGCATTCCCCTGAAGGATCTGACCGGTTCCCCGGAGGGCTGAGCCCCTAACCTGCGGGATCCGGACCGTCCGGGCCCCCTGAGAGGACAGGCCTGGCAGTCAGCGGCCCTACGGCCAGAACCGGGCCCCTGCCCGGAAGGCACACCCCGAAACCGGCCCCCTCCTGCCGGTCTCCCTCCGGGACAGAGGGTCTTTCCGTGGGGATGCAGGATTGAGTCTTACCCGCTGCTGTGGTATAATGTGAGCAGCAAAAAGCCCCGGGCCAGGAAGCCCCGAGGGCAGCCGATTACGCAGGAAGGAGGAGGGGCGGCTCCTCCCCCGGTGAGAGCCGGGGGATTCTGCCGCCCACCAGCATATATGAAGCTAGGCATTGTGGGTCTGCCCAACGTGGGCAAGTCGACCCTCTTCAACGCCATCACCAACGCCGGCGCCGAGAGCGCCAACTACCCCTTCTGCACCATCGACCCCAATGTGGGCATGGTGGCCGTTCCGGACAGCCGTCTGGACAGACTCTCTGAGATGTATCACCCCAAGAAGACCACCCCGGCGGTCATCGAGTTCGTGGACATCGCCGGTCTGGTGAAGGGGGCCAGCCGGGGGGAGGGTCTTGGCAACAAGTTTCTCTCCCACATCCGCATGACGGACGCCATTGTCCACGTGGTGCGCTGCTTTGACGATGAGAACGTCATCCACGTGGAGGGCAACACGGATCCCATCCGGGACATGGACACCATCGACCTGGAACTGGTCATGGCGGATCTGGAGATGGTGGACCGGCGCATCGAGAAGGCAAAGAAGGCCTCCAAGGGCGACAAAAAGTTCCTGCGGGAGGCGGAGGTCTTCTCCGGCCTGCGGGAGTGGCTGAACGATGGCAGGTCTGCCCGGGAGTACGTGCAGGGGGTGGACAAGGATGACGCCGCTCTCATCGCCACCTCCGAACTGCTCTCCCTGAAGCCGGTGATCTACGCCGCCAACCTGGATGAGGAGGGCTTCTCGGACCCCACCTCGGTGGAGTACTACAACGCCGTGGCCCGGCGTGCCGCCCAGCAGAATGCCCAGGTGATCCCGGTGTGTGCCAAGCTGGAGGCGGAGATCGCGGAACTGGACGGGGAGGAGCGCTCCCTGTTTCTGGAGGACCTGGGGGTGGCGGAATCCGGCCTGGACCGGCTGGTGAAGGCCA
>CAYXVN010000340.1:0-1838 GCA_964468565.1 uncultured Oscillospiraceae bacterium | reverse complement strand
CCCCCAAGGACGGGGAGATGCCGGAGAGCGGGCCGGAGGGGCCGGAGGAAGATTCCGCTGGGGAGGAGGACTCCGGCCCTGAGGAGAAAGATCCCTGATCCGTTCCCCAACAGGGGCAGCTCTGCAGCAGAAGCCATACACACAAAACAGGCCGATGTCCCCTCCCTCTTCACCTCCCATCGGGGAGGAGAGAGGGGGACATCGGCCTTATTTTCGACTCCCGGAAGCTGCCGGCGGGCGAAATCCGGATGGGCACTCCGACAGCAGTGAGAGGGGCAGCAATGCAGGAGCCGGGTGAGAGGGCTAAGCCTCCCTCAGCAGGGCCTCCCCTGCCAGGTAGATGTCGCCGGCCCCCACGGTGAGGAGCAGATCACCGGGCTGAGCCAGCTGCTTCAGGGTCTCAGTCACTTCCTCCATGGTGGCGCAGTAGATGGAGCCGGGGATCTCCCGGGCCAGGTCCCGGGAGGAGATGCCCAGGGTGTTCACCTCCCGGGCGGGATAGATCTCCATGAGGACGGCGATGTCCGGGATGTGCAGCACCTCCACAAAGTCCCGGAAGAGATTGTGGGTGCGGCTGTAGGTGTGGGGCTGGAAGGCGCAGATCACCCGGTTGAAGCCCAGGGTGTGGACGGTGGTGAGCAGAGCCCGCAGCTCCTCCGGGTGGTGGGCGTAGTCGTCGTACACCGCGGCCCCGTGGTACTCCCCCTTCTTCTCCAGCCGGCGGCCCGCCCCGTGGAAGCTCTCCAGGCCCTCCCGGGCGGCGGAGCCGGGTACGTTGAGGCAGGAGGAGGCGGCGCAGGCGGCCAGGGCGTTGCGCACGTTGTGGACTCCGGGTACCCCAAGTTTTACGTGGGTATAGAGCTCTTCCCGGAGGATCACGTCAAAGGAGCCGTAGCCCCCCTCCCAGGTGAGGTTGGCGGCATGGACATCTCCCTCCTCCAGGCCGAAGGTGAGCACCTCCCGGTCCAGATCTTTCAGGGCATCCATGGTGTTGGCGTCATCCCGGTTGGCCACCACATGGCCGTTGGAAGGCACCAGCTGGGCAAAGGCCCGGAAGGAGTGCTTTACGTTGTCCAGGGTGCCGAAGAAGTCCAGGTGGTCCGCGTCCACGTTGAGGATCACCGCCACCGTGGGGAAGAAGGAGAGGAAGGAGTTGCAGTACTCGCAGGACTCCAGAATGATGGTATCCCCCTGGCCCACCCGGTGGCCCGCCCCCAGCAGGGGCAGGGTTCCCCCGATCATCACCGAGGGATCCCGGCCGGCGGCCAGGAAGATGTGGGTGCACATGGAGGTGGTGGTGGTCTTGCCGTGGGTGCCGGAGATGCACAGGGCGTTGGGGTAGTGGCGCATCAGGGCCCCCCAGGCCTGGGCCCGTTCAAAGACGGGGATGCCGGCCCGGCGGGCGGCGGCGATCTCCGGGTTGTCGTCGTGGACCGCCGCGGTGCGGATGACACAGTCTGCCCCCTGCACGCTCTCCGGATGGTGCCCCAGGACCACCGGGATGCCCAGGGTGCGGAGACGGAGCACGGTGTCGCTCTCGTGGAGATCCGAGCCGGTTACGGTGACTCCGGCCCCGTGGAGCACTTCGGCCAGGGGAGACATGGAGACTCCCCCGATGCCCACCAGGTGGGCCCGCTTTCCGGGGCGGAGATAGCTCTGAATGTCAGTTGCCATATCTGATCCTCGCTTTTTCGGACTGACTGCCCGGGGCTTCCGGGCAGCACCCCCCTATTATAGCCGGATCTGAGCCCCGGCGCAAGGCGAAATTCCCCCATCCGGCCCCGCTGTGAAGTTTCCCCCCGGAGCCGGACGCTCCCCCAGTCCGGGCGCCGGGGAAG
>CAYXVN010000339.1:0-1850 GCA_964468565.1 uncultured Oscillospiraceae bacterium | reverse complement strand
GTCATGGTGATTGCTCTGATTCTGCCCATGGTGGCGAACATATTCCTGCTCCGGTGAAGGAGGAGGGGGACGATCCGTTCCGACAGGAGCTGTTTGGAGGTAAGACAGGAATGTACAGGGAGAAGTACGGATGGTTGAGACGGCTGCTGCCGCTGGTGCTGGTCGTGGCGCTTCTGCTTCCCATGTCCCCGGTAACCATGGTGGAGCAGGTCCAGGCGGTTACCCAGGCGGACATAGACAAACTGAAGAAGGAATCTCAGAATCTGGCCAGCCAGCGCAAGGAAGTCCAGAACAAGCTGGCCCAGACCAGAGCGGAGAAGGGGAAGCTGACGGACCAGAAGAGCCTGCTGGAGGACGACATTGACCTGATCCAGCAGACCATCGCCAGCATCCAGGAGCGGATTACCGGCATTCAGGAGCGGATTGCCCAGATTCAGGGGGAGATCGAGAACATCCAGTCAAAGATCAACACCCTGGAAGGGGAGATCCAGAGGCTGGACGGAGAGATTGCCGACTACGAGGAACAGATTGCCGTCAAGCAGAAGGAACTGGAGGAGACCGAGGCCAAGGAGGCTGAGCTCTATGAGCTGTTCTGTCAGCGGGTGCGTCTGATGGAGGAGCAGGGACAGGTCTCCTACTGGTCCATCCTGTTCTCCTCGGACAGTTTCTCGGATCTGCTGGACAACTTCATGATGGTTCAGGAGTTCATGGAGTACGACAATCAGATCATGGACGAGCTCCAGCAGCTCCAGGAGCAGATCACTGCCGAG
Organism: uncultured Oscillospiraceae bacterium; assembly: GCA_964468565.1. Classification (GTDB taxonomy): domain Bacteria; phylum Bacillota; class Clostridia; order Oscillospirales; family Oscillospiraceae; genus Lawsonibacter. Next base: position 1,080 of record CAYXVN010000339.1, on the reverse strand, counting down.
AAGGCGAATCTGGAGGAGATCAAGGCCCAGCTGGAGCAGGCCCGCAGTGAGGTACAGGCGGCCAAGGAGGAGCAGGAGGCGGCCAAGCGGGAACAGGAGGCCGCCAAGCGGGAACAGGAAGCGGCCAAACAGGAGCAGGAGGCCGCCAAGCAGGAGCAGATCAGTGCCCGGCAGGAACTGCAGGGCCAGGAGGCGGAGGTTCAGAAGCTGATCAATGAGATCAGCGCCACCGAGTCGGAACTGGCAGCGGAGGAGGCGGCACTGAAGAAGGCTGCGGCCAATGCCGATGCCAGAATCCGGCAGATGGAAAAGGAACTTGCCCCCAAGATCTCCAGCGTGAAGGCGGAGGGCTCCTTTGCCTGGCCCCTTCCCGGCAAGACCACCCTGTCCTCCCTGTTCGGAAACCGCATCCACCCCATTACCGGAAGGCCCAACCACCACACCGGCATTGATATTCCCGCCGGCTACGGCACCAGCATCAAGTGTGCCAAGAGCGGCGTGGTTACCATCTCCATGCGGGGCCCGTCCTACGGCAACTATGTGGTGGTCTCCCACAGTGACGGCACCAGCACCCTCTACGCCCACATGAGCAGCCGCTCCGTGAGTGTGGGTCAGAGTGTGAAGCAGGGTCAGGAACTGGGCAAGGTGGGCTCCACCGGTTCCTCCACCGGCAACCACCTCCACTTTGAGATCCGGATCAACGGCTCCCGGGTGGACCCGGCGAACTATTTCAGCGGACTGTATGTCAGGTCCGGAGGCAGGACAGCACGCCTCAACTGACGGATTTCCCCATCAGGCATCGCATCGGTTTTCCGGTGCGGTGCCTGTTTTTCTGCCGCCGGCAGCGGGAGAGGGGGAGGGGGAGCCACCCTCCGGCGGGGGCGAAGAAGTGTGACGCATCCGTAACGATTTGTAACCATTCTGTTAACTTTTGCGAAGAAGGGCGGTTTCCGTATTGACAAATGGGCCTGAAGGGTTTAGTTTATCCGGGAAGGCAGCCCGGGCTGCCTCAGTTACCCCACAGGCGCTGTCCTCCCTGCAGGGGGCGGCCGTGGGTCGGAGGATGAAACATGGTACGGC
>CAYXVN010000338.1:0-1923 GCA_964468565.1 uncultured Oscillospiraceae bacterium | reverse complement strand
GCGGTGGCCCGGATGCCGTCCAGCTCGGGCATCATGATGTCCATGAGAATCAGGTCGATGTCCTGGTCCTTCATGGCCTGAAGGGCCTCCCTGCCGTTGTAGGCCTTGACGGTGCGGTAGCCGTCGCTGGTGAGGTAGATGTCAAGGGCCGAAACGATGTCCCGGTCGTCGTCGCAGATCAGTACGGTGTGCATGGAAAAGGCTCCTTCCCTAGGGGGCGGTGAATTCAGGGTTCGTCCGGCCTTAGAATAGCACACTTCCTTTAATCTGGAAATAAGAAATCTTTAATTTTTTGTGAAGGGATGGAGAACCGAAGGGGCCTCCACAGTGCCGTTTGCACAGGGGGACAGTGCTGCGGGGGAGCTGTCCGTGAGGGTTCCCCCCGGATCGGAGGACAGGAGGAGATACAGAGTAAGGGGAGAGGAGGGTCCCTCTCCCCCGGGGAGGTTTCGGCCTGGGGGGAGAGAAAGACGAAACCGCCCGGACACAGGGTCCGGGCGGCTTGCGCGATCAGAAGAATTCAGATGCTGTAACTGTCCCCGCTGTCTCTGCCGTACTCCTGCAGGGAGCAGCTGGTGCGCTGAAGAAACAGCCGGGCAAAATGGCCGCTGTCCCGGTACCCCAGCCGGGCGGCCACATCCCTGGGCCGGATGTCCGTGTGGCGCAGCAGGTACTGGCCCCGGCGGATCTTCAGCCGGGTCATGTACTCCCGGTAGGAGATGCCCAGGTTGCGCTGAAAGCGGGTGCTCAGGGCGGACTTGGTGATGAACCACCGCTCTGCCACGTCCTTCTGCTGGATGTTCTCGTCGATGCTGCCCAGCAGCAGGAGCAGGATGTTCTCCATCTCCTGGCTGCGGACCTGGGGGAAGAGTTCGTCCAGAATGGCGGACAGCTTCTCCAGGGTGCGGCGGCAGAAGTGGAGAACCATCTCCCGGTCCGACTCCTCCACAAAGTCCGGGGAGCGGAATTCGTCCGGGTGGTGGTAGAGGGCCAGCCAGGGATAGCGCTGAAAGGCCTCCTCCAGAACCATCTCACAGAACCGGCGCCACCAGATGGCGGACTCCACCGCCGTGGCATCCGGGCGGATCAGCTCCTGCCCGATCTGGAAGAACCGGTCCACCCCGTTTCTGGTGCGGAACCGCTCCAGCACCCGGGCGGCGGCGTCCCGCATCCGCCGCTCCTCCCCGGGAGTTCCGGCGTCCTGAAGCCGCCGCAGCACGCTGTCCACCTCCTCCGGCTGGAGGGGCCGCAGCAGATAGGCGGACACCCCGTAGAGGATGCCCTGCTGGGCATAGGAGAAGGAGGGGACCTCGCTGGTGAGCACGATGGCCCCGCACAGTCTCTCCCCCCGGCACCGCCGCAGCAGTTCCAGGGAGTCCATGCCGCTGAGGTAGAGGTCCAGGAACAGCACGTCAAACCGCTCCCGCAGCAGGGCCTGGCAGGCCCCGATGCCGTCCCGGGAGAACTGCACCTGCACCGGGGTGCGCAGGTGGGTCCACACCGGGGAGGGAACCTCGTCCGCCGCCACCAGGATCTTCTGTTGTTTCAGGGCAGGGGACATGGACATCATCCTCCGGAAAACAGGTTGTGGCGGTGAAACGGCAGCCCTCCCCCGGGAGGGCGAAGCCGGAAGGAGGCCGGCCACATGCCGGGACCCCGGAAGGCCGGGATCCCGGCCCCGGCGGCGGGAGGCAGATTGGGGTCTGGGGTCCGCCCCGGGAAAAGTGGCAGGTGAAATCATAGGGAAAGAGCGGGAGACCTACTCTGCCTCTTCGTCCATCCTGGCGTGCTCGGCGGCCATCTCCGCCTCCTGCTGGGCGTTGAGCCTCTCGATACGCTTGTTGACCCGCATCATGGATACCAGCAGCACCACGGTGAGGATGAGGATGGCGGCGGAGATGGGACGGGTGAAGAACACCAGGT
>CAYXVN010000337.1:0-1924 GCA_964468565.1 uncultured Oscillospiraceae bacterium | reverse complement strand
CCATATGGCTGCGGACCTCTTCCTCAGTGGCATCCGGTCCCCCATCCAGGAAAGCCTGGGCCACCGCCAGCGTCATCACGGTGTCATCCGTGAAGCGGCTGGCGGGAATGAACAGAGGGAACTCCTTCTGCTTCATCTTCTCCCCGTGCTCATAGGGACTTCCGATGATGTCCCCCAGAATGGCTCCGATCATTTCTGCTTCTTCTCCTTTCCCCGCCTGCTGTAGTCCTCCTCGATGAGGCGCTTCCAGGAACCGTCCATGCGGGGAGCCTCAAGGGGTGCAGACCGGATGCTGCTCACGGCCTCACTGATCACATCGTAGTTGAGGGCTGTCCCCTCGCTGTCGCTGTTGTAACGCACAGCCCGATCCTGGGAGATGCCAAAACGGGCCGCCTCGGCAACCGCATCGATGTTGGCCCCCAGGAAGAGGAACTCCCAGCCGTAGCGGCTCTGCTGCCGCTCAATCATCGCCTTTACCTTCGGGTAGTCGTATCTCCGGCTGGCGTTCTCCATGCCATCGGTGGTGATGATGAAGAGGGTGCGCTCCGGCCGGTCCTCCGGGCGGGCATACTTGTGTACGTTGCCGATGTGGTGGATGGCGCCGCCCAGGGCGTCCAGCAGTGCGGTGCAGCCCCGGACATAGTACTCCTTCTCCGTCATGGGGGGCACCTTCTCCAGGGGCACCCGGTCGTAGATGACCTCAGAGCAGTTGTCAAAGAGCACGGTGGAGACCAGAGCCTGGCCAGGTTCCTTCTTCTGCTTGCCGATCATGGAGTTGAATCCCCCGATGGTGTCCTTCTCCAGACCGGACATGGACCCGCTGCGGTCCAGGATGAAAACGAGTTCGGTTGTCATGATGCGTATCCTCCTCAGAAATTCTGACCCTATCCTATCAGAACTTCCGGAAGGCATGGTCGCCTGCCCGGCGACATTTTCAGTTTTTCTGCAGATAGGCAAGAATATCTGCGGCGTTGGTATCCGGCTTCACCTTGGGCATGACCTTCTCGATGAGGCCGTTCTCATCAATCACATAGGTGGTCCGGACCACGCCCATGGTCACCTTGCCGTAGTTCTTCTTCTCCTGCCACACATCATAGCCCTCGATGGCCGTCCGCTCCGGGTCCGAGAGCAGCACAAAGGGAAGACTGTACTTGTCCGCGAACTTCCGGTGGGAGGCCACCGAGTCCTTGCTGATCCCGATGACCGCCACGTCCAGGCTGCGGAACGCCCCAAAGGATCCCGCAAAGGCACAGGCCTGACGGGTACAGCCGGGGGTGTTGTCCCGAGGATAGAAATAGAGCACCACTTTCTTTCCGGCAAAGTCGCTCAGAGATACCGGGTTGCCGTCCTGATCCGGCAGGGTGAATGCAGGAGCCTTTGTTCCCACTTCCAGCATGCTGATTTCCTCCTTCCCTGAATCCGTGAAGTTTTTCGAACCGGATTCACCTGTTTGCGTAAAGATTGGACAATTCCGGCTGAAATCGCCGGAACAGGCGTGTTTTCACCGCTGAAGGTCAGAACCCGGCATACAATACCGCTCCTGATTTGGCACCCATCCGGTGATACACTTCCTGCGATGCATGCCGACATATGAGGGATAAATGATCCGGCACCTTCAAAGCCGGACAGGGCCGGTGTTCAGGCGTACCAGGGTGCAGTGACCGGGCGTCGCCTGTGTCCCATCCGTAAAGATATAGTAGACCGGTACAGGCCCATTTCTGGGGCCTGCGGGTTCCCGATGATGACTGGAGCACCTTGTACTCTCCATCCAAAAGGAACGTGGCTCCGGGCATGATCCGGTCCCTGCGCTGGCAGATGGCCGGATGTTTCGGAGCCTGAAGGCAACGTACTCTTCCAGACTGTCGGCGCTCTGGTCTGCGGCCTTGTGCCGGTTGACGGCCACCACTTTCCCGTTCAGGCAGTA
>CAYXVN010000336.1:0-1937 GCA_964468565.1 uncultured Oscillospiraceae bacterium | reverse complement strand
ACGAGAACCGCCGCGCCATCATCCAGAAGGAGCCCGGCAGCGAGCACCACATCGCGGGAGATACCGTCATCTTTGCCACCGGCCAGCGGGCCGATCTGACTCCGGACTGCGGTCTCACCCTGGGCCGGGCCAACTCCATCGCCGTAACCGACATGGATAAGGACAAGTCCACCAGCGTCCCCGGCATCTTTGCCGCCGGCGACGTGATCTACGGCACCAAGTCCGTCATCCAGGCCATCGAATCCGGCCGTGAGGCCGCCAGCCAGATCGACCTGTATCTGGGAGGCGACGGGGACATCAGCGAGGTGCTGGCCCCCGAGCAGCATGCCGATCCCTACATCGGGCATGTGGACGGCTTCGGCCGTCTGGAGCGCCGTCAGCCCCAGGTGGACGATGTGGCCTCCCGGGAGAACAATTTCCACCAGTTTGACCACGGTCTCGGCTGCGAGGGCAGCTGCGGCGAGGCCTCCCGCTGTCTGCAGTGTGATCTGAGACTGAAGATTTCCCGCCCGCGCGTCTGGGGCGACTACGCCGGAAAGGAGGGCTGAGCATGAATTTCGCTGAAACTTTAAAGGCTCTGGAGCCCGGAGCCCTGCTGGAGTGCGTGGAGGCGGCCGGGGTCCGGGAGACCGGTCTCCCCGGAGGCATGCTGGCCGACCGGCTGCGGGAAGCGGCCGGCATGACCGCGGTGGCTGCCGCGCTCAACAACGCCGATACGGATTTCGTTCTGCTCTCCCTGCTGGACACCGAACCGGAGAGCGTCTTCCAGGGCATCGCCCTGGCCGCCCGGTTCCTGGGCACGGAGGAGAAGGTGCTCTACCTTCCCGAAGAGCGCCCCGAAGCCGCCGCCCCCCTGGCCTCTCTGGCCCAGGAGTACGGCGTCACCCTGCGCACCGAGTTTGTCAACGTCCGGGAAAACGAGAACACCCTCCTGCTGCACATCGGCACTGCCGCCGATCTGGCCCATGCCGTCCGGGGAGACTATGTGTCCGGCGTCTACCTCAGTGTCAACGGCGGTCCCCTCTCCAAGGTTCCCGACGGCACCCCCATCGCCGATCTGGCCGATCTCACCGGGGCAAAGGGCCTGCTGATGGGCTACGAACTGCGTCCCGCGAAGGACGGCAGCCTGACGGTGGAACAGGCCCCCCTGGAAAACGGCGTCCTGCGGGTTCTCTCCGAGAAGGACTGCGCGGTGGCCGTCACCGCCCGGCACCTGCTGGCCTCCCGGGCCCGCTCCTGCGGCAAGTGCGTCTTCTGTCGGGAGGGCCTCATCCAGCTGGAGTACGAGCACCGGGAGATGACCGTGGGCCGGGGCCGTCCGGAGTTCACCGACATGACCCACGAGATCGGCAGCGCCATGGGCTTCTCCACCTGCTGCACCATGGGTCAGAATGCCGCCCGCATCGCCCTCTCCGCTCAGGACAACTTCCCGGAGGAGTTCACTGCCCACATCCGCAGGAAGCACTGCCCCTCCGGCTCCTGCATCAAACTGGTCAACATCTACATCAACCCCCGCAAGTGCACCGGCTGCGGCGAATGTCTGCCGGTCTGTCCCTACGGCTGCATCGACGGCCGCCCCGGCTACATCCACACCGTGGACGATTTCGACTGCACCAAGTGCGGAAAGTGCGCCGAAGTCTGTCCTGCCGACGCCATCGTCATCACCACCGGCCGCGCACCCAGAACCCCCATGCGTCCCATCAAGGTGGGAAGGTTCCGGGACTGACCCCCCGCTCCGGGCATGCCCCCTCCGGGGGACATGCCCGGCCATCCAGACCGCAGCGCACCGCTGCAGAAATGAGGTATTGTTATGAGCAAGAAGGTTCTCGGTCTCTCGTTCGGGCGCAGAAACAAGAACTGCGACATCATGGTCAAGACCGCTCTCATGGAGTGCGAGAAGGCCGGCAACGAAGTGAAGTTCATCCATGTGGATGACC
>CAYXVN010000335.1:0-1951 GCA_964468565.1 uncultured Oscillospiraceae bacterium | reverse complement strand
TGCATGGGATCATCAGATTGCACAAAAGCAGGAGTGAAATTTTGTCTACTTTGTCCGAATCTGGAACTCTGGCGTGAATGTTCTTGACCAAGACTTGGATCTGTGTATAATTTATTTGGAGTTTTCGTTTCTGCGGACAGAAGCGAAGGGACGGTTTTCACGAAGTCTCCCCCCCATCCAAGGCTCCTGGAGGCGGAAGATCTGCCCTGGCAGCGGAACCGAGGTCCGCCAGGAGGATGTGAGAAGAAGGCAGCATCGCCCCTGGTGCATCGTTGGACCCAGGCCGTGAGGCTGACGTCCCCACTGCTCTCCGGATTTCTGGGGTTTTCCACGGCTGGACGCTCCTGCGGTGGCGGAGATCTGCCAGGTGACGGCCAGACCCTGCCCCAGCTCTGGGGGGGAAACTGTGGAATTAAGGAAGGAATGTTTGCAAGGAGGTATGTGAGTTGTTTGAGCTACGAAACGCAAAGAGGATTCTCCCTCTGCTGCTGTCTCTTATCCTGGTCTTCTCTCTGACGGCCTGTTCCGGAAAACCGGCAGGGGGAGAGAGCGGAAGTGCCGGTTCCTCCGGATCCTCCCAGTCCGGGTCCCCACAGGGGTCTCCATCCGGTGGCAGCAGTTCCCAGGAGCAGGTGGATGAGAGTGCCCCCTCTGCTTCCTCGGGACAGCAGACAGGCAGCTCCAATGAAGAAACTGGGGGTGCCGGCTCCGGCAGCAGCATTCTGATTGCCTTCTTCTCCCATACGGGGGAAAATCATAACGTGGGAGTGATTGAGAAGGGCAATACCCACATCATCGCGGATATAATCGCAGAGGAGACCGGCGCAGAAGAGTTTGAGATCCGGACCGTCAATCCCTATCCGGATACATACGATGAGTGTACGGATGTCGCAAAGCAGGAGCAGAACGACAACGCCCGTCCGGAGATTGTGGACCCGCCGGAGAACCTGGACGGCTATGATACGATTTTCATCGGGTACCCCATCTGGTGGGGAGATCTGCCCATGGCGGTCTACACTTTCCTGGAGAACTACGACTTCACCGGCAAAACGGTCATCCCCTTCTGTACCCACGAGGGCAGCGGCCTGTCGGGGACGGAGAGCAGCATAGCGGAGACCTGTTCCGGTGCAACGGTTCTGGACGGGCTTGCCATTCGCGGCGCCACGGCCCAGAACGAGCAGGAGGAAGCGAAGGCAGATGTTCTGGCCTGGCTGGACGGTCTGGGCATATGAGAACGAAGCGGAGTACCTGCGGCCGGGGAGTCCTCCCTCTCCGGCCGGGATCCGTTCCGTCCCAGCCCATGACGGAATGCCCGCTTTGCGGTGTGTGCAGCGGCAGAGAAGGCCATGAATAGGAAGAGAATTCTGCAGTCGGTGACAGACCTGGCGATGGCGGTGCTGCTCCCCCTGCTCATGGCCTACAGTATGATCGGGGAAGCGGCCCACGAGTGGATGGGTACGGCCATGGTCTGCCTGTTCGTGCTCCACCATGTGCTGAACTGGCACTGGTACAGGGGCCTGTTTCGTGGGCGGTACCGCCCGGTGCGCATTCTGAACACCGCCGTCAACTTCCTTCTCCTGGCCGATATGCTGCTGATGGGTGTCAGCGGGATCATGATGTCCGCCCATGTGTTCTCCTTTCTGAACCTGTCTGAGGGGACCTCCCTGGCCCGGCTCATCCATCTGCCGGGGGCGTTCTGGGGATTTGTGCTGATGTCGTTTCATATCGGGCTGCACTGGCAGGCGGTTTCAGCCCGCCTCCGGGCCCTTCGGCAGGGGGACAGGGAGAGCAGAATGGGTGTGAAGTGCATGCGTGTGCTTCTTCTTATGGTGTGCTGCTATGGAGTTTTCGCATTCTTCAGGCGCCATTTCCCTGACTATCTGCTGTTGCGCTCGCAGTTTGTGTTCTTTGATTTTGATGAACCGCTTGCCTTCTACCTGATGGACATGGT
>CAYXVN010000334.1:0-1979 GCA_964468565.1 uncultured Oscillospiraceae bacterium | reverse complement strand
CTCAGAAGTACTGGTACTATGAGGACTTTGAGAATCTGGATGAGAACAAGGGGCCCTTTGTCTCCGTCTACTACGACCAGCCCCCCACTCACCTCACCTACTCCCGGCCGGGAATGCTCAAGTCCTACTCCATTGACGGCACCTCCCTGAAGGTGTACAACGACAACGACGGCGGCGACATTGTCCGCTCCAACCTGGCCACCCTCCCCTTCCAGGCGGGAAAGACCTACGTGGTGGCCATGGACTATATGACTTTCGCAGAGCAGGGCAAAGGACCCCGGACCGTGGATGGACAGAAGGTTCAGTCCGGCTTCAATATCCCTCTGCAGCGGAACATCTACAGCCTCCGGATCCACGGCGCCGCCCAGGGCCAGGGGGAGGACAGAATGCTGGAGTACACCCTGCCCCGCTGCACCTGGCCGGAGGGGACAAAGTACGGCTATGACACCAAGCCCAATCCCAACACCGTGTACGCCACCTTCACAGCCACAGAGGACACCTGGATCAGCATCTACCGGGCCAGTGACAGCTTCGTCGTCGGTGACGCCATGTGCATCGTGGACAACTTCCGGGTCACCGAAACAGACGCCGTCTCTGTGGTGAGCAGCACCGACCCGGGCAGCCGGGAAAAGATGAAACTGATGCTCATCAACCCCTCCCCGGATGTGTGCTACTACCTCACAGATTCCAAGGGCACCGTGCTGGCCGTGGAGCAGACCCGCACCGGAGACGGCTGGGTGGAATTTACCGGCCTGGACCCGGAAACCCACTGGACCGTCAACGGGATCGCCGTCAGCGACAGGGATCTGGTCCGGCCCGGCAGCAGTGTTCTGGGCCAGCGGCCTGCTGTGGAGGGAGATGCCGCTGTTCCTGAACGTGTGATGGGCCCCTCCGGGGACACCATCCGGATTGAGGACGCCCTCCATACCCTCAGAAGCGCCGCAGGAGGAGCGTGGAACATCTCCGCCCGGAAGGACGGCAAGACCATCTGGATGTACCTCCACGCCATCGGCGTGGACTACCTGGTCCCCTACACCGGTCAGGAGAATCAGGCCGGGGAAATCGAGTTTGAACCCGCTGAGGACGGCCAGTTCTATGTGGTCTCCGAGAAGAACACAGCCACAGCCGGCGCCCTCTCCGGCGGTCCCTCCTCCGGCATCCTGAACTACAACTACAGCAAGAAAACCCCCTTCAACATCTACCGCCAGACCGGGAACAGCTCCTCGGTCACCATCGACAATGCCTCCTTCAGCGGGCTGGAGCGCATCACGGACAGCGCCTCCCTGAAAGACGGCGACAGAATCCTCATTACCGGCATCACAGCCTCTGAGAAGGAGTGCATTCTTTACCCGGGCGCCACTGTGGAGCAGGTCCCCCACAAAACGACGGACCGCACCATTGCAACTGCCCAGGTGGTCCCCGGAAAAGATGCCATCCCCATGAAAACCCTTCCCGTCACACCCTTCCCGGTGCGTACCGCCCGCACTCCCGCTCTGGCCTATGCCCGGCAGGTGGAGAGCGGACGCAATGGAGCGGGAGAGAAGATTGACATCACCGCCACCCAGACCTCCCTCACCCTGCGCAATCCGGATCCCTCTCAGGAGTACGCCGTCCTGGCCCTGTCCTGGGGCGGTTACCTCTCCGGATGGATTTCCAGTCCAGACGGGGCACCGGTTATCTTTGAAAACCTTGCCTCAAGTCCCCGGTACCTGGTTGCCGTGAGGGAAATCAGCTCTGCCAATCCCGCCACGGTCCCTGTCCTTCTCACCTCTGTGGAGTCCTCTGCCCCTCCGGGGGGCGGTTCCAGCGGCAGTCCCTCTGCACCCTCTGAGAAGGTCAGCACCAGCAGCATCCCCTCCCAGAACATCACCGTCACCACCGCCACACCGGAGGCCACGGTGGAAAGCGGCCGGGCTCTATCCAAGGTCCCGGACACCATGGGCGACGAAATCGTGAAGCAGGCCGTGGAACACCACTCC
>CAYXVN010000333.1:0-2032 GCA_964468565.1 uncultured Oscillospiraceae bacterium | reverse complement strand
CGCCGGCCGGGTGCCGGAACTGGCGGAGGGCACCCCAGGGGTTTACGGCGCCGGTCAGCCCTGGGGCCATCCGGCGGAGGAGGAGAACACCAGCGGATTTGTGATTGCCGACCGCCAGGGCAATGTGATCTCCGTCACCCAGACCCTGAACGGATACTGGGGCTCCCACGTCTATGTGGAGGGCTGCGGATTCTTTATGAACAACGAACTGAACGACTTCGACCGGGAGCCCGGCCGGGCGAACTCCCTGGAACCGGGAAAGTCCCCTCTCTCCTCCATGTCCCCCACCATCCTCTTCACCCCGGAGGGAGCGCCCGCCCTGGCCCTGTCTGCCCCCGGGGGACTGATGATCTGGCCGGCTCTGGTGCAGGTGATCCAGAACCGCATCGACTATCACATGACTCTGGACGATGCCCTCAACGCCCCCCGCATCTGCACCAGCGGGGAGTTCTTCTACTGCGACCGGGACCTGCCCGCCTCCGCCTGGGAGGGTCTTCAGGCGCTGGGCTATTCCGGACTCACCTCCAGACTGAGCATAGCCCGCCCCTCCGGTCTGCTGCTGGAGGGGGACCATGTCCAGGGCAGCGCGGACCGGCGCGGGGACGCGGTGATCTTCAGCGACTGCGCGGCCCTTGAGGCGACGCCGGCTCACCCGGTGCCGGATTCCTGAATCCGGGGGGTGTTTTGTGCAGCCTGCATAAAATCGGAGGCTGTTTTTTGACAGGCAAAGGGGTTTGCCGCGAGAAAAATGAGATTAAATTGCGTTTGAGTTTCCCCCCTTTTATGATGGGAGCACAGCAGTTGAAATCCCCAAAACCTGATGAGGAGGATCCAGTATGAACTTCAGAAAGCTCCTGTCCCTTGCTCTGGCACTGGCTCTGTCCGTCTCCCTGGCGGCCTGCGGCCAGCCTGCCGGCAGCGGCAGCCCCTCCGGCTCCGCTTCCTCCGGATCCGGCTCTTCCGGCTCCGGTTCCGGCTCCGTCTCCTCTTCCGGCTCGGCCTCCGGATCCAGCTCCTCCGGAACCCCGGCGGAAGGCAAACCCTACATCGAGATTCCCCCCGAGTACCAGTCCTGGGATGAGACCGGTCAGCAGGTTACCCGCTCCATGCTCAGCACGGCGGAAAACGGCATGGTGGCCTCTCTGAACTATGTGGCCTCCAAGGTGGGCGCCGACGTCCTGGAGGCAGGGGGCAATGCGGTGGACGCCGCAGTGGCCACCGGCTTTGCCCTGGGGGTCTGTGAACCCATGAAGAGCGGGGGTGGCGCCATGACCATCTACGATGCCGAGACCAAGGAAACCGTCTTCATCAGCTTCCGGGAGGTCTCCCCCAAGAACATGGTGGCAGATCTCTGGGTGGAGGACCAGGAAGGAAACGTGATCGGCAACCACAAGATGAAGGGCGGACTGTCCATCGGTGTCCCCGGCGAGGTATCCGGCCTGTGCTACGCTCTGGAGACCTACGGCACCATGAGCCTGGAGGAGGTCATCCAGCCTGCCATCGACCTGGCCTATCAGGGCTACACCGTCACTCCCGCCTTTGTGGAAAACGTGAACCGGGCCTACAACACCATGCGCTCCAGTGCCCAGCTGAGCGAAATCTACCTCAACGAGGAGGGCCTGCTGCCTGAAGTGGGCGACCTCATTCAGAATCCCTATCTGGCCCATGCGCTGGAGATCATCCGGGACAAGGGGCCTGAGGGGTTCTACTCCGGACAGATCGCGGAACACATCATCGATGCGGTCCAGAGGGCCGGCGGCGTCATGGTGCAGGAGGACCTGGACAGCTACCAGTGCTGGGAGGAGGAGACCGTCTCCACCACCCACAACGGGTACACCATCATCTCCTCTCCCTCCCCCTCCTCCGGCGGCACCTTCATCATTGAAACGCTGAACATCCTGGAGAACCTGGAACAGTATGAGCACGGCTCCCTGGAGTGGGCCCACCAGCTGGCCGAGGTGCAGAAGATGGTCTTCGCCGACCGGGCCGAATATATGGCAGACACCCGCTTCGTGGACGTGCCCATCTCCGG
>CAYXVN010000332.1:0-2041 GCA_964468565.1 uncultured Oscillospiraceae bacterium | reverse complement strand
TCCGGCGTGTGAAGCACCCCCATCCCCGGAGGGCTTGGCACCCCGGGGAACAGGGCCGGGGACCGACCTCCTCACAAGGGGCCATCCCCCCTCTGTACCTGCCGGGCCTGCCCGGTGAGGAGAGAGGCGGCCTGACAGGGCGGAGACCGCTCCGCCGGAAAGGAGACCTGACATGTCCGAATACATTCTCAACATGCTCCCCCTGGTGGAGGGGGAGCGGGAGGAGTTTGAGGCCATCGCCCCGGAGGCCGTCCACGCCTACGGGGGACGGCGCACCATCACCCCGGAGCAGGTGGAACAGGCCACCGTGATCTTCGGCTGGATCCGCCCACGGGATCTGGCAAAGGCCTCCCGGCTGAAGTGGTTTCAGACCATGTGGGCGGGTACCGACGAGTACGAGGGATTCGTGCCCCAGGGGGCCCTCTTCACCCACTCCAGCGGCTCCAGCCGCCGCAGCGTGGCCGAGCACATGCTGGCCTCCTGCCTGGCCCTGTGCCGGAAGCTGCCGCTGTACCGGGACAGCCAGAAGCTGCACCGCTGGCAGGACGAGGGAAAGGTGAAGACCCTGCTGGGCAGCACCGTGCTGGTGCTGGGGGCCGGCAACGTGGGCTCCACCTTCGCCTCCCTGTGCAGGGCTCTGGGGGCGCACACCATCGGGGTGAAGCGCACGGTACGGGGCGGCGTGGAGGGCTTTGACCGGGTGACCACCCTGGAGGAGCTGGATCTGCTGCTGCCCCAGGCGGACGTGGTGGCACTGTGTCTGCCCCGCTCTCCGGAGACGGACGGCCTGATGGATGCCTCCCGCATTGCCCGGATGAAGGACGACGCCATTCTCCTCAGCGCCGGCCGGGGCTCCGTACTGGACCAGGAGGCCCTGGTCCGGGCCATGGAGGGGGGAAAGCTGTGGGGGGCCGCCCTGGACGTGACGGAGCCGGAGCCCCTTCCGGCGGACAGCCCCCTGTGGGACATTCCCAATCTGCTGCTCACCCCCCATACGGCGGGGGGCATGCGGATGGAGCTGACCCGGCGCACCTGCGTGGAGATGGCCCAGGAGAACCTGCGCCGCTATGTGGCGGGGGAGCCTCTGAAGAACCTGGTCCGCCGCTGAGGCATGTCCCGGTGCGGCAGGGGAGCACTCCCCGCCGGGGGAGCGTTCTGCAGGGACGGAGGTTCCGGGCGCCATTCCCGGGGCGTACTTTGTGGATTTCCCCAAATAATCTGAGAAAATAAGCAGAAAAATGCTCCATTTGTGATGGCCTTTTCCGTTGCACAGGCAAAAAAAGACTGCTATAATGAAAGACAAAGCCCCGGAGCGGGCACGGTGGAAACTCCGGGGACCTGGATTGGAAAAGGAAACATTTGAGATATTAGCTGGGAGGCAGTTCACCATGGAAATCAAAATCACCCGCGCCCAGACGCTGAAGGAGAAACCGGACTCCTCCACTCTGGTTTTCGGCCAGGCCATGACCGACCACATGTTCGTCGCCGACTACGACGCCGGACAGGGCTGGCACGATGCCCGTATCGTTCCCTACGCTCCGCTGCAGATCGACCCCGCCGCCAAGGTGCTCCACTACGCCGAGGAGATCTTTGAGGGTCTGAAGGCCTACCGCACCGCGGACGGCAGCATTCAGCTGTTCCGGGTGAAGGACAACATTGAGCGTATGAACAACTCCGCCGACCGGATGAACCTGCCCCGGATTCCCGAGGATCTGGCCCTGGCCAGCATCATGGAACTGGTGAAGGTGGAGCAGGACTGGGTTCCCCGGGAGAAGGACACCTCCCTCTATATCCGTCCCTTTGAGATCGGCCTGGATGCGGCGCTGGGTGTGCACTCCTCCCACCACGTGCAGTACATGGTCATTGTGTGCCCCGTGGGTGCCTACTATCCCGAGGGCCTCAATCCCGTGAAGATCTACGTGGAGGCCCATGACGTGCGTACCGTCCGGGGCGGCACCGGCATGGCCAAGACCGGCGGCAACTACGCCGCGTCCGTCCGTGCCAGCGACCGGGCGGAGAAGAAGGGCTTCACCCAGGTGCT
>CAYXVN010000331.1:0-2054 GCA_964468565.1 uncultured Oscillospiraceae bacterium | reverse complement strand
GGAGTGGTGTTCCACGGCCTGCTTCACGATTTCGTCGCCCATGGTGTCCGGGACCCTGGAAAGGGCCCTGCCGTCTTCCGCCGTGGCCTCCGGGGTGGCGGTGGTGACGGTGATGTTCTGGGAGGTGTCGTCACTGGTGCTGACCTTCTCAGAGGGTGCAGAGGGACTGCTGCCGCTCCCCCCGGTGCCCCCGTTTCCGTTTCCATTGCTGCTGGAACCGCCGTTGGAACTGCTGCCGGAATCTCCGCTGGAACCGCCTCCCGGAGGGGTTGAGGGCTCCGTGACAGCCAGCAGGACAGGGACCGTGGCGGAACTGGCAGGGCTGATGTCCCTCACGGCAACCAGGTACCGGGAACCGGGACCCAGATCTTCAAAGATGATGGGCGCACCGTCAGCGCTGGAGACCCATCCGGAGAGATAGTCACCCCAGGTTGGGGCCAGGACGGCGTACTCCTGAGAGGTGCCGGGGTTGCGCAGGGTAAGGGAGGTGTGGGTGGAGGTGGCGTCAATCTTCTCTCCCGCTCCATTGCATCCGCTCTCCACCTGCCGGGCATAGGCCAGAGCGGGAGTGCGGGCGGTGCGCACCGGGAAGGGTGTGACGGGAAGGGTCTTCATGTCTATGGGATCCTTGGTGGGAATGATCCGGGCGGCTGTCAGGATGCAGTCCTTGATGCTGCCCGGCATCTCCTCTGCAGTGACTCCGGGGTAGAGTACGGTTTCCTGGCGGTTGTTCCCAGGACCGGCAATGAGAATTCTGTCACCGTCCTTCAGGGAGGTGATGTCTGTGATGCGCTCCAGCCCCTGGAAGGACGTGCCGTTGATCTCAGCGCTGGAATCGTCCCCGGTCTGCCGGAGAATGGAGAGGGGGCTCCTGTTCCCGTAGTTGTACCGCAGGATTCCGGGGGCAAAGTTGCCGGTCAGGGCCCCGGCTGTGTCGGTACCCGCTCCGGAAGTTACGAAAAACTTGCCGTCATCCGCAGCTTCAAACTCAATCTCGCTGGCCTGGCTCTCCTGACTGGTGTAGGGAATGGCGTAGTTGATGCTGCCGTGATTCAGATACATCCAGATGGTCTGGCTGCCCTTCTCAGCGGAGATCTTCCACGCTCCCCCTGCGGCGCTTCTGAGGGTATGGAGGGCTTCTTCGATCCGGATGGTCTCTCCGGAGGGGGCCTCCACGTGACCGGGGATGGAGGGCTCGGACTCTGTCTGGGGCCGCTGGCCCAGAACACTGCTGCCGGGCCGGACCAGAGCTCTGTCGCTGACGGCGATCCCGTTGACGGTCCAGTGGGTTTCCGGGTCCAGGCCGGTAAATTCCACCCAGCCGTCTCCGGTGCGGGTCTGCTCCACGGCCAGCACGGTGCCCTTGGAATCTGTGAGGTAGTAGCACACATCCGGGGAGGGGTTGATGAGCATCAGTTTCATCTTTTCCCGGCTGCCCGGGTCGGTGCTGCTCACCACAGAGACGGCGTCTGTTTCGGTGACCCGGAAGTTGTCCACGATGCACATGGCGTCACCGACGACGAAGCTGTCACTGGCCCGGTAGATGCTGATCCAGGTGTCCTCTGTGGCTGTGAAGGTGGCGTACACGGTGTTGGGATTGGGCTTGGTGTCATAGCCGTACTTTGTCCCCTCCGGCCAGGTGCAGCGGGGCAGGGTGTACTCCAGCAGCCTGTCCTCCCCCTGGCCCTGAGCGGCGCCGTGGATCCGGAGGCTGTAGATCTCCCGCTCCAGGGGGATGTTGAAACCGGGGGTGATCTGCTGTCCCCCGATCTCCCGGGTTCCCGTGCCGTTCTCCGCGAAGGTCATGTAGTCCATGGCCACCACGTAGGTCTTCCCGGCCTGGAAGGGCAGGGTGGCCAGGTTGGAGCGGACAATGTCCCCGTCCTCGTTGTCGTCGTATACCTTCAGAGAGGTGCCGTCGATGGAGTAGGACTTGAGCATTCCCGGCCGGGAGTAGGTGAGGTGGGTGTGAGGCTGGTCGTAGTAGACGGAGACAAAAGGCCCCTTGTTCTCATCCAGATTCTCAAAGTCCTCATAGTACCAGTACTTCTGAG
>CAYXVN010000330.1:0-2070 GCA_964468565.1 uncultured Oscillospiraceae bacterium | reverse complement strand
AGGAGAAGCCATGCGCGTACTGCTTTGCATCATCGTCCTGATCCTGGCCCTGGTGTTCCAGGCCACCCAGGACGTTCCGCAGACCCAGGGGGTGGCCATACACTACCGGCCGCACCGCGGTACTGCCGGCAAGGGGATCTGCGCCTCGGGCCGTCCGAGAGCGTTCCCCTCAAGAGCACCTCCTCAGCCGGACCGGACTCCTGCCAGGCTGCAGGAGTGCACCCGGCACGAAACCTGCCTGGACTGCCGCCCCGGACCGGATCAGACCGGTCTGCTCCGGCAGGAGGGGCATGTTTCCTGAGGAATATGTGTCAATCGGCATTGAACGGGAATCGGCAGCGGGGAGGATACCGCACCAGAGTCTGTCGCCGGGCTGGTACTGGGCACCTCGCACCAGCCGGAACCGTTCTCTGCCCCGCCCCAAAGAAAGGATTACCATGTCAGACAATCAGACCAGCGCACATCCTCCCTCAGAAGGGATCGCATCATCAGATGCACCTCCCGGGGCTGACCTGAGCCCCGACACGAATGCCGGCACAGGGCCGGTCCTCCACCTGCATGCTGTCCAGAAAGACGGGTCACCCGTTGCAGGGGCCTGCTTCCTGATCCGGCTGATCGAAACCGGAGAGACGGTTGGCAGCGTCACCACGGACAGCAACGGGGACGCCTTCTTTCAGTGGGAAGGGACCCAGGCAGATCTCAGGGTCTCCTTCGGCTTCCAGCCTGCCGGGATCTGTCCGATGGTAACCGAGTATCATGCCTCTCTGCCGCCAGGCGGCACATGCAGGCTGAACCTGGTCTTTTCGAAGGGAGTCTGCCTGACCGTAGTTCCCGTCGAATATGAAACCTCCGCCCCGGTGAGCAGCAGTGATCTGAGTGCCGTTCTCACTCCCAAAGGAACCGACCTGGAAATTCCTCTCCATAGGAGCAGCGAGGGCTTCACGTTGGGAGGACTCCCCGAGGGACAGTATACCCTGAAGGTGGAAGGAAATGAATTTGTTTCCTGCGAACTGCCTCTGCATATCCTGACGCCGGGAAAGGACCAGAAGGAAACCGTGGAACTCTGGAAAAAATCCTGGCTTTCCCTCTACCCCTATGACCCGATCCGCAATGAGGTTGTGGAAGGTGGGAGATATACGGTTCGGCATCTGGAATCAGGCAAGGAAATTCCCCCCGTTTCCGGGCCGGAGGTCTCTGACCACATTAAATTTCCCATCTGTAAGCCCGGAACCTACACCATCCGGGAAGAGGTCAAGCCCTCGAAGTACGGCGCGGCTTACCTGGACAAGGGAATCATCATCGGGTCCGGAGAAGAAATCTCCAAATACATCTACTACCAGGACAGCGCCTACGATGCCCAGTGCAAGCTGCTTATGTCCCATGATATCTTTCTCACCCGGCTGCTGAAGCTGGCGATTCCGGAATTCCACAACATGCCCTGCGAAGAAATCATGAAGTATATTCCGGCAGCCCATGAGAGAGTCAGCAGGAAGTCCGTTGATCCTCCCGAGAAAGCGGGCCTCTCCTACACGGGGACTTTTGGCTACTCCCAGGTGGCCCAGTTCCAGAACGAGGATAATACGCTCACGGAAGGAAAAATCATATACGATCTGTTCTTTCACTTCTTTTATCCTGAGGCAGGTCAAAAACCGGGTCCCGGAGCGGATTCAGAATCAGATTCCAGCGCAGCTCCTGTAGCGGCTCCCGGGGATCCGGTGTTCTCGCTCTGTGACATTGAGTTCGAAAGCGACGACAGCAAACTCATCAATATGACAATACCCCGGGGTGTGTACTACATCGGCCGCATGATCAGCTCGGAAAAAAATGTCGTCTTCAAGAACACGGAGTACGATAATCTCAGGCGCGTCAACCTGATCTGGTTTTTCACCAATCCGAAAAAGAGCTACCGGAATAAGATTCTGCGACTCCCCCTGGAGATGGGGAACAATGACCTGCCGGTCATGCTGTCTGATTGGATCCAGATTATCTTTGTCTTTCTGGGTCCGTCGGATCAGCCCAACCTGCCGGAGGATCTGGTATTTCTCGACCGGATGTTCTACGACGATCTCA
>CAYXVN010000329.1:0-2072 GCA_964468565.1 uncultured Oscillospiraceae bacterium | reverse complement strand
GGTGGTCCCGGCCTCTCCCGGGAGAGGAGGAGGTGTGCCGCACCGTGGGAATGGAACCGGAAGGCAGGGCTGACATCCTCTGCGCAAGGCGTGCCGGAGGACAGTTCGGCAGAGAGAACTCCTGTCCGGGGTGGGTGAATGGGATGGCTTGCTTTTTCTCCAGGCTGCCTGTATAATGTGCAGCAGAAGATCCTGTCACAGAGGAGAAGACCGTCATGCCGCCCAGATACTATCTCAATGTTCCCTACACCCAGAAGGAGACCGCCAAGGCCATGGGGGCCCGGTGGGATTCCCGGAAGAAGCAGTGGTACGTCACCACCCGGGACGCGCTGAAACGCTGCAGACGCTGGGCATGTCACTCCTCCCAGGAGGTCCCCGGGGACTCCCCCGCCCCTCTCCCGAAGCTGTCGGACGAGCAGCAGGAGTTTGTGGACCGGGTGAAAGCCGGGGAGAATGTGCTGGTGGACGCCTGCATCGGGTCGGGGAAGACCACTGCCATCCAGGCGGTGTGCCGGGAGCTGCCGGAGCGCCGGATCCTCTACCTCACCTACAACCGCCTGCTGAAGGAGGATGCCCAGAAGAAGATCCCCGGCCGCAGCGGACTGACGGTGACCAACTACCACGGCTTTGCCAGCATGCTGCTGCACCGGATGGGGGTGAACTGCGGCATATCGGAGATGATCCGCCGGGTGGTGGAGCTGAAGCCGGACCTCAGCGGGTGGTACGACCTGCTTCTGGTGGACGAGTATCAGGACATCGGGGAGGATGTGGCCCAGCTGCTGCTCTACATCCAGGCCCAGAACCCCCAGATGCAGATTGCCGCCGTGGGGGACATGGCCCAGAAGATCTACGACAACACCACCCTGGATGTCCCCCGTTTCATGGAGGACTTTCTGGGGACATACTCCTCCCTGCAGTTCACCCGCTGTTTCCGCCTGAGCCGGGACCACGCCGCCCGGCTGGGGGGAATCTGGGAGAAGCCCATTGTGGGGGTCAACTCCGCCTGCAGGGTGGAGGTGATGGACCTGGATGAGGTGGTGGACATGATGACCGGGCAGGAGCCCGCAGATCTCCTGTGCCTGGGCTCCCGCAACGGCATCATGCCCATGGTGCTCAACCGGCTGGAGAGCATCGCCCCGGAGAAGTTCAACAAGGAGACGGTCTATGCCAGCATCCGGGAGGAGGACCGCAGTTACACCCACTCCACCGCAGACGCCGCCATCTTCACCACCTTTGACAGCTCCAAGGGCATGGAGCGGAAGATCTGCATCGTCTTTGACTTCACCCAGAACTACTGGAACATCCGGGCCCACACCCCGGGCACCCGCTATGAGATTCTGCGCAACATCTTCTGCGTGGCGGCCAGCCGGGGCAAGGAGCGCATCATCTTTGTGACGGGGGGACTGGATCTGGTGGAGGACGAGGTGCTGGCCACCCCCTTTTTCCCCTCGGATGCCCCGGTGCAGACCTATCATCTGCGGGACATGTTCAGCTACCGCTTTGCGGAGGACATCGAGCGCTGTTACTCCAACCTCCATCTCACCCACCTGCAGGAGGGATCGCTGCCGGACATCGGGATCCCCAGTCAGGACGGACTCATCGACCTGACCCCCTGCATTGACCGGTATCAGAAGTGCTTCTTCTTCCGCGACTACGATGTGCAGTCCGAACTGGAGTATGCCCGGGTTGCCTCCCAGCGCCGGGTGTCCATTCCCGTCCCCCCGGATGCCAGCGTGTACCAGAAGATTCTCACCATCACCGCCTACGATGTGGGGTATGACCGCTATGTGAACCAGGTGCGCCTGCCCTTTGTCACCCGGGAGCAGGAGAACCAGCTGGCAGACCGGCTGGGCACCGTCTTCTCCGGGGAGGAGGCGGTGCAGATTCCCTGCGAGCTGCGGGTAAACGCCGGAGGCCGGGACCTGTTTCTCCAGGGCCGCGGGGATGTGCTGAAGGACGACGTGGTCTGGCAGCTGCACTACACCTCGGATCTCACCCACAACGATTTTCTTCAGCTGGCCATCTGCATGTTCGCCCTGCGGAAGGACCGGGGCGATCTCTGGAATGTGCGA
>CAYXVN010000328.1:0-2072 GCA_964468565.1 uncultured Oscillospiraceae bacterium | reverse complement strand
TGATGATGGAGAGGTTGACGGAGGGGTGGAACCGGAGACCGCCCTTGTAGGGACCCAGGGCGCCGTTGTACTGGACCCGGTAGCCCCGGTTGACCTGGTAGTGGCCGCTGTCGTCCATCCAGGTGACCCGGAACTCGATGGTGCGCTCGGGCTCCACCATGCGCTCCAGCAGAGAGGCCTTCTCGTACTCGGGGTGGGCATCGATGACCGGAGCCAGGGAGGTGAGGACCTCCTCCACGGTCTGCAGGAACTCGGGCTCGCCGGCATTCTTCCTGCGGGTCTCTTCAAGAACGCGGTCAATGTACTTGCTCATGACAATCTCCTCCTAGAGTTGTATCAACAGTTGTCGGACGATCTGAAGGAACTCCTTCATCTGCGAAGGAACTCCGGGGACTCGCCCCTCGTCATGTGCAAATTATAGCAGAATGCCCCGGTCTGTAAAGCAGCTTTTTTGTGGATATATCCACAACCAAATGGTTGTGGCATTGGAAATAACCCCCGATTTTCAGGATGCGGGACAGAATCCTGCAGGGAAGTGGGGAAAATGGTTGGAAAAATGGCCGTTCCACCCCTGTGGAACGACCATTTTCACAGACTGTGCAGGAATTCAGTCAAATGCCAGCCCCAGGTAGGCGCCGCAGGCCCAGTCCCAGCGCCTGCGGAGGTCCGGATTCAGCACTTTGACCATGCCGAAGAACCGGGTACAGGCCTGCTCCTCCAGGCGGGGACCCCGGATCTGCCAGGTGGAGGCGGGGAGAATCCGGGGCAGATCTCCCAGAGCCGCCCGGCGGGCGGCGGGAGAACCCAGAAGCTCCTTGACGATGACTCTGCCCTCTCCGGCCCCCTCGGCGCACAGCAGGACGCTGCCCTCGGGGGTATCCCCCCGGAAGAGTCCTCCCTGGAGGACACGGCAGCAGCCCGCCTGGAAGGCCAGGGCCTCCGGGGGGTAGCAGATGTGGGGAATGCCCTGCAGCAGCGGCTCCCGGGCGGCGCCGTAGCCCTCCGGGGTGACGGGGGTGAGAAGGGGGGGACCGGGGACCAGGTCCCGGGCCGCAAGTTCCATCTGCTGGTGGAGGAAGCACTCCCGGAACCCGTTGCGGCCGAAAAAGCAGTGCAGCCCCGGCTGGGCGGGTACCGTGGTGACGATGGGGATGCCCAGGGCGGCAAAATGGCCGTCCGCCCAGGCCAGGAGGCGGCCGGAGAGGCCCCGGCTGCGAAACTCCGGATGGGTTGCCACGGCATAGAGGTAGGCAGCCCGGAACTCCTCCCCTCCGGGGAGACGGAAGATGGTGTCAAACCAGGCGGTCATGGCCCGGACGGTACCCTCCTCCTCCAGCACCAGAAGGCGCTCCGGGCGGTAGTAGGTGGAATAGAAGTTGTCCACATAGGCCCCGGCATCCCCGAAGGCCAGGGCCCAGAGCTCTCTCTCGGCGGGAATGTCCGCCGCAGTGGAGACACGGATCCGGATCATGGTCCCCCGCCTCCCTCAGCTGCGCTTGGCCGCCACCAGATCGCCCTTGCCGTTGAAGTAGACCTTGCGCACCTCGCTGCCGGTCACCCGGGCGATCTCATCCAGACGGATGGCATCGGTGACGGAGGAGACCAGAGAGAAGGCCACGCCGTGGCGCCGGGCCCGGCCGGTGCGGCCGATGCGGTGAATGTAGTACTCGTTCTCATCGGGGACGTCATAGTTGAAGACGGCGTCCACGTCGTCGATGTCCAGCCCCCGGGCGGCCACATCGGTGGCCACCAGAACCCGCACCTTGCCGTCCCGGAACTGCTGCAGGGTCTTCTCCCGGGCGGACTGGGCAATGTCCCCGTGAATGGCCTGGCAGGAGACGTGGCGCATCTGCAGCAGACCGGAGAGCCGGTCCGTCATGTTCTTGGTGTTGCAGAAGGCGATGACCCGCTCGTAATTGCCCATCTCCAGCAGCCGGGCCAGGGTGTCCGCCTTCTCATTGCGCTCCACGTCCAGGCGGTACTGGGTGATGTCCGGCCGGTTCTGCACGTCCGCCGGTACGGTGATTTCCACCGGATCCCGCTGGTAGACCCAGGAGATGTCCATGACCTCC
>CAYXVN010000327.1:0-2111 GCA_964468565.1 uncultured Oscillospiraceae bacterium | reverse complement strand
AGATCCTCCGGCATCACCCGGATGAGCCGGCGGGTCGCCGGATTCATGGTGGTCAGCCACATCATGTCCGGCTCGTTCTCCCCCAGGCCCTTGGAGCGCTGCACCTCGTACTTCCGGTTCTTCAGCCTTTCCACGATGTCGTTCTTCTCTCTGTCGGAATAGGCAAACCAGGTCTTCTCCTTGCAGGTGATCTCGTAGAGGGGGGACTCGGCAATGTAGACATACCCCTTCTGGATCAGGGTGGGGGTCAGCCGCCAGAGCATGGTGAGCAGCAGGGTGCGGATCTGGAAGCCGTCCACATCGGCGTCCGTGCAGATGACCACCTTGTTCCAGCGCAGGGCACTCAGGTCGAAATCCGTCAGGTCCTTCGCCCGGCTGTCCTTCACCTCCACACCGCAGCCCAGCACCCGCAGCAGATCCGTGATGATGTCGCTCTTGAAGATGCGGGCGTAATCCGCCTTCAGGCAGTTGAGGATCTTGCCCCGGATGGGGATGATGGCCTGGAAGGCCGCATCCCGGGCCTGCTTCACACTGCCCAGGGCGGAATCCCCCTCCACGATGTAGAGCTCGCTGCGGGTGGGATCCTTCTCCCGGCAGGGCACGAACTTGGACACCCGGTTGGAGAGATCCATGCCGCCGGTGAGCTTCTTTTTGATGTTGAGCCGGGCCTTCTCCGCGTTCTCCCGGGCCCGCTTGTTGATGAGCACCTGCTCCCCGATCCGCTGGGCATCCTGGGGCTTCTCCAGGAAGTAGACCTCCAGCTGAGCCCGGAGAAACTCGGTCATGGCCTCCTGCACAAAGCGGTTGCTGATGGCCAGCTTGGTCTGATTGGCATAGGAGGTCTCGGTGGAGAAGTTGCTGGTCACCAGCACCAGGGAATCCTGCACATCCTGGAAACTGATCTTGCCCTCGCTCTTGTTGTAGCGGTTCTCCTTCTTCAGATAGCTGTCCAGGGCGGAGACAAAGGCGGTGCGCACCGCCCGGTCCGGAGACCCCCCGTCCTTCAGCCAGGAGGAGTTGTGGTAGTGTTCCATCACCTGGACCCGGTTGGAGAAGGCGAAGGCCACGGACAGCCTGACCTTGTACTCCGGCTTGTCCGCCCGGTCCCTGCCCCGGCGCTCCGTCTGCCAGAAGACCGGTGCCGTCAGGGCCTCCTCCCCCACCAGTTCGCTCACATAGTCCCGGATGCCGTTGCGGTAGCAGAACTCCGTGGTCTCAAAACCCTGGTCCGTCTGGTTGCGGAAGCGGAAGAGAATCCCCGCATTCACCACTGCCTGGCGCTTCATCACGTCCAGGTAGTACTCGGGGGGAATGGCAATGTCGGTAAAGACCTCCAGGTCCGGCTTCCAGCGGATGACGGTTCCCGTCTCCCCGCCCCGGTCCGAAACCTGGCAGCGCAGACCGCCCACGTTCTCCCCCTTCTCAAAGTGGAGGGAAAACTTCTTCCCGTCCCGCCACACCGTGACGTCCATGAACTCGCTGGCATACTGGGTGGCACAGCAGCCCAGGCCGTTGAGTCCCAGGGAGAACTCGTAGATGTCTCCGCCGTTGTTGTCGTATTTGCCCCCGGCATACAGTTCACAGAACACCAGTTCCCAGTTGTACTTCTGCTCCCCCTCGTTCCAGTCCACCGGACAGCCCCGGCCCTGGTCCTCCACCTCCACACAGCCGTCCTGGAAGCGGGTAACCGTGATGAGCTTCCCATGGCCCTCCCGGGCCTCGTCGATGGAGTTGGACATGATTTCAAACACCGCATGCTCACAGCCCTCCAGGCCGTCCGAGCCGAAAATCACGCTGGGGCGCTCCCGCACCCGGGCAGCCCCCTTGAGGGCGGAGATGGAGTCGTTGCCATAGGTCTTTTTTCTGGGCATGTCAGTTTACCTCGCTTTGTCCTGAATCCGTGAGCTGTGCCTGTAATTCTAGCAGACCGGCAAAACCCTGTCAAGCGGTGCCTTCGGGCCGGTATTCCGCCCCTTTTTCCCCGGCACTCCCTCCCTCCGGAAGCACTCCCCAGTTCCGGGGAAACTCTCTCCGGAAAAGAAAAACACCTGATGCTTTCGCATCAGGTGTTCATACTGGAGGTGCCACCCCGATTTGAACTGGGGGTGGAG
>CAYXVN010000326.1:0-2120 GCA_964468565.1 uncultured Oscillospiraceae bacterium | reverse complement strand
GGCTCTGCCTCTGGGCATCCTGGCCGCCTTCACCGCAGCCACCGGCCCCTGCTTCTCGGATATGGGCTATGACCTGAAATGCGGCTACATCCTGCGGGGCTGCGGCAAGGATCCGGAGCTGGAGCGCGTGGGCCGTAAACAGCAGTACTATTCGGAGCTGCTGGGCTTCGGCATCGCCTTCCTGATGATGCTGTTCTTCGCCGACAACTACTACAGCCAGGGCCTGTTCGCCCCCGTATCCGGCACCTATGCCTCCACCATTGCCGCCGGCGCCACCCCTGAGATCGCCAAGTGGCTGATCATCTGGGCCATTCCCGGCGCCATCATCCAGGCGGTGTTCGGATCCAGCCAGGTGGGCATTCTCTTCGCCACCGGCATTCTGGTGGGCAACACCCTCAACGGCGTCACCATTCTCGCCGCACTGGTGATCCGGTTCATTGTGGAGAAGAGAAACAAGGACAACAGCCAGATCCTCACCATCCTGGGTGCCGGCGCCCTGGCAGGCTCTGCCCTGTACAGCTTCTTCACCGCCACACTGGGACTGGCCAAGCGGGACTGATATCTGAAACAACAGGAGGCGTATACATGGAACTGATCACACGGGAGAGAGCCGCAAACATCCTCACCGGCAGCATGTATCTGGGCTGCGGCGGCGGTGGCAGCAGCAGGCGCGGCCAGGAGATCATCAGCAAAACAGAGGGAAAGGTGTACATGATGTCCATGGAGGAGGCGAAGCAGACCCCTTCCGGCTCCCTCTTCATCACCATTTCCGGGGTGGGCTCCCCCGCCTCCCCGGAGGGATATGTGGGGGAGGAGGTCTACACCCGGATCATTGAGCTGGTAAAGGACCTGCAGAAGAGCAACCCCTCCCTCCCCCAGGGGGAGATCCGGGGCCTGATTCCCAGCGAGATGGGAGGGGCGTCCTCCTTCGGTCCCTTTATGACTTCGGCGCTGCTGGGCATCCCCGTTGTCAATACGGCCTGCGACGGCCGTGCCCACCCCTTCGGCACCATGGGTTCTCTGGGCCTGCAGTCTTTAGGCAGGCCTGTGATTCAGGTGGCCTGCGGGGGCAACCCCCGGAAGAACCGGTATCTTGAGGTCAGCGTGGTTGCTGCAGTGGACGCCGCATCGGAAATCGTCCGGACGGGCGCATCCGGCGCCGGCGGGCTGGTGGAAGTGGCCAGGAATCCCGTGAATTACAGGTATCTGGAGCGGGCCTCCGCGGTGGGATGCTATTCCCTGGCGGAATCCATCGGGCAGGCCGTGGCGGACCGGGATCTGCTGGGCAGGGAGAGACTGGACCGGGTGTGCAGAGTGGTCAGCGGCCACATCATCGCAGAGGGAACGGTGGGGCCCATTGCCATCGAGACCCGGAACGCACTGGACTACGGACACTTTGATGTGGACACAGGGGACGGCAGGAAGTACCAGATGTATTTCTGCAACGAGTACATGGCCCTCAACGGTCCGGACGGCAACCGGCTGTTCACCTTCCCCGACTTCATCGTCACGGCGGACAGCAGGACCGGAACTCCCATCACGACTGCGGAACTGAAGGAGGGGGACGAGATCTGCGTCTTAGGCTCCAGCTGGAAGTACATGATTCTGGGCCTGGGTCTGCGGTACCGGGCTCCCTACATCCGCCTGCAGGATGCCCTGGGCATTGAAATGATCAGATACCTTGACGGCCTGTTTGTGGACTGACCCGGTCAGCTGACGGGGATCGGCCCTGACAGAGGAAACTCCATGAGCCCCGGTGCATTCCTGCACCGGGGCTTTTCTGGGCACATCCCGGCTGAGTGTCATGACGGACCGAACAGAAACAGGCGCCAGAATGACAGCCCGGGACGGGCAGGGGAGGGCATCCGGCCTTTATCCCGAAGGGGGAGAGGAGGCTGCCGGGCTCCCGGGGAGGTTCTCCGGCGGATCGGGCTCTCGCCTGTCTGCAACAGATGTCCCCCGTGCGCTTCCCACTCCGGCCGGCCGCGCTTCGCCTGACCGGGCCACAAAGCAAAAACGCGCTTCTGCCCCCCCGGTCCATGTGGGGGGAGGGGAGGAGAGAAAGGCCCCGGCGTCTTCCTGGAAGAGCGCCGGGGTCTTCGGTCTGTTCCGGGGCAGCC
>CAYXVN010000325.1:0-2138 GCA_964468565.1 uncultured Oscillospiraceae bacterium | reverse complement strand
GGAGGTGCCGGTGATGGACACATCCACGCCCTCCAGGTGCATGATGGCAACGCCCTCCCGGACGTCGTCCGCTCCGTAGCAGCGCACGTCTGCCCGCTCTCCCTCTGAGTAGCGGATCTCGCGGATTATGTTCACCTTGCCTGTGGCGTAGTCAAACTGGGTCTGGACGTAGGTGAAGCCGTTGATGCGGGAGATGATCTGAGCGGCATCCTTGCCCAGGCCGTTGAGGATGACACGCAGAGGGGTCTTGCGGGCCTTGTTGGCGTTCTTGACGATGCCGATGGCGCCCTCAGCGGCGGCGAAGGACTCGTGACCGGCCAGAAAGGCGAAGCATTTGGACTCGTCGCTCAGGAGCATGGCGCCCAGGTTGCCGTGACCCAGGCCCACTTTGCGGTCGTCAGCCACGCTGCCGTCGATGCAGAAGGCCTGCAGCCCCTCGCCGATGGCGGTGGCTGCCTCAGCGGCGGACTTCACGCCCTTCTTCATGGCGATGGCGGCCCCCATGGTGTAGGCCCAGCAGGCGTTCTCGAAGCAGATGGGCTGGATGCCTTTGACGATCTCGTAGGGATCAAAGCCCTTCTCCTGACACATGGTGCGGCACTGCTCAATGCTGTCGATGCCGTACTGAGCGAGGACACCATTGATCTTGCCGATTCTTCTCTCGTAGCTTTCAAACAGAGCCATTGTCCTGTCCTCCTCTCTTATTCCTTGCGGGGATCGATGTACTTGACGGCAGCATCGAACTGGCCATAGTGGCCGGTGGCCTTCTTCAGAGCCTCGTTGGCATCATCGCCATTCTTGATGAAGTCCATCATTTTGCCCAGATTCACAAACTCGTAGCCGATGATCTCGCTGTCGGCGTTGAGTGCCAGGCGGGTGCAGTAGCCCTCGGCCATCTCCAGATAGCGGGGCCCCTTGGCCTTGGTGCCCATCATGGTGCCGACCTGGGAGCGCAGACCCTTGCCCAGGTCCTCCAGGCTGGCGCCCACCACCAGACCGCCCTCGGAGAAGGCAGACTGGGTACGGCCGTATACGATCTGCAAGAACAGTTCCCGCATGGCGGTGTTGATGGCGTCACACACCAGGTCGGTGTTGAGTGCCTCCAGGATGGTCTTGCCGATGAGGATTTCGCTGGCCATGGCGGCGGAGTGGGTCATGCCGGAGCAGCCGATGGTTTCCACCAGGGCCTCCTCAATGATGCCGTCCTTCACGTTGAGGGTCAGCTTGCAGGCTCCCTGCTGGGGAGCGCACCAGCCGATCCCGTGGGTAAAGCCGCTGATGTCCTTGATCTCCTTCGCCTGGACCCATTTGCCCTCCTCAGGGATGGGAGCCGGGCCGTGGTACGCACCCTTGGCGACGGGGCACATATGCTGTACTTCGGTAGAATAGATCATGATGTTCTCCCTTCTTCAGAAATAAGGATTAAGGGGATGCCTGCTGGGCATTATAGCAGAGCCCGGAGGGAGTGTCAATCAAGAACCATGCAGAAAAGTGCTGAAATCATGAAAAGCGTGTAGGAATATGACAGGATCCGGCGGAAAAGAGAAAAGGCAGACCGCTTGCCCGGACCGGGGCGAAACGGGGCGCAGCTCTGGGGCGAAGGGCCGGGAAGGGGGGCCGGAGAGGCCGTGTCTGCCCCCTCGGAGACCGGGTGCAGAGGACCGGAGGCCGGAACGGCCGGGGAAGGGAGGCAGAGTGACAGAGCCGGAGAGGGGACAGGGCCAGAGGGCTGCGGGAAGTGCCCCATAGGGCTGGCAGATTGCACAAAACGGCTGGGTTTCCGAAGTGCCCATACCCGGAGGCGGATGAAGATGGAACCATCACCCCGGAGCAGCAGTTAGCCACAGCTTACTCCAAAGGTCATGCCCATCTGCCCCTGCAGATCTGGGGACGGCAGTTGTACCGGGCCGGGGAGAGTCTCCAGGGCAGAGGAAGAGGGGGATGGCGGAAGGTTCCGCCTGACCGCATCCCCTCCCAATTGCAGGATGTTCCGGGTTCTGGCCGGGGGCCCTTGGAAAGGGAAAACCCTGAGAGAAAAGGGCCAAAGTGCGAAGAAAACCGCCCGGAATCGGAATTCCGGGCGGTTCTGGTGATCCAGCGGGGACTCGAACCCCGGACACCCTGCTTAAAAGGCAGGT
>CAYXVN010000324.1:0-2163 GCA_964468565.1 uncultured Oscillospiraceae bacterium | reverse complement strand
CGCGGGTGCTGTCCATCGACACATCCGCCGCCAGGGCGCTGCCGGGGATTGCCGGGGTTCTGACCGCTGATGATATTCCGGGCGTGAAGAAGATTGGCTATATTGTTCAGGACTGGGATGTGCTGGTTCCCGTTGGGGAGACCACCCATTTTCTGGGAGACGCCATTGCCCTCGTGGTGGGGGAAAATGAGGAGGTTGTGGAACAGGCCAAACAGCTCATCAAGGTGGAATACGAGGAGCTGACGCCCATTTTTTCCTATCAGGAGTCCATGGAGCGGAAGATTCAGGTTCATGAAGACCGGGATAACCTGATGTGTGAGCGGCATTTTGTCCGGGGCGACGCGGAGACGGCCATCCGGAACAGCAGGTATGTCGTTACAACAAGATACAGCACCCCTTATAACGAGCATGCGTTTATGGAACCGGAGTGCGCTGTGGCCGAGCCGGAAGGGGAGGACGGAATTCACCTCTACTGCGGGGATCAGGGGATTTATGAGTCCCGGGTCAAATGTTCCAGGATGCTGGGAATCCCGGAGGAGAAGTTCCATGTGACCGCCATGATGGTTGGCGGGGCATTTGGGGCAAAAAACGACATGATCGTCCAGCAGCACGCCGCCCTCGCTGCCTGGTGCCTGAAGCGGCCGGTGAAAGTTCGTCTCACACGGCAGGAGAGTATGGAGATTCACCCCAAGCGTCCGCCGCTGGAGATGGAATTCACCACGGCATGCGATGAAAACGGATACCTTACCGCGACGAAAGCGGTGGTGATGCGGGACAACGGAGCTTATGCCTCGGCCGGCATTCCTGTTTTGGAGCGCGCCTGCATCCTCGGCGTGGGGCCGTATCATTACGACAATGTGGATATCCTCGGCCAGGCCTGGTATTCCAACAATGTGCCCGGCGGTGCGTTCCGCGGTTTCAGTGTGCCTCAGACCTGCTTCTGTACAGAGTGCAACCTGAATAAGCTGGCGGAGCTCGTGGGGATCAGCCCCTTTGAAATCCGTTACCGCAACGCAATCCGCCCGGGGCAGGCTATGCCCAACGGCCAGATTATGGGGGATGACTGTGCCCTGGTGGAGACGCTGGACTCCCTCCGCCCGGACTTTGAGGCGAACCCGGACGCGGGAATCGCATGCGGGTTTAAGAACAGCGGCACCGGCACCGGCCTTGTGGATACCGGACGCTGCCGCCTGGTGGTAAAAGATGGAAAGGTGCGTATTTACAGCGCTGCGGCATGCCTGGGGCAGGGCATGGGTACTGTAGAGACCCAGCTGGTCTGCGAGGTGACGGGCCTGCCGCCTGATCAGACGCTGTTTTGTATTCCGGATACGGATACATCCCCGGACTCCGGCATGGCGATCGCCTCGCGGCACACGGTGGTGACCGGCGAAGCCGTGTGCAGAGCCGCTCGCAAACTCAAGGATGCCCTGGACGAAGCGGGCGGTGATCTGAAAGCGCTGGAGGGACAGGAGTACTACGGCGAATTCAGCCCACCCACTGACCCGCTGGATTCCAAAAAGAAAAATCCGGTGTCTCATGTGACCTATTCTTTTGCCACGATGATGGTGACCCTGGATGACAGGGATATGGTGGAGAAAGTGACAGTCGCGGTGGATGCCGGTCGCCCGATCAACCCGACGAATATTGAAGGGCAGATTGAGGGCGGCGTTACCATGGCACTTGGTTTTGCCCTGACCGAGAAGTTTGAAGTGGAGCAGGGCAGAGTCCTGACTCATTACCGGAATCTGGGCCTGCTCCGGGCGGATCAGGTACCTGAGATAGAGGTGCGCACTGTGAACCGTGGTGCTTCCGGGCCCGCTCTGGGAGCCAAAGGCTGCGGGGAGATCTCCACGATCCCGTTGGCTCCCGCTCTTCAGCTGGCGTATTACAACCGCACTGGGGTGTTTCAGACGAAATTGCCGCTTGATACACCCTACTGGAAGCACAAGGCATAGTAAGAGGACGATAATTGGAAAGTGGACAGAAGGGGGAAAGATCATGAAAGGAAAACTGACAGCAATCCTGCTCACTGCGGCAATGTTGCTGGTTATGCTGGCCGGATGTGGCGGAGGCGGAGATAACAGTCCCGCGCAGAGCGATAGTAACAATCCTCAGCCCAGTGAAAGTGAGCCTGTAGCCGACGACGGAACGGTCTACACTTTG
>CAYXVN010000323.1:0-2173 GCA_964468565.1 uncultured Oscillospiraceae bacterium | reverse complement strand
TGGGGGTTGGCCTCCCGCCAGGCATCCACCAGGGGTTTCAGCTCCTCTTCCTTCATGCCGGATTCCAGTGCCCCCATGGCCTTCAGTGCTCCTACCGATCCTCCGTAGGAACAGCTTAAGGTTGCCTGCTTCCCCTTCTGACGCAGTTCTCCGTTTTCCCCGTTTTTGACCACATGGCAGTGAAACATCCTGGAGGCCGTGGCGCAGTAGATGTCCTCGCCTTTGGCAAAGGCATCCAGCACCCACTGCTCCCCGGCCAGCCAGGCCACCACTCTGGCCTCGATGGCGGAAAAGTCGGCCACGATGAACTTGCATCCGGGTCTGGGAATGAATGCCGTCCGGACCAGCTGGGAGAGGGTGTCCG
This sequence comes from uncultured Oscillospiraceae bacterium, assembly GCA_964468565.1. GTDB lineage: Bacteria > Bacillota > Clostridia > Oscillospirales > Oscillospiraceae > Lawsonibacter. The sequence goes on along the minus strand of CAYXVN010000323.1, from coordinate 1,809 downwards.
GCACGTCCTCGTAGAGCATCTTGACGGTGTCGTAGTCTCCCGCCTTTACCAGAGCCCGGGCCTGGGCCAGATCCGGGAGGTGGTTCTGGGCCAGGTTCTGTAATTGAATCAGCATGGAGGCAAACCGCCCGGTTCGATTGGCCCCGTAAAATCTGAACATCCCTCTCGCCCTGCCGTCTTCACAGACCGCGCTCTCCATGGCCTGGTACTTCTTCACGCTGGATTTGGCCAGCTGCCGGCGCAGCTCCAGCACCTCCCGCAGCTTCCCCGGGGCCGTGTCCATGGCCGCCGCCACTTCCTTCTTTCCCAGGGACTCCATCTCCAGGCCGTTTTCACACAGCCACTGCTTCATCTGGGCCGCCGAGTTGGGGTTCTCCAGGTTGGTCATCTCCTTGGCCAGGGCAGTAAGCTCCGCCCTGGAGCGGGAATCCATCTCGATGGCCCTGTGGACCAGATCCATGTCCAGCATCACGCCCCGGTCGTTGATCTCCTGGTCGATGACAAACTCTTCCCACACCGATTCCGGCACCGGAAACCGCAAGAGCCGCTGCCGGATGGCCATCTCCACCTCCACGTCCCGGCGGTTGTAGGCCTTGAAGGTCTCCCATCTGTCCGGGGCATCTGACGGCTTATTTTTTGTCCGTCCCCCGTTGGCCTTCGTGGGAGTGCAGGGGGTACAGAAGAATTTGATCAGCGCTTTCCCTTCGTCCATCTTTTGCTCCTGCAGGTTTAACACCGTTCCCACACCCTTCAAGGACTGGGGCAGCCCCAGGTACGCCGACCAGACCATGGAGCACCTCCAGGCAGACGGGTTTAGAAACCGGGCACACTGCGTGGAGAGGGGATGAGCATCCCCGAAGGGATCCAGGCTGACCCCTAAGTCCCGCAAATACCGGGAGAGACAGATGCGTTCGAAATTCACGTTGTGGCTCCACTTGGTCACACCGTCGTCCGTCAGGGCTTCTATGATCTCCTCCGGCAGCCTCTCCCCCAGCGCCAGGTCAATCACCTTCACTTCCCCGCCGTCCAAGCTGTATCCGAAGAGCAGGATCTGAAACTGAGGGGAATCCGCATACCTGTACACCCCGCTTTTGTTCAGGTCCACGTCCGAGAAGGTCTCGATGTCGATTTCCAGGGTTTTCAAACAGCCACCACCTTTCATTGCCGGCGGGACGGCAGGTGTCGTCCTGCCGCCCGCCGGGTAAGTTTACTCCTTCAGTCCAGGAAATCCTCTTCGTCATCGCCGGCGAAGTCAGCCTCGGCGCTGGCCCGGCTGCCCAGGGGCTCTCCGTCCCGGATCTTCATCAGGTGGTTCAGGGAGCAGGCGATGCCCCGGTTCCCGTTCATGTTGAAGGCGTAGAAAGAGATGCTGGCCTTGCCGTATACTCCGCTGTACACCTCGGAGCGGTCCATGATGGGGTTGCACTCCGTGTCCACGATGCCCGGGGCGGTGGTGGAGTTGGCGTTGACGAAATAGGCGTTTGCATAGGCCTCATCGTCCGGGCGCTCCACGTCCCCGTCCCGCAAAGGCGTCTTGATGGCGGAGAGGGGCGGTACGGACCGGCCGTTGCCCTTGAGCCGGGACTGGCCCTCCTCGTAGGCCGCCTGGATGGCGTGACGGATCTTCTGGATCGTCTTCGTGTCGCTCTTGGGGATGATCAGGCTTACACTGTACTTGGGCACGCTGCCCTGGATGGACCTGGGCTCCCATACGTTGGCATAGCTCCAGCGGGTGTCCGGTCCGGTGATGACCTTGGTGGGACTGGTGATTTTCTTACTCATCTTCCTTTGCCTCCTTAAAATCATTTC
>CAYXVN010000322.1:0-2242 GCA_964468565.1 uncultured Oscillospiraceae bacterium | reverse complement strand
GTCTGGTGACCCGGCAGAAAAGCCGGATCATGTCCTCCGGGGTTCTGGAACCTTCGCCCTGGAGCACCCCGTATATGTCCTTCTCCCGGTTGGGGATGGAACTGACCGATCTCGTAAGGTCCCGGTAGAAGGCAGTGCCCGTACCGGGCAGGAGAAGACCCACATCCTGGGCAAGATCCCCCAGGAAGAGGGCAAAGTCCCCGGTGATGTCCCCGGACCTGCCGCAGAGTTCCCGGCACCGGGAGGCCCGCTGCCAGATCAGGCTCTCCAGGGCATCTGCCGCGCTGCGCTTCAGGCGCTGCCGCTGCTCCGAGAGGAACATGGACTCCAGGCTGTCTCCGCTGCCGGTGGGCATGGGGTAGAGGGAGATGTCCGGAGCCCTGAGACGCAGTGTCTCATACCGGGTCCTGGCAGAGGCATCTCCCTGGATGGCCTGAAAGACGTACATTCTGCTGAGCAGCAGGGCATTTGCCGGAAGATTGTACTCCTCGTTGACCAGCATGCGGAGAAGGGAAGCGGCCCGGTCCGTGTCCCCCAGCTGGAGATAGGAGATGGCGCACAGTTCCAGCACATCAAAGGCATCCCCGGAGGCGCGGCAGGCCCGCTCCAGCAGGGCCCGCTTCTCCGCCGGGTCGTCCACCAGGTCAGAATACTCCAGTGCGCAGAAGGCCACCAGCTGGTCCTCCCGCAGCAGATTTGTTTTCGTAAGGGCGAGAAATCTGGCGAAGCACTCCCGGGCTGAGGCGGCATAGGCCTCCCTGTCCCCATCCCGCAGGGCGTTCTCATCCCGGTACACTTCGTTGGCGGCACTGCCAAGATAGTACCAGAAGGGCGGATAGGCCTTGAAGTGGTCCCTGATCCAGTCCAGACGCTCATAGCGCCGGAGGGGATCCGGGTCCATCAGGATCCGGTTGAACTGGGAGATCTGACGCTCGGTGATCCGGTACTCGTCCGGAAACCCGTACTGATCCGCCAGCCGCCAGGCGGTATCAAAGAGCTCCCGGCGCAGACCATGAAACTGCTCCAGGGCAGAGCGCTGGAGTTCCCATCTGCTGCGCTCATGCTCCATCTCCACCCGGGACTTCTCCCTGCGGTAATTCATATAGGAGGTGCCCACCTGCGAGGCCAGGGAGACCGCCAGGGTGAGGGGGTGATTCAGGCTGGTGATCACCTGAAGGCTGGGAATGGCGGACCAGATGGCGTTGCGGACTCTGAACTGATACTCCTGTTCCAGCAGCTCCCGCTCCTTCTGATCAATGCGGAAGTAGGTGATGACGTCCAGAAGCTGCCGCAGGATGTGGAGAAGGGACTCGTCCTTCGGCATCTCCTCCAGATTGAGGTTGTTGAGAATGTTCTCGTACTCTCTCTCCATGAAATTGAGATCATTGTACTCAATGATCTGTGACACCGATACGGTGCACAGGTTGAGGGCATAGGCGGCCTTCCATCTGCTCTCCTCGGTCTTCTCCTTATCCTCCTCCCCGCTGCCCTGCCGGGAATGGAGCTCGGAGATCAGGGAGGAGAGCAGCACCTCGCTGCTCCTCTGGTGTTCCACGATGGTCTCCATCAGAGACTGATCTGACTGGCTGGAACTGTTCTGCATGGTATCCTCTCCTAATCAGCTGTGAAGCATTATGATTTCGATGTCCGGGTGTGCGGGCTGAATCTGGTGAAAGCAGCCCGGGGTCCGTCCGGATCACCACGGAAACAGGTCATCTGGGATGCGTCTGGAATCAGGTGTGTCTGACATCAATTTCAAGCAGAACGGGCAGATGGTCCGAGATGGTTTCGTAATATCTGGAATCGTCTCCTCCCAGGTATCTGCCGACCGCATCCACCGCCTCACAGCGGAGGACGGAGAATCTGCAGCGGTCCGTACTGTAGGTAAAGTGGTCATAGTTGTTGGCATATCTGCCTGCGGGTTCGCCGGGGGGCTGCCCCTCAGCAGGCTGCCTGCGGAGAGTCGTCAGCTGCTCCTGGGCCGTTGTGATGGTGAATAAGGGCTTTCCCGGGGGGTCCTCATAAACAAATTCCGGGTGAGGGATCACCGCGTTCCGGTCCTGGTAAGGGTTCCCGGAGGGGAGGTTCAGGTTGTAGTCCCCCAGGATCACCGTGATGGTCTGGAGAAAGTCGCCGTAACGGCGCTGTTCAATGTCAGGATAGATGTCCCTCACAAGGGTTTCATACTCCTCCTGCCGTTTTCGGATCTCCGGTTCCTGATTGCTCCCGAACCAGAGGTGTG
>CAYXVN010000321.1:0-2242 GCA_964468565.1 uncultured Oscillospiraceae bacterium | reverse complement strand
AAGGAGCGCCGCAGCATCAACTTCCTGAGTGATATCTGCTACTCCCATGTGACCGACCTGGAGGGGAAGCCTCTGGATCTGTATCTGTCCCTGATGCTTCAGAACGGCAACAGCGAAATGCGCCTGGCAGACGGCCGGGACGATGAGGTCAGCACCGGAAAGCAGCCGGTGATCATCTGGATCAACGGTGCCGGCTGGCGGCCCTGTGACAGGCACCTGATGGTGGCGGAGATGGAGTTCCTGGCGGAGGCCGGGTATGCCATGGCCTTCATCGACTACCGGACCAGCAATCTGGGCTCCTGGCCCGCTCAGATTGTGGACGTGAAGACAGCCGTCCGCTTCCTGCGGGCCCATGCGGATCAGTATGGAATCGACCCAGCCCGTGTGGGTACCATCGGCCGTTCGGCCGGGGGACACCTCTCCGCCTTCGCGGCCATGAATCTGGACGGCTATGATACGGAGGAGTGGAGCGGATATTCCAGCAAGGTGCAGGCGGCGGTAGATATGTTCGGCCCGGTGGATGTGCGCCGGATGAACGAGATCGAGTCTGAGAACATCAAGAAACCCAATTTCCGCTGGCACACGCTGGAGGAGACCCACGGCGGTGCCCTGATCGGCGGCGATCCTGCCACCATTCTGGAGCGCAGCGACGCGGCAGTGCCCAACCGGTTTATCAACGATGGCATGTGTCCCATCTGCATTCTCCACGGGGATAAGGATCCCCTGGTTCCCCTGTTCATCAGCGAGAACTTCTATGAGGACATCTGCAGGGCAGGGCTGGAGGACCGGGCGGACTTTTATGTGGTGAAAAACGGGGGGCATGGCACCAGGGAGCTGTTTCAGACCGAGACCAAGGATGTCATTCGCAGATTCTACGACCGGGTTCTGAGGGGGTAAACGTCCGGGAGTCCGGCGATCTGAAAGGGGACTCTCTTCGGGTGAATCCGGTTATGGAGAGGCGCTCTGTCCACCTCCTTATGGATTCAGGGGGGACGTCCCGGGATCTCCGGTGAAGGTGGCAGAAGGCGGAGAGATTCGCGGCAGCCACTGCACCCGCAAATACACCGAGGCGACGGAGCAGGCAGATGGAGGACCCGGGCAGGCCCGTCCCCTTGTAGGGAACAGGGCATGGAAAAAGAATCTTGACAAAGAGTACATGGATCAGCTTAAATGGACGATGGATCCGGAGAGCAGCTGATTCTGACGGAAACGGGGGACAGAGTTCCATGGAGGATCTGACCAGAAAATGGGCGGAACTGGGGGCGAGGCAGAAGCGGGTGAGACTGCTGTACATCATGCATGTCCTGATTTACATCACGGCCTTGGGCATGGCAGTCTGGCGGGCTCTGATTCCCGCAGCTGTTCTCATCGGGGCAAACCTGCTGCTCTACTTCCTGGTGGTGCGCCGGCAGAAGCAGGCCTACTTCCACGCAGTCAACGAGACGGGCATTACCCGGGGACTGTGCCAGCCGCTGACGGATGCTGCCTATACCGGGCGGAAGGGTCTGGACCGCAGGGGCTTTGAAGAGATGGAGATGCTTCCCATCCGGGACAACGATTCTGCGCTGCTGGTGCGGGAAGGTTTTTCCGGAAAGGGATATGGCCTTACGCTGAAGGGCTGGGAGGTCTCCTTCCATTACCCGTCGTCCGGGGGAGGCCGCAACGCGTATCAGTTTCTCACCGGCTGCATTCTGACGGCGGAAGGTCCCCGGACGCCGGACCCCCGGAGCGACTGGCTGGTAGTGAAGCATGATCTGGTGGAGCGGGGGGCCATGGATGCCTTCCTGAAGGAACACGGCTACCGGATCAGTCCCTGCTCCCTGAAGGCTTTGACCATGGCTTACGATGTGTATTCCAGAGACGGGGAGCCGTTGCCGGACCGGTGGGCGGATGCCTTTCAGATTCTCAGCCAGAAGGTACGCAGCCTTGGGTCCCTGCGGGTGACGGGAGACATGGCGGCGGCCTTTCTGGCCGGGCGCTTCTATACCGGAAAACCAAAGCTGAAGATTCTGCCCTCTGCGGCCCAGCTGGGCCGCAACCCCATGCCGGAACGGGACCCCGTCTGGGATTTCTTCCGCTTCTGGTCTGAGGCAGGCGGCGAGGGAGTCCCCACCGAACCCGAATCAGGAAAGAGGTGAGGGGCGCGGGAAATCTCCACGCGCGCGGCAAGATGGACTGTCCGATCATTACTGAGATGAAGGTCATCCCGGTGGCCGGGTATGACAGCATGCTGATGACCCTG
>CAYXVN010000320.1:0-2295 GCA_964468565.1 uncultured Oscillospiraceae bacterium | reverse complement strand
GCATCACCACCCCCGAGTCCTTCACCAAGTCCACCCCCGCCTACTTCCAGGACGGCGCCGGCAACTACATCTACGGCATCGCCGGCGGTGCGGACGGCGCGGATCTCTACGCCGCAGTCCAGGCCGCCATTGATGCCGCCTCCCAGGAGGCGGACATCCTCATCGGGCTGGGCCACCTGGGTGTGGATCCCGCCTCCGCCCCCTGGACCTCCCGGGAGGTCATCGCCAACACCACCGGCCTGGACGCCTTCATCGACGGCCACTCCCACACCACCCTGCCCATGGAGCAGGTCACTGACAGGGGCGGCAGCACCGTGGTGCTCACCCAGACCGGCTCCTATCTGGACGCGGTGGGCCAGATGAGCATTGCCGCCGACGGCACCATCACCACGAAGCTGCTCACCGCCGAGGATCTGGCTCAGGTCACCCCCGACCCGGAGGTGAAGGCCATTGAAGACGCCTGGATTGCCAGGCTGGATGAGGAACTTGGCCAGGTCATCGGCACCACGGAGGACGTCCTGGACAATTACATGGGCGACGGTACCCGCCTGGTGCGCAGTGTGGAGACCAACTCCGGCGACTTCGCCTCCGATGCCCTCTACTATCTTTTCGACAGCATGGATCTGGACGTGGACTTCGCGGTGATGAACGGTGGCGGTGTCCGCAATGAGGCCATCACCGGAGACATCACCTATAAGGTCTGCAAGAACATGCACACCTTCGGCAACGTGGCCTGCCTCATCACCGTGAAGGGCCAGCAGATCATCGACGCCCTGGAGTTCGGCGCCCGGGGAAGCGGCCTGGGGGAGGAGATCGGGGGCTTCCTGCAGCCCTCCCATCTCAGGTACACCATCGACACCTCCGTGCCCAGCAGCGTCACCATGGACGACAAGGGGGTCTTCACCGGCGTGTCCGGGGCCTACCGGGTGAAGGACGTGCAGGTCTTCGACCGGGACAGCGGCACCTATGTGCCCATCGACCCGGATGCCGAGTACAACTGCGCCGGCTACAACTACACCCTCCGGGATCTGGGCGACGGCTTCTCCATGTTCGAAGGCGCGGTCAACGTGCTGGACTACGTGATGGAAGACTACATGGTTCTGGCCAACTACATACAGTCTTTCCCCAGGAACGTTGGGGGCGTGCCGGTGGTCTCCGGCTATGACGACCTCTTCGGAGAGAGCCGCATCACCCTCCAGTTCTATCAGGACACCCCTGTGGGTTTCACCACCACCGCCTTCGGCGCCTATGATCCCGAGCTGGAGGAGGATATCCAGTCCGCCTCCTTCCTGGGCATCATGAACGGCACCGGCAGCGGCAGCTTCACCCCCGCCGGCTCCGTCACCTACGCCCAGCTGGCCACCTCCTTTGCCCGCATGGCCGGGGTGGACACCTCCACCGGCTCCACCTGGTACGAGGCCGGCATGAACTGGGCCAGGGAGAAGGGCATCCAGGTGGGTGCCCCCGATGCGGTGCTCACCAACGCCCAGGCCCAGGACTTCTTCACTTCCAGTTCCGTCTCCTACACCGGCTCCGTTCCTGCAGACCAGCTGGGCGCCCCCTACACCCGGGCCCGGCTGGCGGGCGACATGGTGGCCCTGTATGATCAGGTCGCTCCCGCCCCTGCAGAGAATTGATCCTCAGTTTTCCCTGTACCCTTTTCGGGCCCCCGCCGCCGGCAGGGGCCCTTTCTGTTTCCGGGATCCCTCTCCGGAAACAGGACCAACAGGGGGAGAGAAACCGAAAGTTCCGCCCGGGTGGGCAGCAGGCCATAAGAACAGCCGGATCCGGGGGGAAAATCACCAGGTTTTCCCCCCGGAGTTCGCCGGAACGGCCTGCCTCTGTCATCCATATCCGGTATGATAACACCGCTCTGTCATGTGCTCCACGCATGAAGGACACATTGCAGGCTGCCCCCTCCGGGGCACCTTTCCCCCGCCCTGCCAGGTCCGGGAATCCCCCCGGGGGAGGGGAAGGCCGGAATGGGGAACCCCTCCCCCGGAGCAGGAGCGGACCCGGCGAAAACCGAAACAGGAGGAACTTCCGAATTCTGTCACGGCTTTCGCCTGACACGCCCCACCGTGCCCAGACCGTCCCGGAGGAACTTCAGCGGGACATAAGCCGCCGGATCAGCGCCAGTCAGCCTGGGCAGACCTACGCCTCGGCTTCCTGCGCCTGTGCCACGTCCAGATCTGCGGCCTCAGCTGCCCCATCCCCTGTGTGTCACCTGCCCGGCCCAAGTGGATGTGCCCGGCTGCATCTCCCTGATCCGGGAGGGCTGCTGCCGGGAGCAGG
>CAYXVN010000319.1:0-2315 GCA_964468565.1 uncultured Oscillospiraceae bacterium | reverse complement strand
CAGTGGGCCTTTGTATCGCCGCTGATGCTCGGCGCTTCAGCACCGAGTAGTTCACATCATCGTGGAGCACTACCGGAACGTGGTGATGGGAGAGCTGGGGGGCACGGCCAAGGCGATGGTGGTTACCCCCTCCCGCCAGGCTGCCGTGAAGTACCGTCAGGCCTATGAGACCTACATCAGCCGGAAGGGCTCCCCCGGCATTGCGGCATTGTTGGCTTTTTCCGGCACGGTGAAGCTGGACGGCGATGAGGCGGAGTATACGGAGGCCGGCATGAACGGGTTCCGGGAGGACCAGCTGCCGGCCAGGTTTGATACCGATGACTACTGTGTCCTCATCGTGGCAGACAAGTACCAGACGGGTTTCGACCAGAAGAAGCTGTGTGCCATGTACGTGCTGAAGAAGCTGCGGGGGGTCAGCGCAGTCCAGACCTACTCCAGGCTGAACCGCATCTGCCCGCCCTATGAGAAGAAGACCTTTATCCTGGACTTTGTCAACACCTACGAGGAGATCCAGAATGCCTTCGCACCTTTCTACACCGCCACCATCCTCTCGGGGAACGTGAACCCCCGGCACATCTATGATCTGGAGGCGGAGCTGGATGCATACCTCTTTATGGATCCGGTGGACATCCAGGATTTCAGCGATATTGTGCTGCGGAAGCGCAATAAGAAGAATGTGACTCCGGCAGAGGAGAAGAAGCTGCGGTTCTGCCTTGGGAAGGCGGAGAAGGCCATCAGGAAGCATGATCAGAGGGAGCAGGCGGAGATTCGGCTCAAGATACGGGGGTTCATCCGTTTCTACGAATTTCTGCTCCAGGCGACCTGCTTCAAGGACCCGGACCTGCACCGGAAGTATATCTTCCTCACCTACCTGCTCCCCATGCTCAATGCGGCCGGCCCCGGTCCCGGCTTTGACCTGCGGGGGAAGATCCGGGCGGACCAGTTCGTGCAGAAGCGGGGCGAGACTCACGGCGGGGACACTCTGGTCTCAGATCCCATCGTCCGGCTCCCCCAGAAGGATCAGATCAGTCTGTCCGAGGCGAAGACGGAGAAGCTGAGCAAAATCATCGAGGACATCAACGCCCGCATGGGCAGCTCCTATGACAGCGATGTGGCAGTGAAGGCCCTGCTGCAGATCCGGGACATTCTGCTCAAGTCCGAGAAGCTGAAGACAGCGGCGAGAAACAATACGGAGAAGGATTTCGAATTTGCCTTCTATGACGGCATCGACGACGCCCTGATTGAGGGGCTGGACCAGAACCAGGAATTCTACTCCATGCTTCTCAGCAGCGATGACCTTAAGAAGAGTGTCCTGGGGGTTTTCGAGAGCGACATCTACCGGCAGCAGAGTTCCGGAGTTCCATGGGGGCAAGAGGCGCCCTGAAGGGCTGAGGTCTGTCCCTGCCCCCAGGCCTCTCCTGCTAGAGTCCCCGGAAGTATATCTATGATACCCCGTTCCGGTTCACACGGAACGGGGTTTTTCCTCATCCGGGGTCGTTCTGTGTGGCTGAGGCCCACAACCGGGCCGGCGGTGCAGGCTGATCTCTCGCTGCTCTCTGCTTTGCAGCAGCTGCTGAGGGGGAGCATCTGAACCTTCCACAGAGATCCATGGACCGGGGCAGGGCACCTCCTGAGGGGATCTGCCGGGGAGTTTCAGCCCGGCGGGGGAGGAAGGTCTGTGCCAGACCTGCAGGGTGGAGGCCTCAGCCTCCGGATTGACTCCTCCTTCCGTACCCACGGCTGCCATGCTTCCAGGTCCGGGCCGCCCATCCGGCTCTGACCTGGGAGCTGCCCATACCCCAGCCGGAACGGTAAGCTGCGGCGCTCTCATTGGAACGAGATTTCCGGAACCTGCAGCCCATCCGGCGGGCAGCCGGGATCTCTCCCCTGCTGCAGCCGCCCTCTGCAGATCGTCCCGGTGGGTTCGCCTCTCATCGCCTAGAGAGGGGTACGGATCTGGGACTCACATCCGGACGGAGCGGTGCCTCCTGCGGGAAACAGTGCCCTCCGGGCGGGTGTCCCTGAATGTCCGCGGGGGGGCGGGAACAGAGCTTTCGGTGCAGGGGAGGAGGAAGGTCTCCCAGGCCCATAGGGCTGAAATCCCAGGATATCCCACTCCCTCCATCTCCATCCTGGCCACGTTGTGAAAGCCGGAGGCCCATGGGTTTCTGACTGGCCTGGGACCTGCCTGGGCCCCAGCCGGAGTAGCAGGGTACTACATTGTACTACATTTATAAGGTGATTCTGCGGGAGCTGCAGTCCATCCGGTAACTGCTACCTTCAGCCAGCGGGGATCTCTCCCTGCTGCAGTTGCC
>CAYXVN010000318.1:0-2336 GCA_964468565.1 uncultured Oscillospiraceae bacterium | reverse complement strand
ATGACGGCTATCCCATGACCAAGAAGGGCAAGGCGGCCAAGGCACTTTCCATCGGCATCGTAGGTTCCTTCATCGGCACCTTCGTTTCCATCATTGTGGCCATGCTCTGCTCCGGTGCCATTGCGGACATCGCCTTGGCACTGGGACCCTGGGAGTACTTCTCCCTGTGTATCATGGCCATCACCATGGTCATCGGCCTTTCCAACGGGTCCATCTATAAGGGTCTGCTGGCCGCCTTCATCGGGCTGTGGATGAGTTTCGTAGGTGCCGACCAGGTCACCAACCAGCTGCGCTTCACCTTCGGCAACACCAATTTGTACGGCGGCATTGATGTGGTCTGCCTGCTGATGGGTACTTTCGCACTGCAGCAGGTTGCCACCAGCTACGCCAAGGGTCAGCAGGAGATGCCCGAAGTGGACAGTTCCTCCCTTGGCGGGATCGGCCTGACCATCAAAGACATTACGGATAATCTCAGGGTCATCATTGTCTCCCTGCTCATCGGCCTGGGCATCGGCTTCCTGCCCGGTATGGGCTCCGGTATTTCCAACCTGATCGCCTACGGCGCGGCCAAGAGCATGGACAAACACCCCGAGCTTTTCGGAACCGGCTATGAGCCGGGCATCTGGGCCACGGAGGTTGCCAACAACGCCGGTGTCGGCGGGGCCCTGATCCCCATGATCTCCCTGGGTATTCCAGGTGACAGCACCACGGTGCTGCTGCTGTCCGCCATGACCATCCACGGTCTGCAGGCAGGCCCCATGTTCATTAAGACCAACCCGGACATTGCCGCTCTGATCTTCCTGGCGGTGCTGATTTCCTCGATCACCATCCTCATCACCGAGCTGCTGACCAAGCGCTGGTTCCCCTATCTGCTGAAGGCTCCCTATCACTACCTGTTCAGCGCCATACTGGTCATCTGTTTCATGGGTGCGTTCTCGTCCAGTACCTCCATGTTCAGTGTCTACTTAGTTCTGGGTTTTGGCGTACTGGGCATTGTTATGGACATATTCGGCATTCCCTCCACCCCGCTGATGCTGGCCTTTATCCTGGGCAGCAAGATTGAGAGCTACTTCCGCATGGGCTGCTCCTATGCCCGGGGCGACTATTTGATGTTCTTCAAGCGCCCCATCTCCCTGATCTTCATCCTCATCGCTGTCTTCAGTGTGGTGGGTCCCATGATCAACAAGGCCCGCAAAAAGAAAAAGGCCGCAAAGTGAGGGAGGCAGCATAAGATGAGCGTGAGTCCGGAAAGACGGGAAGAGATGGCCCGCTATCTGCAGGGGAGCACGAAGTTCCACGGGGAGTTCCGGTATCCTGAGGAGTGCTATCCCTTTGCGGAGCTGGCAGTCCGGGAGCATACGGCCATGCCACCGGTGGACGGGTTTGGGTATGCCATTGACCTTTTCAGCGCAAAGAACCGGAAGGCAGAGTGTCCCGTTCACATCAACATCCACGGGGGAGGGTTTGTGTGCCCCCACCAGATCAACGATTCCCTGTGGAGCGCCTGGCTGGCGGATGCCATTCAGGGTGTTGTGGTGGATGTGGATTACACTCTGTCCGACCGGGCAGAGTATCCGGTGGCCCTGGACCAGTGCCGGGCCGTCGGACGGTATGTCCGGGCCCACTGTGCCGAATGGGACTGTGACCCCAGGCGGATCTCCATCGGGGGATACAGTGCCGGTGGTACACTGGCAACGGGTGCAGCCATGTGGGCGGGACAGAACGGGGAGTGCCCCTACTGTCTGCTCGTGAACGGCTACGGTCCGGTCACCATGGAGTATGATCCGGAAGTGGTCAAAGAAGACGAATTCTGGCTGAAGCCGGCCAATCGGGGCATTGCCTTCACGGAACTCTACACCGGAGGGCGTCCGGAAGTGCTGAATGATCCCTACTGTGTTCAGGAGAAGGCCTCGGATGAAGTGCTGGCGAAGCTGCCCCGCACGGTTATCTGCACGGCTGCAACCTGCGGCTTCCGCTTTGAGGATGAAGTATTTGGCCACCGGCTTGCCTCTCTGGGGGTGGAAGTGACCATGAAACGCTTTCCGGGCACTGCCCACGGTTTTATCCCCCACTTCATGGACGGCTGGCGGGAGGCAGGCGAACTGATTGCCCGCTCCATCCGCACAGCAGGACTGTAGCACGGTCCCGATCCAGAAGCGAAAGAAGGCGGCGGCGTACCGGCCCTTTTGTGCCCGGCGCCGCCGCCGTTTTCAATCTCCCAGATTCCCGCAGAAAATGATCTGAAAGGATGGTTCCCATGCGATATACCATTGATCCCGGCAAGGAGCGCCGCAGCATCAACTTCCTGAGTGATATCTGCTACTCCCATGTGACCG
>CAYXVN010000317.1:0-2345 GCA_964468565.1 uncultured Oscillospiraceae bacterium | reverse complement strand
CTGCCACCGGGCCCCTGTCCGGATATCAGGAGATAGACCTGCCGCTCTTGCCCCCGGGCAGAAGTCAGAAGCGGTCCACCCAGCCGGAGAGGAGCCAGACGGGGAAGAACCAGGCCAGCATGTAGATCAGAAGGTTGAAGGCGGAGAGGGAGCCGTAGGCGGAGACGGACACCAGGTAGGCGGAGAGGAGGATTCCCAGGAAGGAGCCCAGGCAGCACAGGCCGGCGCCCAGCAGGGTGGCCCGGCGCATGCGCCGGGCGGAGATCACCGCCTCCGCCAGGGGGTACAGCCCCTCCCGGCAGATGAGGGCGGTGAGGACGGGGTCGTGGTCCTGGGTCTCCTGGGACAGCTCCCGGCGCCGTTCCACCGGGGGGAAGTCCATCTTGTCCGCCGCCAGGCGGAAGCGCTGCTGCAGCATGGCGGGGATCAGGTTGGGGTCCCGGGTGGCCAGAACCGGGCTCACCTTCTCCCGCATCAGCACCCCCAGGGAGGGACCTATGGAGTCCTGCAGGGAGTAGTTGAGGGCGAAGATGCCCGCCAGATCCCCGTTGATGGCGCAGTACAGGGCGCTTCGGACGCTGAGCCCCGGGGGCATTTCCACGTCCATCAGATCCATGAAGGCGGCGGAGCCCACCAGCACCCGGTCCCCGTGGATGTAGGCGGAGATGCCCCCCTCGTGGAGCTTCAGGGAGACGGAGTTGCGCATCAGCCCTCCTATGGCCCGCAGCTGATCGTGAAAGATCCGGGTCAGGGGACTGCCGGAGTCCCGCAGCAGGGTGGCGGTGCAGGCCAGCACCCGTTCCTGGGGAAAGTCCCCCATGACCTTGTAGCCGTTCAGGGTGATGGTGCCGGGGGGAAAGAGGTCACTGTCGGTGATGAGGATGCGGGAGCCCTTCCGGGAGTCCCGCATGGCGGGCCAGCCCGCCAGGCTGGCACCGCTGCCCAGCAGCCGCCGGGCGATGCGGTGGAAGGAGCGGCCGTAGCAGATGGCGGAGCCCAGGGCGGAGGAGGAGGCGAAGAGGGCGGAGTAGGCCCACAGCAGGTCATTCCAGTGGTCCCAGGTGATGATGGGGGGCAGTACCAGACATAAAAGCAGCAGGAAAGGACAGACCAGGCGGAACATCCGCTGGGCACCGTCGTCCATCTGGATCTGACTGCCGAAGCCCTCCAGCCCCCCGTTCCACTTGCAGAAGGTGTCTTTGCCGTTCCACTTCTCCTTGTCCAGGGTCACCCGGAAGGGGACGGAGGAGGCGGAGGCGGCCCGGCAGGAGAGGCGCTGGGCGGTGCGCCGGAGACCGGTGCCGTGGACGTTGGCCAGCAGACAGGCCAGCATCACCGCCACGTAGGGGACCCGCTGGGACTCCCCGGGCCGGACGGTGAGGGCGATGGCATCCAGGAGGGTGAACAGGCACCCGAAGACCATCAGAAGGTCCATGCCGAAGCGGCCCTCCAGGGCCCGGGAGATGGCCATGGCCAGCACATCCAGACTGAGGAAGATGCCGAAGAGGAGCAGGCCGGCGGAGAAGCCCGCCTGAATCCGGGGCCGGTCCAGGCCGGTGGGCAGGGAGATGCCCAGAGCGGGGGTGACAAAGGGGAGGAGGGAAAAGAAAAAGAGAACCAGCAGGAGGTTGCGCCGGTTCCAGAGGCTCTGCATGCCCCGCCCGAAGGCCTTGGCCAGGGTGGAGGGGGCGGTGTCCGGGGGGATGGGATCCTCCCGGGAGAGGGGAAAGTGAAAGCGGAGATGATTGCGCTCCCGGTCCGTGCGCCGGGGGCTGAGGGGCTGGGGAGGCTCCTCCGGGATGTGCTCCCCCAGTTCCCGGTCGGTGCCGGGGATCAGGGTCTCCAGGCGGCGGACCTCCTCCACGCTCTCCTCTTCCTCCTCGTCCCCGTACATGCTGTCCGCATAGCGGTCCCCCTGGTGGGAGACCCCCTGGATGAAGGAGGTGAGAGAGCCCCGGTGTTTAGGAAGGGAGACCGGGCTGTCCGGTCCGGACCGGTTCTGAGCCTTCCGGGCCTGCTCCGGGGTCCGGGTCTCTTCCTGTACCGGCGGCGCCGGAGGCTCCAGGGTGCTGCGGGTTCGGGGGGGACGGGTCTGTTCCGGGGAGGGGCCGGCGGCTTTCCCGGAGGTGAGGGACACCACCTTGCCGGTGCGGGCCGTCTTCTCCGGGCTGGCGGAGTTCGGCTCCATCTGCCGGCGGCCTTTCTGCCGGCCCAGGATCCGCTTTTTGGAAACGCCGGCCTGACGCCGGCCGGCAATGCGGCTTTTGGGGGGACCGGCCTGGGGAGCTGAGGTCTGCTCCGGTTTGCCTGAGGCGGGGGAGGGGGCAGGGGTGGGCCGCGGAGAC
>CAYXVN010000316.1:0-2360 GCA_964468565.1 uncultured Oscillospiraceae bacterium | reverse complement strand
CCTTCCCCGGGACAGTGCCCAGGGGTCCGGGCAGGCCTCTGCTGCCAAACGCCACAAGGAGGAATCACCGTGAAACGATCTGAAATCAACTGTGCCCTGCGGGAGATGGAGGCCATGTGCCAGGCCTGCCACTGTTTTCTGCCTCCCTTCTGCTCCTTCACTCCGGAGCAGTGGCGCAGCAGGGGCCATGAGTACGACGAGGTGCGCCACTGCAGACTGGGCTGGGATATCACCGACTACGGGCAGGACGATTTCGCCCACCTGGGCTTCTCTCTCATCACTCTCCGCAACGGCAACCGTCAGCTGGCAGACCGCTACCCCAAAACATACGCGGAGAAGCTCCTCTATCTGCGGGAGGGCCAGTACTCCCCCATGCACTTTCACTGGATCAAAATGGAGGACATCATCAACCGGGGGGGAGGTACCGTCCTCATCCGGGTCTACAACTCTCTGCCGGACGAGAGCATCGACAGGTCAGGCCCGGTTGTCCTCCACCTGGACGGCTGTGTGCGCACCGTCTCCCCCGGAACCCAGGTGCCCCTCCGGCCTGGAGAGAGCATCTCCATCCAGCCCCATCTGTACCACGATTTCTCGGTACAGCCCGGATCCGGCCCTGTTCTTCTGGGTGAAGTAAGCCAGTGCAACGACGACAACAGGGACAACCGCTTCGAACCTCCCATGGGGCGCTTTCCCGCCATTGAGGAAGATGAACCTCCCTACCGTCTCCTCTGCACCGAATACCCCCAGGCCTGCAGCTGACGGCCCCGACCATGCTGATAAGAGAGGGGAGAAGACCCTGCTGCCTCCCGGAGGAATCTCCTCCATCCGGCTGGAACGGTGCCGGCAGTGCATGGCGGGGAGCGCAGTCTCAGCCCTGCTCCCATCCCCCTCCGCCTCTCCAGACACAGAGATCCCCGCTCCCCTCAGGCATCGCCTGGGGAACGGGGATCTGTCTCTTTTTTCAGCTCTGCTGCGGCAGTTCCGGCAGGCGGGCGCGCACTTCGGCAATGCTCAGACCCTGTTCCCGGGCAATGCGGGCCAGGTCCTCGTATTCATACTTGCAGCGGACCACCCCATAGCCGGAGGCATCCTTCCGGCGGATCACACCATATTCTGTGTCCACCTGTTTCGCCTCCCGCTCCAGCCGGTAGCGGCGGCAGCGGTGCTCCCGGATGCCCAGGGTGGTGGTGTGGCGGAAGAGAGTCTCCACCAGCACCTGACCCAGCTCCTCCGGGCAGATCACCTGGAGTTTGGTCCCGGGGCGGGATTTCTTCATCCCGATGCTCTCGGTCCAGGCGTCCAGGGCCCCGGCCTCAAAGCAGCGCTCCAGGGCAAACCCCATCTCCTCCCCGCTCATGTCGTCCAGGTTGCACTCCAGTTCCAGCACCTGATCCCCCCGGTCCTCCGTCTCTCCCAGCATGGCCCGCAGCACGTTGGCAGCGGGGAATTCCTTCCTGCCCAGCCCGTACCCCATGGCCTCCGTCCGCATCACCGGCATGGGCCCGAACTCCGTCACAAACTGCTTCAGCAGGGCGGCACCGGTGGGGGTGGTCAGCTCCCCCCGGATCTCACCCCCGTAGATGGGCACATCCTGGAGGATCCGTGCGGTGGCGGGGGCGGGCACCGGCAGAATGCCGTGGGCGCAGTGCACCTGCCCCCAGCCCACATGGACCGGAGAGGCCAGCACCCGCTCCGGGGCCAGACGGTGCATCAGCAGGCACACCGCCGTGATGTCCCCGATGGCATCCATGGTGCCCACCTCGTGGAAATGGATCTCCGTCACCGGCACCCCGTGGACCTGGCTCTCCGCCTGGGCGATGCGCCGGTACACCTCCAGCACGTCCCCCTCCACCGCCTCCGGCAGGTGAAGGGCGGAGATGATGCCGGTGATCTCCTCCATGGTGCGGTGCTGATGGTGATGGTGGTGGTCACTCTCCTCCCCGCCGCCCTGGGCATGAGTGTGTTCCCCATGCCCCTGGGCATCCCCATGGGGGTGGGCATGGTCTCCGGACTCCTCCTCCACCCCCTTCACCTTTACATGGAAAAAGGTACCGGTGATGCCGCACCTGCTCCCGGTGTCCCTGGTGATCTCCACCCCGGGTATCCCCAGTTCATTCAGCTCCCGGACAAAGCCCTCCGGATCCGGCAGCAGCTCCAGCAGCGCCGCCGCCAGCATGTCCCCCGCAGCGCCCATGCCGCAGTCCAGATAAAGTGTCCTCATGATTCCTTCCCCCTCTGAAAGTCCCCGGATGCCCGGAGACAGGAAAACTCACACGATCCGAAAGACCGTGTGAGTCTGCTTTAACGTGGTGGAGATAAGCGGGATCGAACCGCTGACCTCTTGAATGCCATTCAAGCGC
>CAYXVN010000315.1:0-2365 GCA_964468565.1 uncultured Oscillospiraceae bacterium | reverse complement strand
GCGAGCGCTACAAGGTGGTGGGCAAAGAGGTCAAGGCCTACTGCCGGGGCGAATATGGCCGCACCCCCGCTCCCATCAACAAGGAGGTCCAGAAGAAGATCCTGGGCGACACCCCCGTCATCGAGGGCCGCTATGCCGACACCCTGGAACCCGAGTTTGAGAAGACCAAGGCGGAGCTGGGCTCCATCGCCAAGAGCGACGAGGATGTGCTGAGTTACATCGCCTTCCCCCAGGTGGCCATGGCCTTCTTCAAGGACCGGGAGGCCGGCTTCCCCAAGAAGGAAGCGCCTGCCAAGAAGGAAGCGGCTCCCGCCGCCCCCAAGAAGGAGGATCTGCCTCCCATGCCCGCCTGGCAGGGCCACGTGTACTACACCAACCCGCCTTCCGGCACCCAGAATGGGGTTACCTCCCGTCCCGTGCCCCCCTTCGCCGCCTCCTATCAGCCGCCTCATCTGGTGATGGGCGTGCTGGACAGCACCCCGGGCAACTATGTGGTCACCGTGGACGGCGTGACCTATCAGGTGGCCATCGAACACGGGGAGCCCGATGCCCCCGCCGCAGCTCCTGCCGCTGCCCCTGCTCCGGCTCCCGCAGCCGCTCCTGCCCCGGCTCCGGTGGCTGCGCCGGCTCCCGCTCCGGCCCCCGCCGCTGCCCCGGCCCCCGCTCCTGCCGCCGCTCCCGCTGCGGTTGCCGCCGGTGAGACCGCTGTCCGCAGCCCCATGCCCGGCAACGTCCTCAAGATCGAGTGCAAGCCCGGTCAGACTGTCACCGCCGGCGATGTGCTGATCATCCTGGAGGCCATGAAGATGGAGATTGAGGTCTCCGCTCCCGTGGACGGCACCGTCAAGTCCATTGCCGCCACCCAGGGCACCGCCGTCAACACCGACGACCTGCTGGTGACCCTCGGCTGACTCCTTTCCCAACAGCTCTGCAGGCGGACGCCAACGCGTCCGCCTGTTTTTCTGCCTTCCGGCATGTGTCGCCCCTTCTTCGGAAAACGGCACCCGGAATCCTGAAGGCGCCAGCCCTCCCTGGACTCTCCCCGGAGGGCACATCTGACAGGAAAGTCAGGAAGGGACCCGGTCCTCAACGGCCGGGTCCCTTCCCTGTCCGGTCTATCACTCGATCCACGTGACCGGATATCCGGTCCGGGGCAGGGGGGTGCGCAGGGGCAGGCCGTCCTTGGTAGCGGGATAGCCCAGGGCCATCGCCCCGAAGACCCGCTCATTGTTCTCCATGCCCAGATTTCTCAGAACCTGCAGCAGCACCGGATCCTCGCTGAGCCAGCGCAGCTGGTTGATCCAGCAGCTGCCCAGATCCAGGGCATTGGCCTGCAGCATCATGTTCTCCAGGGCACAGGCACAGTCGGCCATGCTGTTGCCGTAGTCCCACCGGTTGGCGGTGATGATCAGGGCGGCGGGATTGTAGTGAAACACGTAGCCCCCCTTTTTGGAGGCCCGGATGGACCTGGCAAGAGAGGGGTACATATCCTCGGTAATCTCCATGCCGGCAAACTCGTACTCCACCAGCCTGGCCAGGTTCGCCAGCACCTGGGGGCAGGTGATCACCAGAAAATGGGTACTCTGGCAGTTCCCCCCGCTGGGCGCGTAGCGGCCTGCCTCCACAATCTGCTCCAGCTTCTCCCGCTCCACCGGCCTGGGCAGAAACGCCCGGGTGCTTCTGCGGGAGCGGATCAGTTCCAGGGCATCCATGGCTGCCCCTCCTTTCCGAAGGCGGCGGACAGTCCTAAGGGGGGCTGTCCGCCGCCTGCGTGTTGATCTCAGGCCCTGCTGCGGATGTACTCATCCATGGAATGGGCGGCAGCCTTGCCGGCTCCCATGGCCAGGATGACGGTGGCGGCTCCGGTGGCGGCATCGCCGCCGGCGAAGATGTTGGGGCAGGAGGTGCAGCCTTTTTCATTGGCGGCCACACAGCCCTTGCGGGTGGTCTCCAGCCCGGGAGTTCCATCGTAGCTCATGGGGTTGGGGCTGGTGCCCAGGGCCATGATGACGGCATCCACCTCCATCTTGAACTCGCTGCCCGGAATGGGAATGGGGCGCCGGCGGCCGGAGGCGTCAGGCTCGCCCAGTTCCATGCGGATGCAGGTGATGGACTGCACGTTGTTCTTCTCATCGCCCTCGATGGAGACAGGGTTGGTCAGCAGGTCGAAGATGATGCCCTCTTCCTTTGCGTGGTGGACCTCCTCCGCACGGGCAGGCAGCTCGGCTTCGGAGCGGCGGTAGACGATGTGCACATCGGCGCCCAGCCGCTTGGCGCAGCGGGCGGCATCCATGGCCACGTTTCCGCCGCCCACCACGGCCACCTTCCGGTTGTGCAGGATGGGGGTGGCGGCCCCCTCCTGGTA
>CAYXVN010000314.1:0-2365 GCA_964468565.1 uncultured Oscillospiraceae bacterium | reverse complement strand
CCTCTCCGTGGAGGCGGCCAAGGGCCTGGAGTTTGACGGGGTGCTCACCTTCATCGACCAGATGAGCCGCAACGAGATCTACATCTCCTACACCCGGGCCATCAACCAGCTGCTGGTGGTGCGGGAGGCCTTCGCCGCCGGCCTGGAGGCGGACTGGTCGGAGAACTGCATGGACATGGCGGAGGAGGAGTCCGCCCTGGGGGAGTGACCGGGGCGGTCCCCGCCCCCTGCAGTTCTATCCCCCTGGGGGGCCGGGCTGCAGGACTTTGGGCGCCGGACATGGGAGGCGCTCTGCTGTCCGCCCCGGGACCCGGAAAAGCCGGAAGCCCCCCTGGAGGCATCTCTGTCCCGCCTGTTCCCCGGAGGCGGTTCACCCGGCCTGCCGGGGGAGAGGGCATACCCTGATCCGGTGTTCATGCTCCGGGGACGCCCCCGGGGAATGAGAAAAAGGGACCCGAAGGGCAGCTTCGGATCCCCTGAAACTGAAGTTCGGCAGAAATTCCGGGCCGGGTCTTCCGGGGCGCCCTGCCCCGGATTCCGGCCTTTCGCCATGTGCCGGGGCCAACCGGGATGGGGGTCCCTTCAGCCCCCTCCGGTGCCCCGCCTCTCCATCCGGAGAGGGCATTCCCTGGAGCCGGGAGGTCAGGAGCCGGAAGAGCCCTGCTTTTTCTTCTCCTCCCGGAGGTGGGCCTTCACCTCATCCAGGCTGTGGTGCTCGATGTAGTACCCGATGGCGGCTCTCCCGATCATCTCCGTGCCGCTGGCGGCAATGAGGGAGCTGACGGCGCTGCCCGCCGCCGGGTAGAAGGCGTTGAGCAGCTTGGTGGCCTGCTGGGCCACCGTGCGGAAGGTAAGGCCGGCCCCCAGGACTCCGCCCAGGCTGAACACAAACTCCAGGGCGGTGTCCGCCGTAATGTCCCGCCCGCTGAGGGAGGCGATGAGGGCCACCAGGATGGACTGGACCACCAGCAGCACGTACATGTCCGCCACCGGAATGGGGGTCAGGGCCACGGCGGCGGAGATCTGGGAGAAGATTGCGGTGAGCTGGGAGGCCATGCGGCGGACAACCTCTTCCAGGCGGAAGGCCATCCGGAGCCCCATCTGCGCCGCGGCGTCCCGGATGGCATCATGCAAAAGGTCATACAGATCTTCAATCCCGTAGCGGCCGTCGAAGGCGATCTCCAGCCGCTCCACCTCCCGGGGAGACAGTTCCCCGATCTCCTCCACGGAGATCTCCTCCCCCTCCGGGGTCTTCCAGTCCACCAGGGAGGACACGGGGAGGATCTGCTGAAAGACCAGATGCTGCTGCTCCAGAATCTCCCGGCAGGACTGGACCACCGCCTGGATGTTCTTCTTCTTGCTGGCAGGATAGCCGGCGGGGAGCTTGTACCGGGAGGGGGCCAGCTCATCGCACTTGTTCACCGCCACGATGACGCTGAGGGGGACCCCGTTGGTCCTCTGGTAGCGCAGCTGCAGATCCCGCAGCAGGCGGGCATCCTCATCCACCGCATCCCGGTGGGCGGCGTTGAGCAGCAGAATGGCGGCGTCCGGGGAGAAGGCGGCCACCTGCCGGAAGAGCAGATCCTCCGCAGAGACCCCCTCCTCCAGGCCCTGGGATTCCGCGGTGCCCCGGGTGTCCAGAATCTCCATCAGGGTCCGGTCCCCGTCCATGCAGGGGTAGGCCACAGCCCCCCGGGTGCAGCTGCGGGTGTCGCTTACCGGGGCCACGTAGGCCCCGCAGAGGGCGTTGATGAGACTGCTCTTCCCCGAGCCGGTGCGCCCGATGACAAAGATCCGGGGAGGCCGGTGGGTGTCCAGCCCCTCCATCAGGGACTCCAGCTCCGGATCCCCCAGTATCCGGTCCTGCAGCAGCCTGCGGGTCTTCTCCGGCACCACATCCGGCAGGGAGGAGAGGAGATCCCCCACCTTGCGGTAGAAGTTCTTCATGTTCTGCAGCCGCTGCTCGATCTTTTCCCCGTTCTCCTCCACGGCCCCATCCTCCTCTCCGGTGGGAGTGCCCACCGCCTCCCCTCCAGTATACCATGTTCCCCCGCTCCGGCGCAAGAAGCAGTTGCCCCCCGGCGCAGGAGCAGCAGAAGCAGGATCCGGATCCCCCGGGTCCCGGCGGCGGAGGAGAGGCCCGGGAGAGGGAGTGGGCCGGAGCATGGATACGGATGGAGCCGGGAGGGATCTGGCAAGGGTGGTCTGCCCCACGGGGCCTGTGCCGGATATGGCATCCGATGGAGAGATGCCAGGTGTCCGGAAGCGCTGAAGGGGCCCCTTTTCCCCGGATGGGATGGATGTGAAGCCTCCCCCTGCTTCCGGAGCATTGCCCGGCCCTGGGGCAGCTGGGGGCTTTGAACAG
>CAYXVN010000313.1:0-2379 GCA_964468565.1 uncultured Oscillospiraceae bacterium | reverse complement strand
GGTGTAGGCCATGCCTCCGCCGATGATGACGGTGTCCGCGATCTCCAGCAGGTTGCGGATGACCCCGATCTTGGAGGAGACCTTGGAGCCGCCCAGAATGGCCACCAGGGGCCGCCTGGGGTTGGCCAGGGCTCCCCCGATGACCTCCAGCTCCTTCTGAATCAGGAACCCGGAGACGGCGGGCAGGTAGTCGGCCACGCCGGCGGTGGAGGCATGGGCGCGGTGAACGGCACCGAAGGCGTCGGAGACATAGATCTCCGCCATGGAGGCCATGGCCTTGGCCAGAGCCGGGTCGTTCTTGGTCTCGCCCTTCTCAAAGCGGGTGTTCTCCAGCAGCATGATCTGACCGGGCTGGAGGGCGGCGGCCTTGGCCTGGGCATCCGGGCCCACCACATCGGCGGCCATGATCACATCCTGGCCCAGCAGCTCACCCAGGCGGGCGGCCACCGGCTTCAGAGACAGCTCCGGCTTCACCTCTCCCTTGGGCTTGCCCATGTGGGAGCAGGCAATGACGGCCGCCCCCTGGTCCAGCAGGTAGCGGATGGTGGGCAGCGCGGCCCGGATGCGCTTGTCATCCGTAATGACCCCGCTTCCGTCCTTGGCCATGGGCACATTGAAGTCGCAGCGCAGGAGAACCTTTTTCCCCTTGACGTCAACGTCCTTCACCGTTTTTTTGCTGTAATTCATGCGAGAAGCTCCTTTCTCAGGAATCATTCGGGATTCTCTTAAGGTTCGAATTTCAGGGGTGGGGTACGCCCCCCATCTCGCCCACGCCGGAGAGATCCGGAAAGCCCTGCTGGCGCAGGGCCTCGTAGGCCAGGATGGCCACCGCATTGGCCAGATTCAGGCTGCGGGCGTCGGGGCGCATGGGGATGCGGATACACCGGTCCCAGTACCGCATGCGCAGCGGTTCCGGCAGACCGGCTGTCTCCTTCCCGAACATCAGCCAGCAGTCCTTGCGGAAGACCGCCTGGGTGTAGTCCCGGGGGGCCTTGGTGGTGGCAAGCCAGATGTCCGGATGGGGATTGACGGAGAAGAAGGCGTCCAGGCTGTCGTAGACCCGCAGGTCCACCATGTGCCAGTAATCCAGCCCGGCCCGCTTCACCGCCCGGTCGCTGATGTCAAACCCCAGGGGGCGCACCAGATGCAGCCGGCTGCGGGTGGCGGCACAGGTTCTGGCGATGTTGCCGGTGTTCATGGGAATCTCCGGCTCCACCAGTACAATGTTCAGCACGTCCTCTCCCCCTTCCGGCCAGGGGAACCTTCCCCTCCCGCCGGGTGACCGGCAGTCTGCCGGGGCGCCGTCGGCCCGTCCATTGTAGTCCAATCGGAGGAGAATTTCAACTCTGAAATGGGCAAAAGATGGCGAAAAAATCACGAAATCCCCTGAAAAACCTAACAGTTGTATGATCTTTGTGCGAAAGGCACAGGCAAAGTACAAAAAGAGTGGCCGTTTTTGGCATTGTGCCGAAGCTGCCTCTCCCGCCGGCACGCACCGGGACAGCCAGTGCGTCGGTTTTCCCCATCTTTCTAAAAAAAACAGGGCCTCCACTTCCTTTCCGGGCCTGTTTGTGCTATCATAATGCCCAAAGTGCCCCGTTTCCGGGGCAGGGAACTGAAGGAGGTAACTTGCATGAAACTGATCTGGAACGGCCACTCCTGCTTCACTGTGGAAACTGCACAAGGCACGGCGGTCTTTGATCCCTACGAGGACGGCAATCCTCCCGGGTACGCCCCCCTGCGGGTCACCGGGGACCAGGTGCTGTGCAGCCACGGACACGGGGACCACCATGCGGTTCAGAATGTGACCCTCACCGGCAGGACACCATCCTACCAGGTGGAGGAGATTGCAACCTGGCACGACCCGGAAAAGGGCGCCCTGCGGGGTCCCAACACCATCCGCATTCTCAGTGCCGAGGGGCTGCGCATCGCCCACATGGGTGACGTGGGCTGCCCCCTCACCCCGGAACAGGTGAAAAAGCTCCAGGGTCTGGATGCCATACTCATCCCCGTAGGCGGTTTCTTCACCATCGATGCCGCCCAGGCTGCCGCCATGGTAGAGCAGCTGAAGCCCCGGGTGGTCATCCCCATGCACTACCGCTCCGCCACCTTCGGCTACGAGGCCATCGGCCCCGTGGAGGACTTCCTGGCCCTGCGCTCCGATGTGGTCCGCTATGAGGGCAACACCCTGGAGCTGACTGCAGATACCCCGGCTCAGACGGCGGTTCTCACCTATCAGGGATAGGGCAGCACCGGCCAGACCGGGAAATATGGGAGGTTCTCCTGACATGTCACATACCGTTGAAATTCTCTCGGTGGGCACCGAGCTGCTGCTGGGCAACATCGCCAACACGGACGCCCAGATGCTCTCCCAGGGGC
>CAYXVN010000312.1:0-2380 GCA_964468565.1 uncultured Oscillospiraceae bacterium | reverse complement strand
TGACACCGATGCTGGTCCGTCCCGGGTCCATGCCCAGCACCACGTCCTGGGTGATGCCCGGAGTATCATACGTCAGCCGGATCACATACGGTCTGCTGGCCGTCCTTCAGGAGATTCTGACGTGGCGGAACCCTCCCGTGGGCATCAGGGGCTTTCCATTCCGATCCCGGACCAAGACCATTTCCGGGGACCAGCCGGCTCCGCCTGTACTCTCACCGCCTTCCGCCTTTTCCCCTGCTGCCTCCGTCCAGATGGCTGATACGGAAGCTGGAACCCCTCCGGGACCTGGTTTCCCCTGAATGGCCAGGCACTGAGCGAACCTGCCCGTTATCTGTAACCAAACCCCGAGGAGTCCGAAAACCCTACGGATCAAGGTCCTTAATATACCATTGACTGTTGGGCGAGGTGCCGCTCAGTCCAGAAAGCTCAGCTGGCCTCCCTCGCCTTCCGCTGTGTCCGCCTCAATGGGCGGCCCCGGCTGGGATGTGGCCTCCGGCTCCGCCTCCGGGTCGGTCTTCTTCGCCGCCTCTGACCGTCTGCGCTCACCCAGAAAGCCTATCTGCCGGTCCTCGATGTCCAGAGGCAGGCCCCGCCCGGGCAGACTCCTGACCCGGTAGCGGGCCGCATGGAAGATATCGCTGTCCTCCAGACTCATCGCCCGGACCACCTTCTGGCCCCGCTTCAGGGCCATGGCCTGCACACCCTGTGAGGAGCGGGTGGCCATGAACTTCAGCATGGAGGTGTGGAGGATCATGCAGCGACCCTCATCGGAGATCAGCACCACCTCCATCTCCTCGGTCAGATGGATCACGTTCACCAGCGATGCCTTATCCGAGTAGGCGGCGGAGAGCTTTTTCCGTTTGCCCTGGTAGGCGGACAGTTCCACCCGGGCAGCTTTGCCGTTGGAGTAGAAAAAGGCCAGACTTCCCCGGTAGTCTCCCGGGAGGCAGGCCCAGATGATTCTCTCCTCCGGCTCCATTCCCAGCCTGGTGGGAAGATAATCCCCCAGGAGACTGGCCTTGGTGTCCGGAATTTCGGAGAGTTTTCCCCGGTAGCACTGATACCGGTTGGTCAGCACCAGCACTTCCGCCCGGCTGGTGCTCTCCCACCTGTAGCAGGGTCCGTCCCCCTCCTTATACTTCTGATCCCCGGACATGCGCAGGGACTGGGGGGTGATCTTCTTCAGATACCCGTGGCGGGACAGGAAGATGTGCACCGGATACTCCGGCACCGGCTCCTCCCCGTCGGGTTCGTCTTTGCGCTCGTGCTCATAGACGATGGCGGTGCGGCGGGGCACCGCATACTTCCTGCGCACCTCCTGCAGTTCCCGGATGATGATTCTGCGCACGCGCTCCGGGGAGCGGAGCACCTCCTCCAGATCCGCAATTTCCGCAGAGAGGGCCTCCGACTCCTTCGTGCGCCGGAGGATATACTCCCGGTTGATGTTGCGCAGCCGGATGTCCGCCACATACTCCGCCTGGACCTGATCGATGCCGAAACCGGTCATCAGGTTGGGCACCACCATGGCCTCCTCCTCCGTCTCCCGGATGATGCGGATGGCCCGGTCAATGTCCAGCAGGATGCTCTGCAGACCCTCCAGCAGATGGAGCTTCTCCTTCTTCCGGTTCAGATCGAAGGCGGTACGCCGCTGCACCGACTTCATGCGCCAGCTGGTCCACTCCTGGAGGATCTCCCGCACTCCCATGACCCGGGGCCTGCCATCGATCAGGATGTTGAAGTTGCAGGACTGGCTGTCCAGCAGGGGCGTGGCCTTGAAGAGCCGGGCCATCAGCACATCCGGATCGGTGCCCCGCTTCAGGTCAATGGTGAGCTTCATGCCGTTCAGGTCCGTCTCATCCCGCATGTCCGAGATCTCCCGGAAGCGGCCGGCCCGGGTCAGTTCCGACACCTTGTCCAGAATGGCCTCCGTGGTGGTGGAGTAGGGGATCTCATAGATCTCGATCATGTTCTCCGCCTTCAGGTAGCGCCACCTGGCCCGTACCCGGAAGCTGCCCCGGCCTGTCTCATAGATCTCCTTCAGGGCGGTCTCGTCGTAGAGCAGCTCCCCGCCGGTGGGCAGATCCGGCCCCAGCAGGGTGGACAGGATGTCATGGTTGCTGTCCTTCAGGAAGGCGATGGTGGTGTCGCAGACCTCTCCCAGGTTGAATCCGCACAGGTTGCTGGCCATGCCCACGGCAATGCCCTGATTGGCTGCCACCAGCACGTTGGGGAAGGTGGTGGGGAGGAGGGTGGGCTCCTTCATCCTGCCGTCATAGCTGTCCACAAAGTCCACCGTGTCCTGCTCGATGTCCCGGAAGATCTCGTTGCAGATGCCGTCCAGCCGCACCTCGGTATAGCGGCTGGCGGCCCAGGCCATGTC
>CAYXVN010000311.1:0-2380 GCA_964468565.1 uncultured Oscillospiraceae bacterium | reverse complement strand
GCAACCGGGCCGCCTCCTCCCAGTGCGGCACCGCGGACTGCCTGGAGGCCCTGGGGGTCAATATCAGCCAGAGCCCCCAGCGCTGCATCGAGCTGCTCAATGAGGTGGGCATCTGCTTCTTCTTTGCCCAGAAGTACCACAGTTCCATGAAGTACGTGGGGGCCATCCGCAAGGAGCTGGGCTTCCGTACGGTCTTCAACATTCTGGGCCCCCTGACCAACCCGGGCAGCCCGAAGATGATGCTTCTGGGGGTGTACGACGAGTACCTGGTGGAGCCCCTTGCCCAGGTGCTGATCAGCCTGGGCGTGGAGCGGGGCATGGTGGTCTACGGCATGGACAGGCTGGACGAGATCTCCCTCAGCGCCCCCACCAAGGTGTGTGAGTTCCGGGACGGCTGGTTCCGCAGCTATCAGATCACTCCGGAGCAGCTGCACCTCACCCGCTGCAGCAAGAGCGACCTGGTGGGCGGTTCTCCGGCGGAAAACGCCCAGATCGTGCGGGACATCCTCAGCGGTGCCACCGGTCCCCGGCGCGATGTGGTGCTGATGAACGCCGGTGCGGCCCTCTACCTGGGCGGCGCGGCCAGTGACTGGATGGAAGGGGTGGAGATTGCCGGCCGCCTCATCGACACCGGTAAGGCCATGCACGTGCTGAACCGCTTCATCGAAGTGTCCAACCGCCCGGAAGCCTGAGACATCATGACCATTCTGGATCAGCTGGCTCAGCACGCCCGCAGCCGGGTGAGCCGGGACATGGAGGAGATTGGCCTGGAGGACATGCGGGAGCGGGCCCGGCAGGGCGGTCCGGCGGACGGGGTGGCCTTTGCCGCCGCCCTGGCCCGCCCCGGCCTCTCCTTCATCTGCGAAGTGAAGCGGGCCTCCCCCTCCAAGGGGCTCATTGCCCCGGAGTTTCCCTACCGGGAGATCGCCCGGGACTACCAGCAGGCGGGGGCAGACGCGGTGTCCTGTCTCACGGAGCCCAAGTGGTTTCTGGGTTCGGATCAGATCTTCCGGGACATCCGGGAGGAGATCCGCATTCCCATGCTGCGCAAGGACTTTACCGTGGACGAGTATCAGATCTTCCAGGCGAAGGAGATGGGTGCCAATGCGGTGCTGCTCATCTGCGCCATTCTGGATACCGAGACGGTGGCCCGTTACCTGGGCCTGTGTGACGACCTGGGCCTGGCGGCTCTGGTGGAGACCCACAGTGAGGCGGAGATCGACTCCGCACTGGCGGCGGGGGCCAGGATTCTGGGGGTCAACAACCGCAACCTGAAGGATTTTTCCGTGGACTTCTCCAACGCGGCCCGGCTGCGGGACCGGATCCCCCCGGAGGTGCTCTATGTGGCGGAGAGCGGCGTCTCCGGGCCGGAGGACGCCGCCGCCCTGGGGCGGATCGGAGCAGATGCGGTGCTGGTGGGGGAGGTTCTCATGCGTGCGGAGAACCGGGGAGCCCTGCTGGCGGCCATGAGGGAGGCAGCGCGATGACGAAGATCAAGATCTGCGGCCTGGTGCGGCCGGAGGATGTGCAGGCCGTGAACAGGGCCCGGCCGGACTGGTGCGGGTTCATCGTCAATTTCCCCCCAAGCCACCGCAACCGCACTCCGGAGCAGGTGCAGAGCCTGCGTGGGCTCCTGGCCCCCGGCATCACCCCGGTGGGTGTCTTTGTGGACCGGCCGGCGGAGGAGGTTGCCCGGCTTCTGCGGGAGGGGACCGTGTCCGTGGCCCAGCTGCACGGCCATGAAGATGAGGCCTATCTGGCCCGTCTGCGGGCCCTGGCGCCGGGATATCCCCTCTGGAAAGCATTCCGGATCCGCAGCAGGGAAGATCTGAAGGCGGCGGAGGCCTCTTCGGCAGACTGTGTGCTGCTGGACAACGGCTACGGCACCGGCCAGGTCTTCGACTGGTCCCTGGCGGGGGGCATCTCCCGCCCCTTCCTGCTGGCGGGAGGACTGACGCCGGAGAACATCCCCCAGGCCATCGCCTCCCTTCACCCCATGGGACTGGACATCTCCAGCGGGGTGGAGACGGAGAGGCGAAAGGACCCGGACAAGATACTGGCGGCAGTGGCCGCCGCACGAAAGGAATGAGCGCTGTGTCCAAGGGACGCTTTGGCATCCACGGCGGGCAGTACATGCCTGAGACCCTGATGAATGCGGTCATTGAACTGGAGGAGGCCTATAACCACTATAAGGACGATCCCCAGTTCAATCGGGAGCTGAACGAACTGCTGTGCGAGTACGCCGGCCGCCCCTCCCGCCTTTATTTTGCCAGGCGGATGACGGAAGATCTGGGGGGAGCGAAGATCTACCTCAAACGGGAGGATCTGAACCACACCGGCGCCCACAAGATCAACAACGTGCTGGGCCAGGCCCTGCTGG
>CAYXVN010000310.1:0-2397 GCA_964468565.1 uncultured Oscillospiraceae bacterium | reverse complement strand
TCATCCGTCTGGCGGACTGCATCGACCGCACCTTCGGCCCGGAGGAGGGGAAACTTCACGGCTACCCCGGCCATGAAATTCTGGAGATGGCCCTGGTGCGTCTCTACCATGTGACCGGAGAGGAGCGCTATCTGCGCCTGGCAAAGTACTTTGTGGACCAGCGGGGACAGCAGCCCCTCTACTTTCAGCTGGAGCGGGAGAAGTATCACAACCGCTGGTACTGGAAGGACGGACTGCTGGGGGACCGCTACTGCCAGGCGGATGTGCCGGTGCGTCAGCAGGAAGCGGCGGAGGGGCATGCGGTGCGGGCAGTTTACCTGTACTCCGGAATGGCAGCCGTGGCGAAAGAGACCGGAGACACCTCCCTGTGGGAGGCCTGCACCCGCCTCTGGGAAAACGTAGTGCGCAAACAGATGTACATCACCGGGGCCATCGGGTCCTCCGAGTACGGCGAGGCCTTCACCTTCGACTATGATCTGCCCAACGACACCGTCTACGGGGAGACCTGTGCCTCCATCGGGCTGGTCTTCTGGGCCCGACGCATGCTGGAGAACCAGGTCCGCAGGGACTATGCGGATGTGATGGAACTGGCCCTGTTCAACACCTGTCTGGCGGGCGTCTCTCTGGACGGCACCCGGTTCTTTTACGTCAATCCTCTGGAAGTCTGGCCGGAGGCCAGCCGCAGGGATCAGCGCAAGGCCCACATCGACCTGGAGCGGCAGCCCTGGTTCGGGTGCGCCTGCTGCCCGCCCAATCTGGCCCGGCTGCTGGCATCTCTGGGAAGCTATGCCGTGGCAGTGGATGCGGGAACCACCTATCTTCACCTGTACATGGGCGGGGACATACACAATCCCCTGGATCACGCCCGCTATCAGGTGAAAAGCGCTCTGCCCTGGAAGGGAGAGGTGGAGGTGACCTACACCGGTGATGGGGAGGAGGACCATGAACTGGCCCTGCGCCGGCCCGGGTGGTCGGAGGATATGCGCCTGCTCCTGAACGGGGAGGAAATCTCTCCCCCAAAAGAGTCTGCCGGGTATCTCTACCTCCGCAGGAGGTGGAAGCGGGGAGACGTGCTGCACATCCGGTTCACCATGGAAGTGAAAGTCAATCACGCAAATCCCGCCCTGCGGGAGGACATCGGGAAGGTGGCCGTCACCCGGGGACCGCTGGTGTACTGCCTGGAGGAGGCGGACAACGGTCCCATGCTCCCGGGGCTGTATCTGGATTCCTCCTCCCCCCTGACGGTGGTTCCCAGTGAGGCCTTTCCCGGTACGCTGAAAATCCTGGCCCAAGGGCACCGCCTGGAGGAGCAGCACTGGGACGGCAGGCTGTACGCAGCGGATCAGAGGCCCCGCTTCCACAGTGAAACGCTGACCTTCATCCCATATTTTCTCTGGAACAACCGGGGTGTGGGGGAGATGACGGTGTGGGTCCATGAATGGCCCGGCATGGACCGTTGAAATCCAGAAGAAGGGTCTCCTTCAGGGAGCCCAGACGGCCAAAAGCCTTCGTTCCTGCCATTGGGGAACGAAGGCTTTTCCTTTGCTTTCCTGGACGGGAGGCGCCATCGGCCGCAGCACCGGGTCCGGAGCACGGGATCAGAAGAGGACTCCGGCGTCTCCCATCTCCTGCAGGTCAGAACCTGTGAGAAAACCTCCCCCTCCGGACTTTGTGTCTTCACCACCGTGAAGACGTCCGCCTGCCGGGATCCGGATAGCACCCGGGACTCCGTGACCCTGACGGTGCTTCAGGTCCCCGACAGGCACCCGGGCGCTCAGGACATATGCTTCCTGGAACCCCAGCCTGCGCACACATGTGGTTCACCAGTCTCAGCGGGGCAGATGCCGGCGATGGGGAGGTCATGGAGCTGTACCATCAGCACCAAAGCGGAGTTCAGGACGGATCTGGAGCCTCTGCCAGGCGGCAGCTTCAGCACCGGCCCCCTGATTCTCCTTCCGGTCAGGTTGGAGCAGAATGCCCTGACCTCATTGAGTTGACTGCCCGGGGGCGTACCGAAGGTCCCGGACTCTCCCACCCCCTTCCGGGACATCTGAAGGGGCATACTCCAAAGCATCACGTATCCCGGCTCACATTACCTGCCAGGCCCGGAACATCACCATGGATCTGGGCAGATGTGCTTCTCAGCATGGACAGACAGATCCTCTCTGCGCCTGAACCGCCCCAGTCATCCCTGCTGCACACCTGCCCGGACTCTGTCCAGGTCCTGGGGATCACGGGAAAAGCCAACCATCCGGGTCCGTTCACCGCTTACCGTTACCGTCTGAAGACGGGGAAACCTTACGGATGAAGATTAATACCAACCTTCCTCAGAAATTTTCCCACTCCTGAGGGGGAGAGGTGGAACTGAAAGCGGGCCCAGATCATATCTGCGATCTC
>CAYXVN010000309.1:0-2410 GCA_964468565.1 uncultured Oscillospiraceae bacterium | reverse complement strand
GGCCGAACCTGTCCCTGGGGAAGTGGGCGGGGACCCAGTCCATGATGACCCCGATGCCCGCCTGGTGCAGCTGATCCACCAGGTATTTCAGGTCGTCCGGAATGCCGTAGCGGCTGGTGGCGGCATAATAGCCGGTGCACTGGTAGCCCCAGGAGGCATCCAGCGGATGCTCCATCAGAGGGAGAAACTCCACATGGGTGAAGCCCATGTCCTTCACGTAGGGAACCAGATAGCCCGCTATGTCCCGGTAGGAGAGGAAGGTCCCCTCCCCGGTCTTGCGCCAGGAGCCCAGATGACACTCATAGATGTTCATGGGCTGGCGGTAGATGTTCCGCTTCGCCCGCAGCTTCAGCCAGTCCCGGTCCCCCCACTGGTAGCCGGGGTTGTCCAGGTCATAGAGCTTGGAGGAGACATCCGGACGGGTTGCCGCGTGGAAGGCGTAGGGATCCGCCTTGCCGGCAAATCCGCCCACGCCGTCTTCCACGGCGTACTGATAGGAGTCGTACCGCTTGAGACCGGGCACGAAGGCCTCCCAGATGCCCCCCTCCTTCTTGGTCATGGGGGTCTGGCCCACCTTCCACCCGTTGAACTCTCCGATGATGGAGACCTTGGGGGCATTGGGTGCCCACAGCCGGAACAGCCATCCCTCCGTA
Source organism: uncultured Oscillospiraceae bacterium (assembly GCA_964468565.1). Taxonomy (GTDB): domain Bacteria; phylum Bacillota; class Clostridia; order Oscillospirales; family Oscillospiraceae; genus Lawsonibacter. The sequence continues at coordinate 1,757 of CAYXVN010000309.1, read as the reverse complement.
CCGTTCCCGTCCTTCGCCGGGTGCGCTCCGAAGCATTTCCAGGCGTGCGTCGAGCGCCCCTCCGTGAAGGCCTCCAGTTCCAGGAAGAGATCGTAAGAGGACAGTTTTTCCTGATATTGCGACATCATATCACCTCTCTGCAGTGTTTCCCCTTCCATGCCGTTCGTCCCATACGGCCAGAAAATTGGCAGTCTAACCTAATACGTGAAATTATACAGCGTCCCCTCCCGGACGTCAAGCCGAAATCCCTGTAACTCTTCCAAAGTTTCCCCGCCCGGACTCGGGATCTTCCCCGCCTTACCGCCCCTCTGCCGGGCATTTCTCCGCTTTCGCCCCCTGGCCCGGTGCCGGACATGGCCACAGCCCGAAGAGCAGGGCAGGTCCCCTGCCGCCGGGGTTCTTCATGTCCGGGAGACCGCCTTCGGCCCGGTCAGATGAAAACTCAGGTCCAGAAGCGGGAGGATCTCCTCCAGCGGAACCGTCCCGTCCAGAAGAACCGTGACCCAGTTCTCCCGGTGGGCCTGCCAGGCGGGAAGATATCCCCTCTGCCGGCAAAGAGAACCTCTGAGGAGAGGATCGCAGCGCAGTTCCAGAAGATCCACCTGGCCCTCTCCCTCCAGTCCCAGTCTGTCGTAGGGCACCCGCTTCAGCAGGGCATAGAGCTTCCGGCTGTCATCGTGGCGCAGCACCTCGCATCCGGGAGACCGGGGAAAGGGCCGGTCCGGAATGGAGTGGTAGGTCTCTCTGGCATAGGCCAGAACCCTGTCCTTCACGGTTTCCAAGATGGTCCCCCCTCTCCGCCGACCCGGTCACCTGAAACCCCCGGCGGGCCTCTGTAAAGCGTCCCCTCCGCCGGCTTTGCCGGGGGTGCCGCCACCGGGAGAGTGCATCTCCCTGCCGGGCCGGGGCAGGATCCGGTGGGCCTGCCCGATTTTCCCATTATAGCAGAACGGTGCCCCCCGGGCAAGGGCCCAAACCGTTCCCCCAGGTCTCCCCCATGGTGCAGCCGCACCGGGCACAAAGCAGGAGGCTGCCCTGGAGGAACTCCGGGTCCTCTCCCGGCATCTCCCCACCAGGGCAGCCTCCGCTGACACGCTGAATTTCCCTCCCGCACCCGGGGTGAGCCCGCTCTGCCTTCTGGAAGCCCCCCGCCTCGCCTGGAGAGGCAAACCCCCGGGCTCCACAGCAGACTTCAGGGTGGAGCAGACCGGAACCCGTCCCCTCCGCTCCCCGGGGGACGAAACAGCGGTACAGTACAGTCACCTGCTCCCCATTCCAGCACACGGATCCCCCACAGAGAAACTGGCTGTCCGGCAAGAGCAGCAGGAATCCCATCACGCTTTCTCCTCCTCCTGGAAAATCTGATGGAGGTCCCGGATCTCCTCCCGGGACAGGCCCCTCCCGCTGGCAGGAGTGGAGACCGGCATCCCTGCGCTGCCCTGATATACCCGGTCCGGGAAGGATCGGGTCTCAACCCGGACGGAGGTCTTCCGATCCGCACAGGGAAAATCCTGTTTGCCCTCCCCTGCACCTGGGAGCGGACCAGGTCCTTCTTCTCCATCCGGCTGAGGGTGGTGCTCCTGCCCCGACCCGGCTTCCCGCCGGAGGAGGTCATCAGCTCCGTGGCCGTCATGATTCTGCTCCTTCAGCGGCCCCGCCGCCATGTCCCCCGTCTGCCGGAATCCTGTGGCCTCCCTGAAGAGCGAAAAAAACGGACAGAACCGAAGTTCTGTCCGTGAATGTTGGCAGCACCTATT
>CAYXVN010000308.1:0-2432 GCA_964468565.1 uncultured Oscillospiraceae bacterium | reverse complement strand
ACCGGATTCGGGGGCACTTTCTGGTCTGCCTCACAGCTCTTACGGCAGTTCGCCTCATCCAGCTCAGTCTGGGGCCCAACCGTATTCCTGCCGCCAGAATCGCTGCAGCACTCAGAGCAGCCAACTGTATTGTCCTTGGGCGAGGCGGATATGTCATGCAGACAGACATCGCATATGACCCGACAGCGGCGGAGGACTTCGTGGCAATCCAGAAAGTATTCGGTCCGGGCTTTTTCTTCACCTGCTCCAGGCAGGAGCGCTTTACAGAATTCCTGGGCAGCCTGAAGCTGCCCAACCGGATCTCCGGAAATCCGGACTGACCGGGGCAGTTCAGGTGCGTACAGGATCTCAGCAGCTTAAGCGTGCCGGGAGCCTGGTCCCGCAGAGGTTTCCGGGGTGGGAGACCTGGCTGGGGCTGACACCGGTCCTGCCGGACAGGTCCCCCCAGCCGGAAGTTGCAGCAGGACCGGGGTTTCGGTCTGCTCTGAGGTCCGGGCATATGTCAGAGTCCGGGGCTCTGCAGGGGGGGACCCCAAAACCGGCCCGTCCCTGGGGAGGGTAAATTCGGCAGCCGGACGCGGCATCCCTCTGAAAGGGGTGCGCTTCGGGAAGACCTGTGAAGTGCAGGGCTGCCTTCACCGGACTGCGGCGAAATCGTCCGGGACAGTCCGAGGGGGGAGGTGCATCTCTGTTTCGGGGGAGATCTCTCCCGCTCCGGGGCTGTTGAGCCGGGAGTCTGCGTGCCGGCAGTGGGCTCCATCTTCTGTCCCCCTGACGGAGGAGAGCGGGGACCGGATGGCTGCAGGAAAAAAACGGTTGACTGCACTGTTGGCATGTGGTAATATTTTATGGCAGCCGAAGAGATGCCGAAATGAATCAGATAGAGGGGAGATATGATTGGGAGTACCCGAAGAAATCCGCAAGGTTCCCAGGCCCGTGAATACGGTGGTTTATGACAACGGGCACTCGGGGCCGCGGCGCTGGGCCGTGAGGGAGCGCAGTGGCGTGAAGTACGACCCGGTGACCAAACGGTCCAAGCCCATCAACGGCAGGGTCGTTGGGCACATCGTGGACGGGCAGTTCGTACCGGTGGTCAGGAAGCCGGAGCAGACCGCAGAGACCGCAGAGGCGGCAGTGGCGGCGCTGCGGGAGGAGGATGGGAGCCCGGAGCAGGTGAGCGAGGAAGGAAAAATACCGAAGAATCTGCCAAAACGTGCGGAATACGGAGCCGCTGCATTTGTCAATAAGTTCACGAAGGACATTCTCAACGATCTGCTGTCCGTCTTTCCCCTGCGCAGGGCAGTTACCATTCTGGTCATCGCCATGCTGAGGGTGATATGGCCGGACACTCCGGACAGCAGACTCAGGGAGTTCTACGAGAGGTCCTTTGTGCAGGTATACTACCCGGGAATTCCGCTTTCTGAAGGCACTGTACGCACTGTGCTGAAGGAGATCGGGTCGGACATGGATTCCAGAATGCTGTTCTATGAACGCAGGGCAAAACATGTGAAGCCGGACCACCACCTGATCATCGGGGGAATGGTCCTGGAGGACAGCCTGCGGGTCAGGGATCTGTCCCGCTATACCGCCAGGTCCGGGGAAAAAAACCGGGGAGAGAACTGCATCGTGTATGCCTATGACCTGGAGGCTGCCGAACCGGTGGGTGTACAGGTCTTTCCCGGAAAGGAACTGTACGCGGACTTATATGACACCCTGATCATAAACTGCGACATCACCAGAGGCATCGTGCTCTGCGATAAGGGGTTTTCCCCGGACCGGCTCCGCCATACGCTGGAGGATCGTCCGGATCTCCACTGGGTCACACCCCTGGAGAGAGGGGATGAGCGGATCAGGAAGCATGACATGCTGGAGTTTCAGGGTGCGCTGAGAGTGTCAGACAGAGTGCTGCTCCATGCGGAGAAGCAGATTCCCGACGGGACATTTCTCTATGCCTTCAGAGATCCTGGCTGGGCCTGTGAGGAGGAAGTTGCCTATGCGACGGCAACCAGGGAAAACGGCAGTTTCTCTTCAGAAGAATACAGGGAAAAGATCAGGATATTTGGAACTTCGGTCCTCCAGTCGGATGGGGATCTGCCGCCGGAGGCTGTCTGCAGATGCCGGGAGCATGAGCCGTACCTGCAGCTGGTTTTTGATACCTGTCACATGGGGAATGAGCCTGACATAAGATTGGGACACCGGGATTATGAGACCCTGGGGTCTGAGTTCATCAGCTGCATTTCCGCCATGCTCACCTGCCGCATGATTCAGGACGGAACCCGCAGGAATGTTTTCAAAAACGCCACATATGGCAGCGTCATGGCGGAGCTGAAACTTGCCTGGCGCAGTGTATCCGGCCCCCGGGACGCAGCCAGAGGTGACGGCTGGTGGGACGATGAGAGAGGAATACCCTTTGAGCTGCTGGAGAAACTGGA
>CAYXVN010000307.1:1380-2437 GCA_964468565.1 uncultured Oscillospiraceae bacterium | reverse complement strand
TCCGCTGCATGACCATGTTCACCGGCGCCTTCATGTACGCCGCCGGCAACCACATCGGCATCGGGTACGATTCCTGCGCCGGCATGGTCACTGGAAAGCCCACCAAGCTCACCGGCGACTCCGGCAACAGCCTCTACGGCTGGGGCATCGGACACGAAATCGGCCACAATATGGACAAACTGGGCAAGGCGGAGTGCACCAACAACATCTACTCCATTCTGGCCCAGACCTACGACCCGGACAACAACAGCACCCTGAAGTCCCGTCTGGAACTTGAAGAGCGCTACCCGGACATCTTCACCAAGACTGCCCAGGGCCATCCCGGCACCGCCAGCAACGTATTCACCCAGCTGGGCATGTACTGGCAGCTCCACCTGGCCTTTGACGACGAGAACCCCTTCGAGTTCTACAACGAGTTCTTCAAGGCGTGGAAAGACGGCACCTACTTTAATGGCGCAACCGACTATAACGAGAAGGTTGCCCTCACCGCCTCTGCCGTAGCCCACACCAATCTCACCAAGTTCTTCACCCGCTGGGGCATGGAACTCAGCAAGAACGTCACAGATCAGATGGCCGGATATGGCCCTGAGGAAAATTGCGCCATCTGGTACCTGTCGGATCAGAGCCGCCGCGACAGACTGGCCGGTCTCGGCCATCCCAGCGGCACCGTGGCCGTCAGCGCCAGTAAGAATCCCGAGAAGAACGGTGAGATCGATGTGACCATCACACCCAGCATCTCCACCTCCGGCACCGCCGGCATCCAGGGTTACGAAATTCTCCGCAACGGCAACCCTGTAGCCTTCGTTATGGCGGGCGGCAGCGGGGCCGTTACCTTCAAGGACAACGTGGGCGGGGCCAACAACCGCACCTTCAAGTACTCCGTCAATGCATACGACACCCTGGGCGCGGTAATTGCCTCCGGCAGCTGCGACGAACTTCGTATCTCCTATGACGTGGTTCTGGATGCAGAGGCGTATTCTGACAGGATCATGGAAGGCGGTACCGCTGTCCTGACCCTCAAGACCCCGACTCCCGTCTGCGGCATCAAGATCAAAGG
>CAYXVN010000307.1:0-1370 GCA_964468565.1 uncultured Oscillospiraceae bacterium | reverse complement strand
CCCAGGCAGAGGACGAGGAAGGGAACATGAAGGAACTGTCCCACGAAAAGACCGGGACCTTCGGTTCCGGAAATCTGGCCACCGATCCCTCTCAGGACTACCTCACCTACTTCGTCAAGCCCGGCGCAGACAGCGATGACACCCGCATCTGGACCTACGATGCCACCGAGGTGACCATCACCGGCCTGCCCCAGGACTTCGATCCCAAAAACATCAACCTGATCAGCTATGTCAACGACGACGTCTCCCTGACCCATATCGGCAGACTCGCCCAAAGCTACAACATGGGCGGAGATGTGATCGAGGCAGGCTCCCTGATTGCCGTGGGGACGTACCGGGGCGATCCCGTCTTCGGCGGTGTGCGCCTCCTGGGCAGATTCTCCTCCACGGATGTGGAAGGGAACCAGACCATTGTGGAACGTGCCATTGACGGCGAAGCCTACCTGTTCGCGGAAATCCCCGAGGACGGCGCCGTCAGCACCATCAGCGACGGCATCTTCATCTTCGTCTTCAACGATGAGGCGGAGCGGCAACTTCAGAACCTGGAAACTCCATATGAAGACGACAGTGGCGTCATCTGCGACGGCATCAACATCCTCCCCGACATGATCAAGGCCGAATACTTCCAGACTGACGTTGCGGAATCCACTGAGAAACAGCGCGTTACCGCGGAGACCCTGTGGACCGCCAGCCCCGGCGGAGACGATCTGCCTGAGATCACCCTGGAAAGTGAGGCAGGACGATGAAACGCATCAGTCGAACTCTTCTCGCCCTTGTGCTGGCCATCTCCCTGATCACCCCGGCATGGGCATCCGGCTCCGAGGGGCACACCCCGGTGCTGGAGTGGGGCCTGGACAGCAACACCAAAACTGCGGAACTGATTCTGCAGGACCTGGATCTGACCACTCCCGTCTATGGCGCCCAGCTGGATCTGTACTTCAGCGGTACCAGGGATCAGTTCCCCAATGTCACATTCACGCCCGCCGGCCCCCACGCAGACAAAATTGAGAAAGCCCTTTCTGTAGCGGATGGAACTTCGGAGGGCAGCGTGGTCATCTCCGTATACATCTCCTCTCTGGAGCGCCTGGATACCGAGAGCAACCAGGAGACCCGGGAGCTGGATCTGGGCGAACTGGACTTCCATGACGACATGGAAGACGTCCTGCCCACTGGGGCGGTGCTGACCCTGCTGGATCAGAACCTGAAACCCAGCCAGGCCGACCACACGAACGTTAAGATTGTCGAAAAAGACATCGGAGGCGGCCAAGGTGGAAATGGCGGCCAAGGTGGAAATGGCGGCCAAGGTGGGGAGCAGAATCCCACCCAGGTCAAACCCTCTCTGGAACTGAGAGTGCCAAACGAGGCCAAAG
>CAYXVN010000306.1:0-2443 GCA_964468565.1 uncultured Oscillospiraceae bacterium | reverse complement strand
CTTGGGCCGGTTGTTGGTCTTGTGTTAGTCCATGATGACTTGATTCCTCCAGTATGTGGTTCTGTCTCAGGTCCCGCGTGCAGAAAATGCCGAAAAACACAAAGCGCCCCTGTCTCCCCCAAGAGACAAAGGCGCAAACCTCTGCGGTACCACTCTTATTGCCGGAACTTCCGGACGTTCCGACCCCTTAGATCTGCCCGCTAACGGGGGCGTCCGGCAGAGCCTACTTCCGGTTCAGCCCTGCAGCTCCGAGGTGATCTTCGTCCTCCTGTCCCGTCCGCCTCGCACCCAGATGGCGGCTCTCTGTGCGTCTTCAGAAGGATTACTCTCCTCATCCGTGCTTTCTGTCACTGTCGTTTTGCTATTCTAAGCAAAAACGGCACCCCTGTCAACCGGTTTTCCCGACTTTTTCGCATTTCTTTCCTCCGTCTGCTCCCTGCCCTGTCCGGGCACTCCGGTCTTCCCCTCCCCAAAGCAGGGCTTCTCCAACTCCCCTGCCCGGATCCCTTCCGACTCCGGACCCCAGAACCCGTGGCCGCCTCCCGAACCGGGCAGAGGGAGGAATCTGTCCCCCGGACCCTCCCGGTACCGCTCCCGCATCTCCCCACCGCTGTGCAGAAGCACCGGAGCAGATCGCCTCCGCCTCCGGGGCCGCTCCCCTGATCCCCCCATGGCCGGTCAGTCTCTGTTTTCCCCTGTTCCCGGCCCTCAGCAAACTCACCCGGTCCCCTCCGAAAAGGCCGATTGCCCCGGAACATTCCCCCCCTGTCCCGGCCGTCGCTCCCGCTGTTTCAGGAGAAAGCGGCTCCTGCTGTGGGGCAAAAACGCCCCGGAGAGGAAATTTGCTGTTGACAGAGAGGGCCTTTGGGTATATCATGGGGAAACCAGGCTGCTTTAGCCATTCAAAGCGCGAAAGTGCCCGCCGGGACCGGCGTGGCCTGTAAAGGAGATTTGTTTTCATGAAGACTGTCTATCTCAAGAATGTGGAAGTGGGCGCCGGCGTTCCCAAGGTCATCGTTCCCATCGTCGCCGCCACGAAAACCGGCATCATTGCCCGGGCTGAGAGTTTCCGGGGCATACCCCTGCACGTGGTGGAGTGGCGGGTAGACTTCTATCATGACGCCCTCAACATTGATGCCGTTCTGGACACCCTGCAGGAACTGCGGGCCACTCTGGGCGAGACCCCCATTCTCTTCACCTTCCGTACCAAGAAAGAGGGCGGTGAGAAGCCCATCTCCATGACCCAGTACACCGCTCTGAACAAGGCTGTCGCCGAGTCCGGCTGCGTGGAGGCCATCGACGTGGAGATCTTCTCCGGGGATGACGTGGTTCTGGAGAATGTGAGGAACATCCACGCCGCCGGCGTGGCCGTCGTGGGCTCCAACCACGAGTTCAAGCACACCCCCTCCGAGGACGACATCATCTACCGGCTGCGCAAGGAGCAGGATATGGGCTGCGACATTCTGAAGATTGCCGTAATGCCCCAGAGCAAGCGGGACGTCATCACCCTCCTCAGCGCCACCGAGCGCATGTACACCGACTATGCCGAGCAGCCTCTCATCACCATGTCCATGGCCACCACCGGGGTAATCAGCCGTTTCTGCGGCGAGGTCTTCGGCTCCGCCATGACCTTCGGCGCCATCGGGCAGACCTCTGCTCCCGGACAGGTGCCGGTGGAGCGGCTTAACACAGCTCTGGAAATTCTCCACGAATCCATGTGATCCGGAAGGATTCAGGCATATATCAGCAGGACAGCGTCCGCCGGACGCTGTCCTGTTCTTGTTTGGCACAGTCTTCCCGCACACCGCAACACTCCTGCAACACTTAGGGGAAGGGAGGCTCCGCTACGGCCCGGTACCGGGCAGACTGCGCCTGAAGTTCCCTGATTCGCTCCTCCAAGTCCGTGCGTGCCTTCTTCAGGTCTCTGCTAATCTTCTCCAGATCCCTGTTTTCCTTCTCCAGATCCCTGTTTTCCCGCTTAAGCTGCCGGATCTCATCCTTCGTCTTCCGCATGTACTCTGCAATCACGCCTTCCACGCTGGGATCATCTCCTTTTCCGATGGCCCCCTAGGGCACCCGCTGATCGCAAAATCAGATTGGCGGTCCGGGCTCCCTATGGCAGGACGCATGTCGGACCGGAAACCGGAGGGAATGGGCGAGAATCCGCCCCTTCCCCTTTGGCGTGTCCACCCCTTCAGTCTCAGAGGGAAGAGGGGCCCGCTACGGCCCGGTACCGGGCAGACTGCGCCTGAAGTTCCCTGATTCGCTCCTCCAAGTCCGTGCGTGCCTTCTTCAGGTCTCTGCTAATCTTCTCCAGATCCCTGTTTTCCTGCTCCAGATTCCTGTTTTTCTTCTCCAGATCCCTGTTTTTCTTCTCCAGATCCCTACTTTCCCGCTTAAGCTGCCGGATCTCATCCTTCGTCTTCCGCATGTACTCTGCAAT
>CAYXVN010000305.1:0-2480 GCA_964468565.1 uncultured Oscillospiraceae bacterium | reverse complement strand
CTCCGCCATGCCCTACAAGCGCAACCCCATGCGCTGCGAGCGCATCTGCTCCCTGTCCCGCTACGTGCTCACCGACGTGATGAACCCCGCCGTCACCGCCGCCACCCAGTGGTTTGAGCGCACCCTGGACGACTCGGCCAACCGGCGCATCGCCATCCCCGAGGCCTTCCTGGCGGTGGACGCCATTCTCAACCTGTGCCTGAACGTGTCCTCCGGCCTGGTGGTGCACCCCCGGGTCATCCAGAAGCACGTGATGGAGGAGCTGCCCTTCATGGCCACCGAGAACATCCTGATGGACGCGGTGAAGCGGGGGGGAGACCGGCAGGAGCTCCACGAGCGCATCCGGGTGCTGTCCCAGGAGGCGGGGCGCAACGTGAAGGACCTGGGTCTGCCCAACAACCTCATTGACCTGATGGCGGAGGATCCCGCCTTCGGCATGACGAAGGAAGAGCTCAGCTCCCATCTGGAGCCCTCCCGGTACATCGGGCGCTGCCCCCAGCAGGTGGAGGAGTTCCTGGAGGAGCGCATCGCACCGGTGCTGGAGAAGTACGCCGCCGTGCTGGGGGAAGCGGATCCGGACGTGACCGTGTGAGCGGGCGGGGAAAGGGGCATCTGTCTTGAAAAAGCACCATTTTGAGCCCTATCTGGCAGCGGGCATCACCGCCTTCTGCGTGATTGCCGCCGCCATTGTGCTTTACTTCTCCCTCTCCGCCTTTCCCAGGATTCTGGACTTCCTGAAGACCCTGGGCTACATCCTGCGGCCCATCTTCATCGGCATGGTCATCGCCTTTCTCCTGCTGCCCGTGTATAACTTCATCTACGAGCTGCTGGGCCGGCTGAGCCGGGAGCACGGGGGCAGGCTGCTGCGGCGGGACAGCGTGCTGCGGTTCATCGCCATCGCCTGCAGCCTGCTGCTGGCCTTCTTCGTCATCTACCTGCTGCTGGCCATGGTGCTGCCCCAGATCTACTTCAGCATCGTGGGTCTGGTGAACTCCTTCCCGGAGTATCTGCGCAACCTCTCCCTCACCCTGCAGAACTTTCTGAAGGACAACCCGGTGATCCAGGAGGTGGTCATGTCGGCCTACAACTCCCTCAGCGCCTACATACAGAACTGGCTGGACTCGGACATCCTCCCCAAGATTCAGTCCATCTCGGACACCATCGACTGGATCCGCACCAGCATCCTGCCCAACCTGACCGGGGTGGTGACCGGTGTCTCCGCTCTGGTGATGGACATCCTGCTGCTTCTGAAGGACGTGGGCATCGCGGTCATCGTGTCGGTCTACCTGCTGATGCGCAAGGATCTCTTTGCCGCCCAGAGCAAGAAGATCGTCTACAGCATCTTCTCCACCCGGACGGCGGACCTGATCGTGGAGGAGACCCGCAGCGCCTATCACATCCTCAGCGGCTTCATCAACGGCAAGCTGGTGGACTCCTGCATCATCGGGTGCATCTGCCTGGTGTTCTGCAACCTGATGAACCTCCCCTACCCGGCCCTGGTGGCCACCGTGGTGGGGGTGACCAACGTGATCCCCTTCTTCGGCCCCTTCATCGGGGCGGTGCCCTGCGCCGTGCTCATTCTGCTGACCAGCCCCGTTCAGAGCGTGCAGTTTGTCATCTTCATTGTGATTCTCCAGCAGTTTGACGGCAACATCCTGGGTCCCAGGATTCTGGGCAACTCCACCGGCCTGGCCTCCTTCTGGGTGCTGTTCTCCATTCTCCTCTTCGGCGGCCTCTTCGGTTTCGCCGGCATGGTGCTGGGGGTGCCCGTCTTCGCCATGATCTACAGCGTGGTGCGGCGCCTGGTCCACCGGGGGCTGCGCCGCCGGGGTCTGCCGGAGGAGACGGCCCACTATCTGGGCCCCATCGGGCCCCAGGCCTCCCAGGGGCAGGTGTCCCGGCGCTGACATGGCTTTCCCTGGGGCAGACGGAAAACGCCGGAGCTGCAGGCGTGCAGCTCCGGCGCAGGGGAAAATCCTACATCTGTGTGGTGAGAACCTTCTTCAGCCGGGCGAAGCGGGGCATGGAGTTCTCCGTGGGGGCGTTGGCGGCGCCCTGGATCAGGGGCAGGACGTAATCCAGGAAGGGCTGTTCGATGCCGTTGCCGGCGGCGTTGATCCACTCCCGGGGGACCTTCTTCTCCACGTTGGCCACAATGTCCAGAGGCTCCAGGATGGTCTCACAGGTGTAGCCGTGATCCCGGCTGCAGCGGAAGGCCACCATTTTGTCGGTGACTCCGGAGACGGCGGCCCGCACGGCGGCGGCTCCGGCCTCCCAGGCCTCCTGGATGTCGGTGGCGGAGGCGCAGTGGGCGGCGCAGCGCTGGAGCAGGGACAGCTCGATGCCCCGCACCTTGGCTCCGGTGGCCTCCTTCACCTTCTGGGCCAGCAGCACCGCCAGACCGCCCAGCTGGGCGTGGCCGAAGCCGTCGGTGGCGGAGGTCTTGGCCTCGGAGACGAAGGTGCCGTCCGCATAGTGGA
>CAYXVN010000304.1:0-2511 GCA_964468565.1 uncultured Oscillospiraceae bacterium | reverse complement strand
GTTCGGCAACAACAACGCCTACTGCCAGGACAACATCACCTCCTGGCTGGACTGGCGCATGCTGCAGAAAAACCGGGGCCATTTCGAGTTCTTCCGCACCATGATCGCCTTCCGCAAGGCCCACCGCATCCTGCGCCGCAACCTCAGCGACGGGGTGGGCGACCTGCCGGACATCAGCTTCCACGGGGTCACCCCCTGGAAGAACCGCTTCGAGGCCTACGACCACTACCTGGGCGTCATGTTTGCCGGCCAGGAGAAGGGCCAGGAGCCGGACATCGTCTACATCGCCTCCAACGCCTTCTGGCGGGAACTGCGGGGCACCCTGCCCCTGCTGCCGGAGGGGCTGCGCTGGCAGCAGGTCATTGACACCTGGGAGGAGGCCCAGGTCTCCTCCCTGCTGGAGGGCAATGCCTTCTCCATCCGCCCCCGCACCGTCATGATCTTCACCGCCATCTCCCGGTCCCGGCAGACCTCCTCCCCGGACATGGAGGACTTCTCCCTCTTCGCCGCGGACCCCGTACCCGATTAGCACAACCCGCCAGAGACCGGTCTTCCGGCTCTGGCGGGTTTTTCCATTCTCCCCTCAGCGGATGGCACCATTGCCGGTGAGGGTGAGCAGATTCATGTAATCCCGGATGCAGAGCACCACCTCCGGCTCCCGGGTACGGATCTGCTCCAGCAGGGAAAGGTCCTCCTGCAGCCGCAGATCCAGAGAGCATGTCTCGTCAAAGGCGGGGTAGAGCACCGTCTCCAGGAGATTCGTAAAGCTGTCCCCGAAGAGGAGACAGGAGGGCTTCTCCGGCCGCCGGGTCTCCAGCACAGTCTCCGCCACGTCTCCGCCCATATAGAAGCTGTAGGACACCGGTTCCGTCTCCGTGGGGGGGAAGGCAAGCAGTTCCGGGGCCACCTCAGCCCCGTCGTCCCTGCGGGTGAAGGGCACCGGCCGGGCGGGTTCCGCCCAGGACAGGTGCTCCCCGGTGTCCCGCGCCCCGTACAGGTAGCGGGCCCGGGATCCCAGAAGGGGATTGGGCAGGGTGCGGATCACCAGCTCCTCATCCTCCGGGATGGAGAGGGGGAGACCGGTGCGGCGGCTCAGGTCCGCCAGAATCCCCCGGGTGGCACAGAGGCAGCCGGCAAGGGTCCAGTGGTGGTCCCCCCGGGAGAAGAAGGAGGGGGGATTCCCCTCCCCCGCCCAGACCGTTCCAATGTCCAGATAGGGGATGTCCCGCTCCTCCAGGGCCCGGAACAGGGCACTGCGGGCATCTGCAGCGTATTCCACCCGGCTGTTCAGGTACCAGGGGTAGTTCTCCCCCCAGAACGCATTCTGGGAGGGCACCGCCACGTAGAGAAAAGTGCCTCCGTGGCGCTCTGTCTCCTCCTTCACCTGCAGCAGACCCTCTGCCATCTCCTCCGCCTGGCGCTCCAGCTCCTCCTCCTCCATCTTCTCATAGTCCCACCAGGGCAGCAGGGCCTCCTGGGTGGGGACAATCTCATTCACCACCGGCCGGTGCAGGACATCCAGATCCCCCCGGGCCAGCACCTTCAGGGTTGCGGTCCTGCCGGCGGCGTGGTCGCAGAGGAACGCCTCCAGCTTCTGAAACCAGCTTCCGTCCAGGATGCTCTCCCTCTCCGGCGGGGGAAACTCCGCCAGAGCACGGTTTTCCCACACCGACACCCGTTCCACAGGGTGCAGCAGGGTGGCCAGGAAAATTCCCGCCAGCATCAGTCCGAAGACTGCCACAAAGATCCCCGCCGCAAGACGGGAGAGGCCCGGGCGCCGCCTTCTCTTCTGACCGGTCTCCTCCATGCCCCGTTCCCTCCTCGCTCTGTTGTGCCCCCGGCCCGAGAGCCGGCTCCCCGGTATTCTAGCGCAGCCGCCGCCCCTTGTCAACCGGAGGATCCCCCCGGCCCGCTGTCTCCCGCCCCGCTCCGGCGCCGGGCAGGGAGAAACCCGGCCGGTCCGGCCCCCCTCCGGCTGCCCTCCATCCCCTCTGCCGGGAGAAAAGCTGCGGTTTTTCTCCCCTACCCGGCCCTTTCTTTCAGGAAAAGTGCATGTTGCCATTTCTGTCCCCCTGTGATAGAATACGTTGATATCTCGTGGTACTCCGTTCGGAGCACCTTCGCCAAAGGAGCCTCACAGACATGGATGAAACCAAGAAAGTCATGCTCTCCGGCATCCAGCCCAGCGGCGACCTGCACCTGGGCAACTATCTGGGAGCAATCAGAAACTGGGCCCGGCGGTCCGAGGAGTTTGACTGCTTTTATTTCATGGCGGATCTGCACACCATCACCGTCCGCCAGAACCCTGCCGATCTCCGCCGCCGCTCTCTGGAGCAGCTGGCTCAGTATATTGCCTGCGGGCTGGACCCCGAGAAAAACACCCTTTTCTATCAGTCTCACGTCCCCGCCCACGCCCAGCTGGGCTGGGTGCTGGACTGCTATACCATGTTCGGCGAACTGAGCCGCATGACCCAGTTCAAGGACAAATCCGCCAGACACCATGACAACATC
>CAYXVN010000303.1:0-2521 GCA_964468565.1 uncultured Oscillospiraceae bacterium | reverse complement strand
CACCCGGGAGCTGGCCATCCAGATCGGCGACTGCTTCCGGGACTACGGCAGCCATCTCAGTCTGCGCCACACCGTCATCTTCGGCGGCGTGGGGCAGAATCCCCAGGTGGAGGCCCTGAACCGGGGGACGGACATTCTCATCGCCACCCCCGGACGGCTGATGGACCTGCACGAACAGGGTTACATCAGCCTGGAGCAGCTGAAGATCTTCGTCCTGGACGAGGCGGACCGCATGCTGGACATGGGCTTCATTCACGATGTGCGCCGCATCCTCCGCTGGCTGCCCCAGAAGAAGCAGACCATGCTCTTCTCCGCCACCATGCCTCCGGAGATCGCGGATCTGGTCTCCTCCCTGCTGCACAATCCGGTGCGGGTGGCGGTGGATCCCGTCTCCTCCCCGGTGGAGGCCATTCAGCAGAGCGTCTATCTGGTGGACCGTCCCAACAAAACGAAGCTGCTGGCATACCTGGTGAAGGAGCTGCCGGTGAAAAACGCCCTGGTCTTCACCCGCACGAAACATGGTGCCAACAAGGTGGCCCGGGATCTGGAGAAACTGGGGATCCCCGCCGCCGCCATTCACGGCAACAAGAGCCAGACCGCCCGGCAGCAGGCCCTGCAGGACTTCAAGGACGGCGGAGTCCGCTGCCTGGTGGCCACAGACATCGCCGCCCGGGGGCTGGACATCGAGGAACTGTCCCACGTCTTCAACTACAATCTCCCCGAGGTGCCGGAGACCTACGTCCACCGCATCGGCCGCACCGGCCGGGCCGGCCGGGGCGGGGTGGCCATCTCCTTCTGCGACTATGGGGAACAGCCTCTGCTGAAGGAGATCGAAAAACTCATCGGCCGGACGGTGCCCCTGGTGGAGGAACACCCCTTCCCCATGGAGATCTTTGAGGCCCCCGCCCGGGACCGCAGCGGCCGTGTCATCAACGAAGAGGATGAGGAGGCCAGGGCGGCCGCCCGGGAACTGCGCCGGGAGCGGGACGAGGCCCGCAAGGCGGCCGCCAAGGAGAAGCGGCAGGACACGGCCAACGCCGCCGCCAGAGCCGCCCAGGTGCTGGCGGAGAACGAGGGGGCGGAGGAGAAGAAAAAGCGCCGCCGCCGGAAGAAAAAGGGGGAGGAACCGGCAGCCCAGACCCCGGCCCCCCAGCCGGAACCCGAGCCGCAGGTCCAGGGGGAGCCCTCTCCCGGAAAGAAGAAAAAGCGGAAAAAGAAGAAAGGGGACTCCGCCCCCCAGCCCGTCCCTCCGCCCCAGCCGGAGCCGGAGGAGGAGGACTACGAGGACGACTATGAGCCCCCCTTCCGCTGGTCCAACTGGACCAACCGCAGCAATCTGACCCGCTCCAGCACCCGGCCCGGCATCCTCATGGACACCGGGGACTCCCTGCCCAATACGGAATTTACCCGCCCGGATCCCCTGGCGGGAGATGCCATCATGGACGCCACCGCCCGCCTTCTGGCCCCCAAAGCTCCCGCCGCTCCCCCGCCGGAGCCGGAACCGGAGCCTCCCAAAGCCCCGGAGCCCAGGGGAAACGGCCGCCGCAGGGGAAAGCAGAAGGAGAAACCCGCCTCACCCCCGGAGGGAGAGAAAAAGAAGGCCCAGTCCCCCCGGCAGCCCGGCCCGGGCGCCTCTTCCGGCAAGGACACCTCCGGCGCCGGAAAGAAGTCCAGGCGCAGCCGCCGCCACCGGGGCAGGGGCAAAGGCGCCGACAGCGGCAGCGATACCCCGGAAGAGCACTCCTCCCTGATGAAACCCTATTACCTGACTCCAGACCCCTGACCCGCCAAGGCGGGTTTCCCAAACCAGAATGAGACGGAGGAATGAAACGATGGACTATCAAGCGCTTTACCAGCAGAAACTGACCACCCCGGAAAAGGCCGTCCAGGTGGTCCAGTCCGGCGACTGGGTGGACTACGGCTGGTGCACAAACCACCCCGTGGAACTGGATAAGGCCCTG
This sequence comes from uncultured Oscillospiraceae bacterium, assembly GCA_964468565.1. Taxonomy (GTDB): domain Bacteria; phylum Bacillota; class Clostridia; order Oscillospirales; family Oscillospiraceae; genus Lawsonibacter. The sequence continues at coordinate 560 of CAYXVN010000303.1, read as the reverse complement.
GCCGCCCGCAAGGATGAGCTCCGGGATGTGAAGGTCCGGGGCGGCGTCACCATGTGGATGCCTGAAATCGCCAAGGCGGAGGACGCCGGGGAGCACTTCACCTGGAACTCCTGGCACTGCAGCGGCGTGGACCGCAAGGTCATCTCCAAGGGAATGGGCTACTTCAGCCCCATGCGCTACTCCGAACTGCCCCGCTTCTACCGGGAGAACGTGTCGGTGGACGTGGCCATGATTCAGGTTACCCCCATGGACAGCCACGGCAACTTCAGCTACGCCCTGGCCGCCTCCCACCTGGCCGACATGCTGGAAAAGGCAAAGACCGTCATCGTGGAGGTCAACCAGAACCTGCCCTGGGTCTACGGCCTCACCGGCAGTGAGATCAACATCACCGACGTGGACTATGTGGTGGAGGGGAGCAATCCCCCGGTGGCCCAGCTGGGAGCCGGCGGAGCTCCCACCGACGTGGACCGGGCGGTGGCAAAGCTCATCGTGGAACAGATCCCCAACGGCGCCTGCCTGCAGCTGGGCATCGGCGGCATGCCCAACACCGTGGGCTCCAT
>CAYXVN010000302.1:1287-2526 GCA_964468565.1 uncultured Oscillospiraceae bacterium | reverse complement strand
TTGCCATTGGAATCATCCTCCATAAATCAAATCAGAAGTATTCATGAATATATGAGCCGGTGTGTCCCCCGGCGGGGGGAGAGGTGCTTCAGAGCACCAGCAGCTCCTTGGGAGAGTGAGTGATGTCCTCGCAGCCGCCCTCCTCCAGGATGAGCACGTCCTCAATGCGCACCCCGAAGCGGCCGGGCAGGTAGACCCCCGGCTCGGCGGAGATGACCGCCCCGGCGGGCAGAGGCTCCGTGTTCTGGGCGTTGGCGTTGGGGGACTCGTGGATCTCCAGGCCCAGGGAGTGGCCGAAGCCGTGGGTGAAGTAGGGCCCGTAGCCGGCGTGTTCCAGAGAGGCCCGGGCGGCGCCATCCACGTCCCTCCCCGGCACCCCCGCCCGGGCGGCGGCGATGCCCGCCAGCTGGGCAGTGCGCACCGCCTCATAGACCTGGCGCATCTCCTCCGTAGGCTGTCCCAGGGCCACGGTGCGGGTCATGTCCGAGCAGTAGCCGCCCCAGATGCAGCCGAAGTCCATGGTGACAAACATGCCCTTCTCCAGCACCCGGGGGCCGGGTACCGCGTGGGGCCGGGAGCCGTCCGGGCCGGCGGCCACAATGGGGTCAAAGGAGGGCTTCTCCGCCCCCCGGCACATCATCTCGTAGATGAGCCGGGCGGCCACCTGCTGCTCGGTGAGGCCGGGGCGCAGGAAGTCCAGCATGGCGAGGAAAGCCTCGTCCGTGATGGCCTGGGCACGGCGTATGGCGGAGCGCTCCTCCTCATCCTTGGAGGCCCGGAGATCCGACAGGAGCTTCTGGGCGGGGATGAACGCTCCCGGCAGCTTCTCCTGCCACTCCCTCAGGGTGTCCACCGTCACCGCGCCGCTCTCAAACCCGATCTTCTCCAGCCCCTGCTGCCGGAGATAGCGGCCCACCAGTTCCAGGTGTCCCTCCCCGGGGCCGGTGCAGACGATCTGACAGCCCCGGACCTGCTCCCGGGCGGCCTCGATGTACCGGGGGTCCGTGGCGTAGAAGGCCCCCTCCGGGGTAACGACCGTCAGGCCCTCCCCGTGAAAGCCCAGGGCGTAGCGCTCTCCCGGCTCACTGGAGATGAGCATGGCGTCCAGGCCGGCCTGGGACAGCCTGGCGGCGATGGGGGAAATGTGGTTCGTAGAGATCCCTCCTTGTCATTGGAAAGCTGCATCAGCACATTTTTGCTCCCGCGGGGATGGCGTCGTCCAGCATCACCAGGTGGAGC
>CAYXVN010000302.1:0-1187 GCA_964468565.1 uncultured Oscillospiraceae bacterium | reverse complement strand
TCAGCACATTTTTGCTCCCGCGGGGATGGCGTCGTCCAGCATCACCAGGTGGAGCTTCTCCTCCCCGTTCTCCTTGTGGACGGCGGAGATGAGCATGCCGCAGCTCTCCAGCCCCATCATCTTCCGGGGGGGCAGATTGACGATGGCCATCAGGGTTTTGCCCACCAGCTCCTCCGGCTTGTAGTACTGGGCGATGCCGGAGAGGATCTGCCGGTCGGTGCCGGTGCCGTCGTCCAGGGTGAATTTCAGAAGCCTGACGGACTTCTTCACCGGCTCACAGGCCTTCACCTTCACCGCCCGGAAGTCGCTGCGGGAGAAGGTGTCAAAGTCCACCGGCTCCTCGTTCTGGGGTTCCAGTTCCACCACCGGGCCGGCGGCCCGGCGGGCTTTTTCGTCCAGGGCGGCCAGGGCCTGGTCCGTGTCCACCCGGGGGAACAGGTTCTCCCCCCGGTGTACCGTCACCGTGGGGGGCAGGGAGCCCCACAGCCCGGCGCTGTCCCAGCTGCGCTGCGCTTCTCCGGCCCCGATCTGGTCCAGCAGACTGGCGGCGGAGCGGGGGATGAAGGGGGTGAGCAGGATGCCGCAGATGCGCAGCACCTCCAGCAGGTTGTAGAGGACCCGGGCCAGCCGGGCACCGCTTTTGTCCATGTCCCGGGCCAGGATCCAGGGGGTGGTGGCGTCAATGTACTTGTTGGCCCGGTCGATGACCCGGAAGATCTCCGTCAGGGCGTCCTGGAACTGAAAGCGCTCCATGGCGTCCTCGTAGCGCCCCCGCAGGGCGGCCCCCAGGGCCTCTATCTCACTGTCCTGGTCCTCATCTCTCTCCTGGGTGGCGGGCAGGGTGCCCCGGAAGTACCGGTCCACCATGGAGACGGTGCGGCTCAGGAGATTGCCCAGGTCGTTGGCCAGGTCCGTGTTGATGGTCTGAATGAGCAGCTCGTTGGAGAAGTTGCCGTCGGAGCCGAAGGGGAAGGTGCGCAGCAGGAAGAAGCGCAGGGCGTCCACCCCGAACTGCTCCGCCAGGATATAGGGGTCCACCACGTTGCCCCGGGACTTGGACATCTTGCCCCCGTCCAGCAGCAGCCAGCCGTGGCCGTAGACCTTTTTGGGCAGGGGCAGGCCCACGCTCATCAGCATGGCGGGCCAGATGATGGAGTGGAAGCGGACGATCTCCTTGCCCACAAAGT
>CAYXVN010000301.1:0-2527 GCA_964468565.1 uncultured Oscillospiraceae bacterium | reverse complement strand
GGAGCGGATAAGCCAGGAAAGTGCTGCGCCGGAGGACATGCCGGGAGGATCCCCTGCAGATTCTGCGGCTTGCATCTTCCAGTTGCCTATGGTATATTGGGGCGCGAGGTGAGACTATTGCGGGAAACAACCTACCACCTGAATCCTCCGGTGACCATCGCCCTTCTCAGCGATCTCCATGAACACCCCCGTGATGCGGTGCTGGCGTCACTGCGCACCCACCGCCCGGATATCATCGCAGTGGCCGGGGATCTGCTCTACGGCAGCGTCCGGCCTCCCACGCCGGAGGAGCGGCTGGCTCCCATCCTGAATGATCTGAACCACATAGCCCCTACCTTCATGTCTCTGGGCAACCACGAGTGGCAGCTGACCTCTCCCATGATCCGCTCCTTTCCCTCCATTCTGGACAACCGCTGGGTGTGCTGCAACGGAGTGGTCATCGGGGGACTGTCCTCCGCCATCCGCAACAGGCACCAGGTATACACCCGGGGTCATGGAGCACTCCCGGATGTGTCCTGGCTGCCGGAATTCTGCCGGACCCCGGGGTACAGGATTCTGCTGTGCCACCACCCGGAGTACTATCCCCGCTACCTGGCGGGACTGCCGATCGACCTGGTGCTCTCCGGCCATGCCCACGGGGGCCAATGGCGCTTCTTCGGTCAGGGAATCTACGCCCCCGGGCAGGGGCTGTTCCCCAGACTCACGTCCGGCGTCCACTTCGGCAATCTGGTCATCAGCCGGGGGCTGGCCAACACGGCGCCGGCTCCCCGTCTGTTCAATCCCACAGAGGTGATCTATCTGCCCGCCTCCCGGTGAGGTGTATCCTGAGGCAGAAGGACGGGAAGACTGCCCAGATCAGGGTTTCTGCCGGACTGCAGCCCAGGGTTCCCCCTCTCCGAAGCCCCCCACTCTGTGGTCGGGGGGAGCGGGACCGGACAGTACCTTTTCCGGGCCCATCCAAACCCGGCTGCGCCATGCCGCCGCAGCTGATCATGGGGGCATCATTTCCTGTCCAGGGAGAAGCTCCCGGGCCAGTGAGAACCGGCAGAGGCGGCTTCCCCTCTCCCACCCCACTGGAAAGAAAGCCAACCGCATGGAGGTGGCAGCACCGCTCCGACCAGAGTCTGTTTCCTGAGGCCTCACCTGAAGCGCATGTCTCAGGGCGCAATGGCGGCCGGATCCCGCAGTGATCTGGGGTGATTGCAGACGGACGCTGCCCCGGAGATCGGCAAAGGCTTCCCCTGGAGGAGCGTCAGACATAGCGAAGGACCCCTGAGTGCCGTGTGGAGGCTCAGGGGTCCTTCTTATTTCGGTTGGCTGCAGCCCCTCTCTGGCCCCCGGAGGAGGGCCCATTGCTCCGGTAAGAGGTGACTGCCCCGGTTCAGGGATCCTCCGGCAGGGGGAGCGGGACGCATTCTCCCCATTGGAGACGGTTCCCCCTCCGGCGGAATCCCCGGAACACTCTGACCGGTAAGGTGCCGGGGAGGCAGGAATCTCTGAGAGGTAGGCGAAGGTGTTTTTCATCCTCCCGTCTGCTCCAAAGGCAGCCGGACCGCTTTGTCAGCGGAAAGATCAGAAGGCACTGGAGAAGAGGCGGATGCCCAGGTGGGTCAGGGCCAGCATGATGAGTCCTGCGGTGATGGCCACGAAGAGCCAGATCTTCAGGCGGCAGTCCGGTGGGCCCTGTCCCTCTGAGGGGACGGGAGATGCTCCGCGAGGCTGCCTTGGGAAGCCGCTTTGTCAGCGGGAAGATCAGAAGGCACTGGAGAAGAGGTTGATGCCCAGGTGGGTCAGTGCCAGCATGATGAGTCCTGCGGTGAGGACCCCCAGAATGATGGCGGGCAGGGCCTTCTTCAGGCGCATGTCCAGCAGCGCCGCCGCCAGGGCGCCGGTCCAGGCTCCCGTGCCCGGCAGGGGGATGGCCACGAAGAGCCAGAGCCCCAGGTGCTGGTAGCGGAGCATCTTCTCCCCCTTCAGGTGCCCTTTCTTCTCCAGTGCGTCCACCACCCCGTTGAGCCGGGGCATGTGGGTGCGCATCCAGAGGAAGATCCGCCGGATGTACACGATGATGAAGGGAACCGGCAGGATGTTGCCCACCACGGCGGCGGGAAATGCCAGATAGGGGGGCAGGCCCAGAACCGCCACCCCGAAGGGCACGCCTCCCCGCAGCTCGATGACGGGAATCATGGAGATCAGCATGGTGAGAAGGCACTTGCCGGGGATGGAGGCCAGCAGCCACTCATAGTCTTCCAAGGGAAACAGACCTCTTTTCAGGGGAATTGTCTATGGGATTGTCCGGCAGGGACTCTGCCGGAGGGCAGTGCCCTCAGACGGCGGCAACACCGCTGTCGCCGCCGAATCTGGAGGAAAGGGCGCTGCGGATTCTCCAGAGGAGGGAGCGCAGACCCGGTCCGTCGTCCGGAACCGCCAGGGTCACCAGACGGACCATCAGAGGCAGAAGAGGCAGCCAGATCAGGGTGCACAGCTCATTGAAGGCGGTGTGGGCATTGGCGATCTGCCGGGCAAT
>CAYXVN010000300.1:0-2578 GCA_964468565.1 uncultured Oscillospiraceae bacterium | reverse complement strand
GAGGCCTTCTGCACGTGGATGACGGCGGTGTCCAGCCGGGGCACGGGAACGGCAATGATCTTCTCGCCGGGGTTGAAGGGGTTCTCCATTTCAACGCACTTCAGATTGTCCACCTTGTCCAGGGTCTTGCGCTGTTCCTCGCTGATGCCCCAGTACTCCACCAGGCCGGAGCCGTTCATCAGGCGCACGGGCAGGAAGGGAAGCCCCAGGGAGGCGGCGTGGAGCTGCAGCATCAGAACGTCCTGGGAGTAGTCCTCGTAGAGCAGCTGGCCCTTCTCGATGGCGGCGCGGAAGCGGCGGGAGACGTTGGTGTAGCCGGAGTTGGCGGTGTAGCAGTTGATGTACGTCTTGACCCGGCCTTCGCCGATGAGCATGTCCCAGTCGCCTCCGGCGGGACCGGCCCAGACGTTGAAGTCCGTCTGTCCCTGCCGCAGAATCTCGCTGACAACGGCATAGGGCTTCCGGTTGGTGGTGAAGCCGCCGAAGCAGATGGTGTCGCCGGTCTCGACGTACCGTGCCACCGCGTCATGCAGGGAAAGTACTTTGTTCATGAATAAAAACCCCCATTACTCAGTTTTCGGCCTGAGACCCAGGTCCCGCTCCGGACCCGGACAGGCCGGTACGATGAGCGTGTTCCATCTCCGCCATTCTACCATAAAAAATCGGAATCGTCCATTTCAAATTTCTCATAATGTTTGCGTATATTGCGATGGCGTGCTACAATAGGGCGACGGACTTCGCCGCAGGCGGGGGCCGAATCCATCGGGGAGGGTCCCGCCTTGAACCAGATCAGCTTCAGCATCCAGTACCGGGAGGACGAGGGGTGGGACATGGAGCGCTTCCACTTCCACGACTACATCGAGATTCTCCTGCCTGTGGAGGGACAGGGCGAGATCTGCGTGGGCAGCCAGGTGCACCCTCTCTCCGGGGGCTGGGTGTACCTGCTGGGGGGCAGCGTGCTGCACCGCACCCAGGTGGAGGGCCACTACGCCCGCTACGTGCTCTGCATCCCCCGCAGCACCCTGCAGCAGTTCTCCACCCTGCAGACCGACCTTACCCGGCTGGCCATTGTGGGCTTTCGCAGCTGCCGGCTGGGCCGGATGCAGCAGGAGGTGGAGGGGCTGTTCCGCACCCTGTCCCGGACGAAGACGGACGGCAGCTACGGGGGAGACCTGCTGCGCCTGGGAAACCTGCTCAGCCTGCTGGGCCGGGTGGCCCAGCCCCTGCTCCGGGCGGAGGACATGGCGGAGGAGGGGGCCGGGGTGCAGATTGAGGACAAGATCGACTCCGCCATCCGCTACATCCGGGAGAATCTCACGGGAAAGATCAGCCTGGACGACGTGGCGGATGCGGTCCACGTGAGCCGTCATTACATGTGCCGCATCTTCAAGCAGGCCACCGGCTACAAGATCATGGACTTTGTCAGCCAGAGCCGGATCTGCATGGCCCAGGAGCTGCTGCGGGAGGGGGCCTCCGTGCGGGAGGCGGGGGAGCAGTGCGGCTTTTCCGACTACTGCAACTTCATCCGCACCTTCCGGCGCATCGCCGGAGTCTCCCCGGGCCGCTACGGCCGCAGCTTCCGGGCGGGGGACATCGTGCTCTTTCCCGAGCTGGAGGACTCCCCCCATCGGGAGGGGGAGGGGTGATCCCCTCCGGCGGGAGGGACTGCTCCCCTGCGTTTCCGGGGTACCCATGCTGTCCTGTCAGGCAGGAACGAGCCTGAGAGCAGGCTGAAGGACCTTCATCCCCAGGTTTTGGTATGGTCACAGAAAACGGATGCTCCAATCATCATCAGGACCGGGAACGGAGCTGTGCCGAAATACCATATCCTTACGGAGGGGACACGGGTGACGCCCGGTCACTGCACACTGGTACGCCTGAACACCGGCCCTGTCCGGCTGTGAAGGTGCCGGATCCTGGTCCCTTATGTGTCGGCATGCATCACCGGATGGGTGCCGGATCAGGAGCCCTATGGTATGCCGGGTTCTGACCTTCAGCGGTGAAAACACACCTGTTTCGGCAGTTTCAGCCGGAGTCGCCCAGTCTTTACGCAGACAGGTGAATCCGGCCCGAATAAGTTCACGGATTCAGTAAGGAGGAAGATATCCAATGGGAATGACCATGACACAGAAGATCCTGGCGAAGGCAGCCGGACTGGAGCAGGTCCGGCCCGGCCAGCTCATTGAGGCCAGGCTGAATCTGGTGATGGGCAACGACATCACCACCCCGGTTGCCATCACGGAGTTTGAGAAGGCGGGCTTCACCCAGGTCTTTGACCGGGACCGCATCGCCATCGTGCTGGACCACTACACCCCCTGCAAGGACATCAAGTCCGCCCAGCTGTGCAAGCAGGCCCGGGAGTTTGCCCGCAGGCACGCCATCACCAACTTCTTTGACGTGTGGCGCATGGGTGTGGAGCATTCCCTGCTGCCTGAGCAGGGCCTGGTTGCCCCGGGGGAAGTGATTGTGGGGGCCGACTCCCACACCTGCACCTACGGGGCTTTGGGGGCCTTCTCCACGGGAGTGGGCTCCACCGACATGGCTGCGGCCATGGCCACCGGCCTGCTCTGGTTCAAGG
>CAYXVN010000299.1:0-2581 GCA_964468565.1 uncultured Oscillospiraceae bacterium | reverse complement strand
AGTACTCGTTGTTGGACTCCAGCCAGTCGATGCGGCCGTATTTGAAGATGAAAAAGGCCACCGCCCGGTAGACCTCTTCGTAATTCTCCAGAGTGCTGACCTTATAGTACTCCTGGAGGCTCTCCTTCAGGGAGGGGCTCAGCTCGTCGTAGGGCTGATCCCCGATGCCCAGCACGTTCATGCCGTTGTTTTTCAGCTCCCTGCAGAACTGCCAGTAGTTGGTGGGGAAGTTGGGGGAGATGAAGATGAAATTTTTCATGGCGTATTCCAGCTTTCGTCTGTAGTTGATTCAGTCCTTTAATGCGCAAAAGCGCCCGGGCGTGAGGGAGCGCCCTCCCGCAGGAGGACGCACCTTCGTCCGGGGCGCTCTATTGCTGCCACAGCAGATAGGGCAGGAAATAGGGCACCTGCCTGTGCCACCAGGGCCAGTCGTGGTTCACATCGTAGCCCCAGAAGTCCACCCACAGCCCGATGCCCTTCTCCTGGCAGATCTGGGCAATGCGGCGGGTGGTCTCCGGCTGCTCCCAGGCCCCCTGGCCCACACAGACCACCCCCCGGGTCCGGTTGTAGCGCTGCACGTAGGGGTGATCCGCCGGCATGTTGGCCAGGTAGTGGACGGGGGAATTCAGATAGACCACCTCATCCATGTAGCCGTCAAAGCCGTAGTCGGCGGTGTAGATGCCGCTGAGAGCCAGCACTCCGTCGTAGAGATCCGGCCGGCGCAGGTAGAGATTGAGTGCGTGGGTGGCCCCCAGGCTGCAGCCGAAGGCGATGATGCCCCGGCCCTCCCCTCCGTTGCGGGTCCTGGCCATGTCCAGCAGGAAGGGGGCCACCTCATCGAAGAGGTAGGTCATCCACTGCTCGTGCCGGCGGGCCCGCCAGTAGGGATCCCCCTGCTTGGCGGACCAGGTCTCGGCGTCCAGGGTGTCCACCGACAGCACCATCACCTGTCCCGACTCGATCCAGGGCCCCCAGGTGTCGGTCATGTGGAAGCCCTCAAAATCAAAGAAGCGCCCGTCCTGACAGGGGACGAACAGCACCGGCCGTCCGGCGTGTCCGTAGCGCTTGCACTCCATATCCCGCCCCAGGGCCTGGCTGTACCATCTGAAATACTCCGTCTCCATAGGTCATCCTTTTCCCCCTCAATGACACACTCAGTCCAGGCCGTACAGAAGCACGTTCAGGAAGAAGGGAATCTGCCGCTCCCAGCTGGCCTCGCTGTGCTCTCCGCCGGGGACAATGCGGCTGGTGACCTGGATGCCCCGGCTCAGCAGGGCGTCCGTCACCTCGGCGTAGCGGCCGATCATTCCCTTGTGGTTGGAAAATTCCCTGGAGCCGTAGTCCATGTAGAGCACCGAATCCCGGCGGATGCGGGTCTTCTCCACCATGCGGTCAAAGCGCTCCTGGCCGTACCAGATGGAGGGGGAGAGGGCAGCGGCCCGGGAGAAGTACTTTCCGAAGCGGAAGAGGGCGTAAATGCTCATCAGCCCGCCCATGGAGCTGCCGGCAATGAAGGTGTACTTCCGGTCCGGAATGGTGGGATAGTGCTCATCCACGTAGGGCTTGAATTCATTGACGAACCAGTTCATGGTCTGCCGGCCCTTTCCCTCCAGCCGGCCCACCCCGCTCATGTAGCAGCGGAAGGGGCTGTACTCCTCCAGGCGGCTGTTGTCCGGGCTCTGGTTGCAGGCCACCGCAGCCACCATCAGCTGGGTCCCGGTGCGCTCCAGATAATCCAGCATGCCCCAGCTCTTGCCGTAGGTGGCATCCTCGTCGTAGAAGACATTCTGTCCGTCAAACATGTACAGCACCGGGTAGCGGCACTCCGGATTCTCCTGGATGGAATCCGGAACGTAGACATAGGCGGCACGGGGCTCGTCCCCGGTCAGTTCAGGAACCGTGACATCCCATTTATCAAGCATGACGCAACCTCCTCAGCTGCATTCAGGGGCCCGTCTCCCGGCAGAGGGGTAAGGCCACTCCCCTGGAGATGGCACTGAACCGCGCAGCCCGCAAATTTCCAGGAGGTATTATAGAGGAACTTCCCTCCACGGTCAAGCCTTTCCCCCGGCAAATCCCCCCGGAACCGGCAAAAAAACCGCCAAATCTGTCCTATCCCTCCCGGGGATTTTTCAGGTGGCCCCCTTGCAGGGGGGAATTTCTTATGATACAATGTTGTGCCCACCGGCAATCCGCTATTGCAAGGGAGTGGACCCTTTTGTCACAGTACGATTCTGAGATCCGGCGCCGGCGCACCTTCGCCATCATCTCCCACCCGGATGCAGGCAAGACCACCCTGACGGAAAAGCTTCTGCTTTACGGCGGGGCCATCGCCCAGGCCGGCCAGGTGAAGGGAAAGCGCAACGCCCGGGCCGCCACCTCGGACTGGATGGAGATCGAGAAGCAGCGGGGCATCTCGGTCACCTCCTCCGTCATGCAGTTCCAGTACGAGGGCTACTGCATCAACATCCTGGACACCCCCGGCCACCAGGACTTCTCGGAGGACACCTACCGCACGCTGATGGCCGCCGACTCCGCCGTGATGGTCATCGACGCCGCCAAGGGAGTGGAGGCCCAGACC
>CAYXVN010000298.1:0-2592 GCA_964468565.1 uncultured Oscillospiraceae bacterium | reverse complement strand
ACAACGCCTTCCCCCACCACACCAACGAGATCGCCCAGTCCGAGTCCTACCTGGGGCACCCCTGGTGCACCCACTGGTTCCACGTCCATCACCTGAACACCAACAGCGGGAAGATGTCCAAATCCAAGGGGGAGTTCCTCACCCTCTCCCTGCTGGAGGAGAAGGGCTATGACCCCCTGGCCTACCGCTTCTTCTGCCTCCAGAGCCACTACCGCAAGGCCCTGGTCTTCACCTGGGAGAACCTGGACAACGCCACCGTCACCTACCGCAAGCTCATCGACCGCATTGCATCCCTGGATCCGGAGGACGGACCGGTGGACCAGTCGGTTCTGGACGGGTACCGGAGTCGCTTCATCACCGTTGTGGGCAACGACCTCAACACCGCCCAGGCCATCACCTCCCTCTACGATGCCCTCAAGGCCAAGACCAACGGCGCCACCCGGCTGGCCATTCTGGACAGCTTTGACTCTGTCCTCTCCCTGTCCCTGCTGGAGAAGGCCGCCCAGGTGCGCCAGAAGAGGGCCCAGCAGGCGAAAAACGCCCGGACCAGCGGCGGCTACACCATCACCGGGGAGGGGGATCCCGCCATCGATGCCCTGGTTCTGGCCCGGGGCCAGGCCAAGAAGGCGAAGAACTTCGCCGAGGCCGACCGCATCCGGGAACAGCTGAAGGGCATGGGCGTGGAAGTGGCGGACGTGCCCGGCGGGGCAACCTGGAAACGGATCTGAGATCTCCACTGGCCGGGCCGGCCCTCTGCCGGAGCCGGCATCGCCCCGGGCCCGGTCCGGCAGACTCCCGGGAGATTTTCTCCCCCCGGCCCATCCTCACCAGTCCCAATCCTCTGCTCCGGGGAAGTCCCCCCTCTTCCGGCAGGACCGACAAATAAAAAAAAGCAGCCGCCCGGTCTCAGGCGGCTGTTTTTTCCAAAAGGGGAATTCACTCCTCGTAATCATCGTACTCGGAAGCGTAGACCTCCCGGCGCAGCTTCCGTTTCACTGAGCCGAACAGTCTCTCCAGTTTGTCGGAGTATGCGATCACGGCGCAGATCATGGAAGCCACTGCCAGGGACAGCGCGACAATTTTCAGGACAAAACGGGCAACCTTCATATACATTCTCCTCCTCCGGTCCGCATGGTTGCGCTGTGGTCCATTTTACACGATGCGGCCGTGAAATGCAATCCTTTTTTTCCCGGATTCCGCCGGGATGGGCACATCGGCAGCCCCAAAGCCCTCCGGGCCTGTCCCCCGGAGGGCAGCTCCTGTCTGCAGGGCAAAACAGCCCGGCAGGATGGCAACCCCGGGTACACTCTGTCCCCCGGCACCGGCCATCGGGCCCAGAGGGCAGGTTTTCCCTTCTCTCCGGAGCCCATCCGCCCCCGGAACCGGGATGTCTCAGGTCTTCTGCCCTCTGTTCCCCTGCGATCTCCAGACCTGGGATCTGGACCCTGTCAGGACCGCTCCTCCCGCATGGTCTCCACCAGCCCCGCCAGCAGGTCCATCTGGTGCTGGGACAGTCCCTCCAGATTCAGACCCCGCTCCACTTCGGGGAAGAGCAGGGGATCCACCGACAGATCCATGATCCGCATGATCCGGAAGAGCAGTTCCGTTGAGGGATTCCTCCTGCCCCCCTCCATGTTTTTCAGGTGAATCGTGGCGATGTTCAGCCGCTGGGCCATCTCCTCCTGGGTAATTCCCAGTCTTGTGCGCGCCTGCCGGATGGCCTCTCCCAGAGCTCTGTTATCTTCTTCCGTTGATGTCATCTGATTCTGACCTCCTGCCTGACTGCTCCGGCGGATTTCGCCCGGCTGCCACAAAAACCTCACGGCCCCTGCCCGTTCTTCCCAAACGGACTCACGGCCCACCGGACCTCCGCTCCGAAGAAAGAGATATTGAGATTCTTTTCTCTGCCGGCGAATCCTCCGGCAGCGTTTTCCGTCCTGATTTTTGGAGACACCTGCTCTCCCGCCAACCCGCACAGATGGGAGGTCCGCCTGTGGACGACCAGCAAATCATTGACCTCTACTGGGAACGCTCCCAGCAGGCCATCGAAGAGAGCGACCGCAAATACGGTCCCTACTGCACCTCCATCGCCCGGGGCATTCTGGACCGGCTGGAGGACGTGGAGGAGTGCGTAAACGACACCTGGTTCCGGGCCTGGAACGCCATGCCGCCTCAGCGGCCGGGCATTCTCTCCGCCTTCTTCGCAAAACTGACCCGCAACCTCAGCCTGGACCGGTGGCGGCACAACCGGGCGGCCAGGCGGGGCGGCAGCCAGGTGGAGCTCTCTCTGGAGGAACTGGAAGACTGCCTCCCCGATGGCCACAGCCCGGATGAGCAGCTGGAGGCCCGGGAGACCGCTGCCCTCATCTCCGCCTTTCTGCGCCGGCAGCCGGAACTGGACCGCCGGCTGTTTGTCCGCCGCTACTTTTACCTGGATTCCATTGCGGCCCTGGCAGATCACTTCCATCTGGGGGAGCGGCAGACCATCTCCCGCCTTCACCGGATCCGCCAGCGGCTGAAGGTGGATCTGGAACAGGAGGGGGTTCATTGACAGTTCCCAAAAGGCGCACAATAGTGTTAAGGTTCTGTGAA
>CAYXVN010000297.1:0-2593 GCA_964468565.1 uncultured Oscillospiraceae bacterium | reverse complement strand
ATTCCTTTTGTGGAAAATGCTGAATTTTCATGAAGTGAAAAGAAATTTTGGAAACGGGAGCACAGCGGGGTGAAAAAATGATATAATTCCTTCATTCACACCGCAGCCGCAGCGGCCGGCTGTGAGAACTGAAAGAAGGGAAGAGAACTGTATGAAGCGAAAGGACATCTGTCTTGTGCTGCTCGTCTGTCTGCTGCTGGGCTGTCTCGGCGGCTGTGCCAAGGACACGGACGAGCTGCGCATCGGGACAGGTGGAACCGGAGGCATCTACTATGCCTACGGCAACGCCCTTGCCCCGGCCCTGGAGGACGCCACGGGAATTCCCACCACGGTGCGGGAGACCACCGGCTCCGAGGGCAACCTGCAGCTGATTTCCAACGGCATCCTTGAGCTTGCCACCGTTCAGAGTGACACCCTGCAGGATGCTCTGGAGGGCAAGGGGAACTATTCGGAGGGAGCGCTGTCCGGATTCAGCGCCGTCGCCAGCCTCTACACGGAGGCCTGCCAGATCGTGGCCACCAGATCCTCCGGCATCACCTCCATTGCGGATCTGGCGGGGAAAAAGGTCTCCGTAGGTGAGGAGGACTCCGGCGTCACCCGGAACGCCGAGCTGATTCTCAACGCCAACGGCATGACCCTGGATTCCCTGGATGTGGTCCGGCTGTCCTTTGCGGACTCCGCCGCCGCCATGAAGGCGGGTGAGATCGACGCCTTCTTCTGCACGGCAGGCGCCCCCACCACCGCGGTCTCCGAGCTGGCGGACTCCATGGACATCCGCCTCATCTCTCCGGATCAGCGCACCATCGACCAGCTGACCGGGCTGTACGGCTATTACGCCGCCTGCACCATTCCCGCAGGGACCTACGCCGGCCAGGAGGAGGACGTGACCACCCTGGGTGTCCAGGCGGTTCTGGTGGCCAGCGACTCCCTGGACGCCGACACGGTGAAGACCATCACCGGGGCCCTCTTTGATCACAACGGCGAGATTCAGTCAGCCGTGGCGGTGGATGCCGCCATGACTCCGGAGTCCGCCGTGGAGGGCATCCCCACCGGGTTCCATCCCGGAGCTGCCGCCTGGTACGAGGAGCAGGGCATCACCGTGGAGGTCAGTGCCCCTGCGGAGCCGACGAGAACCTTCCAGTTTTCCCTGGACATGTACCAGACCCTGGCGGTAGCGGTGCTGGTGCTCTTCCTGGGCAGCTTCCTGAAGAAGAAAATCAAGTTCCTGGACACCTTCTGCATTCCCGCTCCCGTGGTGGGCGGACTGGTCTTCGCCATCCTGGCCTGTATCCTGTATATGACCGGGATCATGGAGCTGACCTTCAATGAGACTCTGAAGGATGTCTGCATGGTGCTGTTCTTCACCTCCGTGGGCTTCCAGGCCAACCTGCGGGTTCTGAAGAGCGGCGGCGTCAGCCTGCTGATCTTCCTGGCCTGCGTCACTGTGCTGATCGTGCTGCAGAATGTGGTGGCATTGGGCACGTCCCACGTGCTCCACGTGGATCCCGCCTTCGGCCTGTGCACCGGCTCCATCCCCATGGTGGGCGGGCACGGAACTGCCGGGGCCTTCGGTCCCATTCTGGAGGGCCTGGGCCTGGAGGGAGCCACCACGCTGTGTACGGCGGCTGCCACCTTCGGCCTCATCGCCGGCTCCCTGATGGGCGGTCCTCTGGGACGCCGCCTCATCCTGAAGCATGACCTGCTGAAGACCGCCGTTCCCGTGGACGACACCGAACTGGTGGAAGAGGAAGAGAAGCATCACCGCTCCGTCCGGGGCTATGCTCCCGCCGCCTATCAGCTGGTCATTGCCGCCGGCGCCGGCACCATCGTCTCCTGGCTGCTGTCCAAGACCGGCATGACCTTCCCCGTATACATCGGGGCAATGATCGTGGCCGCCATCATGCGCAACGTCAGCGAGTTCACCGGCAAGTTCCACGTCCCCATGGGCGAGATCAACGACATCGGGGGCATCTGCCTGTCCCTGTTCCTGGGCGTGGCCATGATCACCCTGAAGCTGTGGCAGCTGGCCGCCCTGGCCCTGCCTCTGATCATCCTGCTGCTGGTGCAGACGGTGCTCATGTTCCTGTACGCCAACTTCGTGGTCTTCAATGTCATGGGCCGCAACTACGACGCCGCCATTCTGGCCGCCGGTACCTGCGGCTTCGGCATGGGTGCAACCCCCAACGCCATGGCCAACATGCAGGCCCTGACCGACCGCTTTGTTCCCTCCGTCAAGGCCTACCTGCTGGTTCCCATCGTGGGCAGCATGTTTGCCGACTTCATCAACAGCATCACCATCACCTTCTTCATCAACCTGATCTGAATTCTGGAGGCCTTCCATGCATCTGTTTGATAAGCACAAGGAAAAACTCTCCGTGGACGAGGAGGACCTGGCCGTCCCTGAGGTGTACACCGGCGAGGTGGACGAGAGCTATCAGGAGAAGCCGGATCTGGGTGACCCGGAGGCGGACGATGAGGAGATCCGCTATGACAACGTAGCCATCCCGGAGATCCACATCCGCAGGCTGGAGCACAAAGAGTAGCCCCGGATCTTCCGGGCAGGTTCGCTCCAGACAGAACGCACCCCGGACGA
>CAYXVN010000296.1:0-2594 GCA_964468565.1 uncultured Oscillospiraceae bacterium | reverse complement strand
AGAATGGCACCCCCCCTGGGAGAGCAGGAAGTCAAGAATGCGGCTTTCGCCTCTCCCTCTCCCCCTCAGGAGCAGAGGGGTGGGCAGAGCAAAGAGAGATCTCCGGAAGAGACAGAGAACCTGCCTCCCGGTCGGAGGGCTGGAGCGGGCACCACCTGCAGGGCTGCCGGCCTGGAGGAGGAGCAGGAGACCTCCGGGCCACAACCCCAACCTTGTCCAGCCAGCGACCGGCCTGCTCCCGGAGACCCCGGAAACAGGGCCGGCTTTGCCGGAACGGAGGGCAAAGGGGCCAGCCAGGGCAGAATCTGCCTTTTTCCGGTGAAACCGGAGGTACAGAAGGAGCTGCCCGGATGGGAAACAGATTCCCACCAGCGGGCAACCGTGATCTGTACATGGGCTGACCGGCCAGAGGGCAGTCCCCCTCTGGGCCAGCTGTGCGCCAAAGATCCGGACGCTGGAGGCCCCCTCCCTGGAGTCCGGAGGAGCAGACCGCAGACAGTCTGCTCCCGCTCCCAACACTCCCAATCCCGGATATCGTGCGCAGGCAACCTCACCCGGGAGGCAGGTGCCCCATTGGCTGCACAAAGGCCCACTCTCCCCCGATGGCTGATCCGGTGCCGTATGTGGGCTGACGATAAAAGGTTCAAGACGCTGTTCTTCAGCGGCTCCTCCCGGGATGAGAGCGGTCCGTTCTGCGAAAAATGCAGGGAGAAGGATGGGGAGACTCTCTCGAGGCGCTCGGACAGCCAAGGGCAGCAGCAGGGTGACGCTGTGACCTGACAGAAGTGAGAGGGCTCATCCGCCGGAGAGCCACGCTCCTCCCCGCTTAGATCTCCGAAGGCATCATGAAGTCACCTTTGGAAGGCACCGCCAGAACGGGGTGGTACTTTCCGATGTGTCCAAGACTGGAAAAGCAATTGTAACAAAGGTGACATTCTCTGACACCCTGTCGCATTGTGGAGGACCATGTACTCCCGCTGTACCAGCCCGGAGAGGCAGCAGCGGAGAGGATCTGACTCCGGCTGACAGGGCGAGTTGCAGGGAAGAGGAGACCGCGGAGGGGACGCTCTGCCCTGTGGTGAATCCCTCACGGTCCGGGAGCGCACCGGCCCAGGAATTTTCGCCAAAAACCACTGAAAATAAAGGGAATTCGGCGAAAATTCCCCTTTTTCCCCACTTTCATATTGGCAGGGAGTATCAGAAAAATGTAATATTATTCGGTATTCAACATATTTATTCGCTTTTTCTCCCCCTCTGCCTGGCCCTGCGCCGGCCACTAAATTCCTTTTTACATCCGCCTATGTATCCGCTGATAAAATATTGTACGGATGGATTTCACCTGACTGCTGCTGCTGATTCAGAAATATGCATTTTGCGCAGCAATCAGAACGGCCCGCTGCTGATCATGATTAACGGGCTGAAATTGTGTGTCCATCATCAGCCGACTGCGCGGCGGTTGGCAGCTTTGCACCACCGGAACCGTCATCGGCGCCCACATATCCGGACGGGTTCGGGGCACCGCCGCAGCAGAGACCGCTCATACCGGAATTAAAGGAGGTGAAGGCATGTTTGAAGATCAAAGGCCCACTGTCGGCAGGTCAGAGTTCATCAGTGAACTGGCATGGAGAACCGGGCTCAGCATCGCAGATGCCCGCACGGTGACCGATGCGTTTCTGGACATCCTGACCGACAGACTCCGCAACAACCAGGCCGTCGTGTTCGAGAACTTCGGCACCTTCATGGTTAAGAAGAGCGGCGGACGGATGGGGCGCAACCCCAGAAGGGGGAAACTCCACCCGATCCCCGCCATGTACAGCCCCATGCTACGGGCATCCAGGTGCCTGCGGGAGGAAGCGACGCGCTCCATCCAGAAGGTCGAGCCTCCCAAAGCACGGCAGAACCGGATCCGGGCTCCCACGGAGACCAGGCCCCGCAGGCCAGTGCCGCCACGCAGGGAAGTCCTCCCGCCCCGGGGGTACGGGAACAGGTCCGCCAAAACGGCGGGCAGCCCTGGCATGCCTTACGGACAGCCGAACCAGACGAACGGCTGCGGTCGGTGAATGCGGAATAACTCCAGGAAGGAGGAGGAATTCGCATCATGAAGAGAAACCGCAGTATAAACCGACCGCGTCTGATAAAACTGATGCGCAAGATAAGGCGCCCGCTGTCCGTCATGCTGGTCCTGTCCATGCTGTGTTCCATGTTCGTTGTGGTTCCTCTGGCGGATACGCCGGACCCGGAAGGACCCGGCAGTTCCGGGGAGATCACGGACGAGAGCGGCACCATTCCCGATGACGGCGACACGGGCGACCCCGATGTCACGCCGGACGATGGGCAGGAAACTCCGGGAGAGCAGAGTCCCGAAGGCCCCGGCGATGAACCCGGGGAAGAACCTGGGGAAGAACCGGGTGAGGACCAGCCGCCGGATCCCGGCGGGACTGAAGATCCGGAAAACCCGTCCGAACCCGGCGAAACGGATCCCTCAGTTCCGGGCGATGACCAGCAGGGCGAAGAAACCCCGCCGGAGGGTGAAGCGCCCGATCCGAATTCCCCGGACGATGGGCCCGGAGAAGACAATCCGGCGCAGCCGGAAG
>CAYXVN010000295.1:0-2615 GCA_964468565.1 uncultured Oscillospiraceae bacterium | reverse complement strand
CGAGCGCACCTGGACGGAAAAGGCCGCGGAGACCGGGGAGCCCCTGGCCCGGAGAACCCTGCCCGAAGATCTCCGGGAACTGCAGAACCTGATCGTGGGGGAATTCCAGACCCTCTCCCGGAGGGCCTTCCGGCAGTTCCGGAATGGGGTTCCCCCCTATCAGGCGGATCTGAGAGGCGCCCCCCAGGAACTTCGGGAACTGCTGCTGGAGGGCAGGACGACGCTGGGGAAGATCACGATCCGTTCCCCCCACTTCGACGCTCTTCCCGAAGAGCGCCGGAAGGGGAAGAACTTCTTCCCCGCTCTGGACGCCCATGGGAACTTCCAGGTCTTCACTCTCCCCCTGTCCCAGGGGCGGCATTCCGGCTCCGCCGGCCGCCTTGGGACGGAGAGTCTTCCCCCGCACACCATCGCCCGGATGTGGCGGCTTGCCTCCGCCTTCGCGGCAGAGTATCAGGTGGCGGATTTCGGGGAGACCCGGAAAAGCCCCGTCAGGCTGGAGGTATCTGAGGGGGTCATCCGCAGCATCCGGGTCCGCTCCTGCGATCTGCCGGTGCGGGAGCCGGAGGGCCGGATCCAGGAAGAGGATATCAGCCTGTGGGCCCGGCAGCTGATGGAGAAGGTTCTTCACTTCCTCCGGAGCCTGGACGACGAGCCCGCCGCGCAGACTCTCGTTCTCCAGGAACAGAACCCCGCCGTGCTGGCCATCATCCGGTACATCTACCGGGTGAGGCGCAGCACCCGGACGGAGATGCGCAGTTCCATGGGGGAGGAACTGCCCACCACCAGGGCTTCTCTGGAGCGCTACCTCCATCAGGCGGCGTCTGTCCGGGTTCCCGTCTCCGGGAGGACCCAGCTGGTGGTGCGCCGGGTGTCCGTGGATGGGAGGTATCAGCACTACGACTCCTACCGCCCCAATCCCAATGTGAGTCCGGAGGTGGTGGCTGCCGCTGTGCCCGCCCCATTCACCGTGGAGGATCTGCCCTACCTGACCCCCCGGGGGCGGGATCAGTGGCTGCTGGATCTGGCCGCTGGGGAGGGGCGGGAGAAGTCGGCGCTGAGGGCACTGGATCAGGTGCCCATGACGGTGGCCGCCGACTTCATGAAGTCCGGAGAGGGCCAGTCCTTCCTCCGCCGCCTCACCGGGGAGGATGTGGAGACCGCCCTCCGCCTGCTGAACACCCTGCCCGGGTGTAAGCGGCTGGGGAAGATCACGGGGCAGGGTGATGCCCCTGCGGAGGGGCCGGAGCTGCCCGGCTGCCTGAACCGGAAACCGGCCATTGCCAAAGTCAGGGTCCGGGATTACCTCTCCGCCTTCACCCTGGACCATCTCATCCGGCGGGCGGAACAGATGGACCGCGCCTTCGTCCTCCATGTGGGCCCCACCAACAGCGGCAAGACCTACGAAGCCCTGAAGGCCCTGCGGCAGGCAGACAGCGGCGTGTATCTTGGCCCGCTCCGTCTGCTGGCTCTGGAAGTGGCGGACACCCTCAACGGCGATGGCTGCCCCTGCACCCTGCTCACCGGGGAGGAGTGGACCCCCGTGCCGGGGGCCCGGCTGACGGCCAGCACCGTGGAGATGGCGGACTGCGGCACCTGGTACGACGTGGCGGTCATCGACGAGTGCCAGATGCTGCAGGATCCGGAGCGGGGCTGCCACTGGCTGAAGGCCATCACCACCCTGGCGGCCCGGGAGATCCACCTGTGTCTGGCGCCGGAGGCCCTCACCGTGCTGCAGGACCTGCTGTGGCGTTTCACGGGAAATATCCGCATCGTGAGACACCAGCGGCTGACGCCCCTTGTCTGGGGCGGATCCTTCCCCGGCCTGGGCTCCGTAAGACCGGGAGACGCCCTTATCGCCTTCAGCCGCAAAATGGTGCTTGCCATTGCGGCCCAGTTGGAGGATAATGGGGTCAGGGCCAGCGTCATCTACGGGGCCCTGCCGCCCCAGTCCCGCCGGGAGGAGGTGCGCCGCTTCCAGACCGGGGAGACCAGGGTGGTGGTGGCCACGGACGCCATCGGGATGGGCATCTCCCTTCCCATCCGCCGGGTCATCTTCTGCCGGACCTCCAAGTACGATGGCACTTTGGTCCGGGACCTGCAGATCCAGGAGATCCAGCAGATTGCCGGCAGGGCGGGCCGCTACGGGATCTGTGATAAGGGATCGGTTCTGAGCATGTCCTCTCCCGATATGGTCCGGAATGCCCTGAACGCCGTTGTGCCGGACATCCGGGAGGTCATTCTCCCCTTCCCGGAGGAGGCTCTGGAGACCCCCTATAAGCTGGGGACCATGATCCGGGCGTGGAACTCCCTTGACCCGGAGGAAGGCCTGAGCCGCGCCGACATGAGCAACGCGCTGGCCCTGCTGCGCATTCTGGAGTCCCGCCTGGCCAAGGAGAGCATGCCGGACAGGCGGACGCTGTACTCCCTCATCACCTGTCCTGTGGACCGTGACAGCGAGGCGCTGACCGAGTACTGGTACCGCTGCTGCCTGTGTCTGCTGGAGGGGAGACCGGTTCCCGACCCCATCTTCCCGGAGGACACCCTGGAGGAGTGCGAGCTGAAGTACAAGGCCCTGGACATCCAGCACCAGATGGGCCGCCGGGGCGGGGTGG
>CAYXVN010000294.1:1831-2642 GCA_964468565.1 uncultured Oscillospiraceae bacterium | reverse complement strand
CTCTTCGAGGCCAGGGGTACCGGCAGCAGGGGAGTTTCTCCACCGCCCGGTCCGGCCGGGCCGGACCCTTGACAGGCGGCTCAGCGGAAGTACGCTGCCCCACTTTCAAAGAGGGGCTGGCAGTGGTTGCCGGGGATGCTGAGCCCGGTGGAGGGGCTGCGGGGTACAAAGTGCCCCACCTTGCGGTCGACCCGCCCGCCGGGGGAGGAAATCTCCCCAGATGGCCGCCAGGGAGCCGGTTGGGCTGGGGGAGATGTCCAGGGTGGACCGGCCGGATCCCTTTGCCCCTTTTCGGGGTTTGGGGTTCCGGCAGCAGGGGAGGTTCTCAACCTCCCGGTCCGGCCGGGCCGGACCCTGGAGAGACGGCTCAGCGGAAGTACGCTGCCCCACTCTCGAAGAGGGGCTGGTAATGGTTGCCGGGGATGTTGATACCCACGTAGGGGCCGCAGCGCTCCAGGTGCCCCATCTTGCCGAAGACCCGCCCATCGGGGGAGAAGATCCCCTCGATGGCCCCTACGGAGCCGTTGGGGTTGGCGGAGATGTCCAGGGTGGGCCGGCCGGCGGCGTCCACATACTGGGTGGCCAGCTGGCCGTGGGCGATGAGCCCCTGTACCGTCTCCGGGGAGGCCACGAAGCGGCCCTCCCCGTGGGAGATGGGGATGGTGTACAGATCCCCCACCTGGCTTTTCAGCATCCAGGGGGACTGGACGGAGGCCACCCGGGTGGTGACATAGCGGCTCTGGTGGCGGCCAATCAGGTTATTGGTCAGGGTGGGGCAGCCGGCATCCATGGGGCGGATCTCCCCGGAGGG
>CAYXVN010000294.1:0-1821 GCA_964468565.1 uncultured Oscillospiraceae bacterium | reverse complement strand
GCCCCAGCTTGATGAGGGCCTGGAAGCCGTTGCAGATGCCCAGCATCAGGCCGTCCCGGTGGTTCAGCAGGTCCATGATGGCATCGGCAAGGGCGGGGGAGCGGAGGAAGGAGGCAATGAACTTGCCGGAGCCCTCGGGCTCATCGCCGCCGGAGAAGCCTCCGGGGAGTATCACCATCTGGGCCTGGCGGATGGCGCTCTCCAGATCCCTGGCCGACTGGGCCAGGGCATCGGTGGTGAGGTTGCGCACCACCACGATCTCCGGGGTGATGCCGGCGCCCAGGCAGGAGCGGGCGGTGTCGTACTCGCAGTTGGTGCCGGGGAAGACGGGGATGACCGCATGGGGGGAGGCGACGGGATGGGTGCAGACCACCGGGGAGCGCCTGGTCCAGCAGGGGGCCTCCACCGGTCCTCCGGTGCCGGCCCGGGTGGGGTACACGTCCTCCAGCACCTGCTCGTTGGCCTGGCGCAGTTCCCGGATGGAGGCGGAGTCCCCGGGGAGGGTGAGGACGGGCTCAGCCACGGTGCACCCTATGGTCTCCCAGAATGGGCCGGGGCCGGGATCCTGGGTGAGCTCCGCCACCAGGGCGCCGCAGCAGCGGCGAAACCAGGGGAGGTGCTCCGTGCCGGCATCGGCGGTAAACCCGATCTCATTGCCGAAGGACATCTTCATGACGGCCTCGGCCAGACCGTTCTCCACCGCCCAGGCGGCCCGGACCCTGCCGGAGCGGTGCAGGGCCAGGAAGGCATCCCAGCTCTGCAGGGGGGAGTCAGAACGGAAGAGGAGGACGGGGTGCCCTGGCTCCTTGAACTCGGGGGAGAGCACCTGGGGGGCCGGCACCGGGGCGATGGCGAAGGAGATGAGGGTGGGGGGCACGTCCAGGTCCAGGAAGGAGCCGGACATGGAGTCCTTTCCCCCGATGGCCGCCAGACCCAGATCCAGCTGGGCGTCCAGGGCCCCCAGCAGGGCGGAGAAGGGGCTGCCCCACCGGTTGGGGTCCTGCCGCAGCTTTTCAAAGAACTCCTGGAAGGTGAGGTAGGCCTGGTGGGGATCCGCCCCGGCGGCGGTGAGCTTGGCCACGGAGGTGATGACGGCCCGGTAGGCCCCCTGATAGGGGTCCAGGCAGGTCTCCTCGGGATCAAAGCCCCAGGCCATCACACTGGCCTGGTCCGTCTCCTGGTCTGGGGACACCGGGAAGAGGGCGGCCATGGCCTGGGCCGGGGTGGTCTGGGTGGCCCCTCCGAAGGGCATCAGGATGGAGGCGGCCCCGATGGACCCGTCAAAGCGTTCCACCAGTCCCCGGCGGGAGGCGGTCTTCAGGTGGGAGGCCATGGTGGCAAGGGAGTCAAAGGGCAGGTCGTCCAGGGCGGAGCGGTCCCGTTGTCCCACCCTGACCTTCGCCTGTTTGCGGGCCCCGTTGGTGTCCAGGAAGGCCCGGGGGAGGCTGGCGATGACCTCTCCCCGCCAGGTCATGACCATGCGGGGCTCCTGGGTCACTACGGCCACGGGATAGGCCTCCAGGTTCTCCGCCGCGGCGGCGGCCATGAAGGTGTCCGCGTCCTGGGGGGCCACCACCACCGCCATGCGCTCCTGGCTCTCGGAGATGGCCAGCTCGGTGCCGTCCAGACCGTCGTACTTTTTGCGCACCGCATCCAGGTGGATCTCCAGCCCCTCTGCCAGTTCCCCGATGGCCACGGACACGCCGCCGGCGCCGAAGTCGTTGCAGCGCTTGATGAGTCGGGTCACCGCCCCGTCCCGGAACAGCCGCTGGATCTTCCGCTCCTCCGGGGCGTTGCCCTTCTGGACCTCGGAGGCCATGG
>CAYXVN010000293.1:0-2651 GCA_964468565.1 uncultured Oscillospiraceae bacterium | reverse complement strand
AACCTGCTGCGGGAAGGTCTGGACCTGCCGGAAGTCTCCCTGGTGGCCATTCTGGATGCGGACAAGGAGGGCTTCCTCCGCAGCGAAACCGCCCTGATCCAGACCATCGGACGGGCTGCCCGCAATGCGGACGGCCTGGTGATCCTCTACGCGGACACCATCACCCCCTCCATGCAGCGGGCCATGGACGAGACCCAGCGCCGGCGCATCAAGCAGGACGCCTTCAACCGGGCCCACGGCATCACTCCCACCACCATCATCAAATCGGTGCGCAATCTGCTGGACATCTCCGCCCAGGACGATACCCCCAGCGCACAGCGGCGGGGGGAGGTCAAGGCCCTCACCAAGGCGGAGAAGGCGGAGAAAATCGCCAGACTGGAAAAGCAGATGAAGGAAGCGGCCAAGATGCTGGAGTTCGAACTGGCCGCCGCACTCCGGGATCAGATCATCGAACTGCGAGGAAGGTAACCATGACAGAAACCCAAAGTCCCCTGGTCAGGCTGAAGTGTCTGACCGGCCTCCACCTGAAGATCATCGCCATGGTTCTCATGGTCTTCGACCACGCCTGGGGCACCATCGTGGCGGGAAACAACTGGATGACCTACATCGGCCGTCTGGCCTACCCCATCTTCGCCTTTCAGCTGGTGGAGGGTTTCTCCCTCTCCCACGACCGCAGAAAGTACCTGCTGCGCATGTTCTTCTGGGCCCTGATCTCCGAAATTCCCTTTGACCTTATGACCGGAGAGGGTCCCTTCCATCAGAACGTGCTCTTCACCTTCTGCGAGGGCATCCTCTGGATGATGCTGCTGGAATACGCCCGCCACAAGGGGCGGATCCCCTTCCTCGTCGCGGCGGTGGTGTCTCTGGTGGCAGGCTTCCTTCTGGGTCTTCTCACCTTTGTGGACTACAACGGCTACGGGATCCTGATGATCCTTGTGTTTTACTTCGCCCGCAGAATCCCCCACGGCTGGATCCTCCAGCTGGTGGGCATGGTCTACATCAACTGTTTCCTGATGGGGGGCCTGGTCTTTCCCGTGACCATCCTGGGCATGGCACTGGAACTGCCCGAGCAGGGCCTTGCCGTGCTCAGTCTCCCCCTCATCTGGCTCTACAACGGGGAGCGGGGCTTCAGCAACCGCTCCATCCAGATCGGCTGTTACGCCTTCTACCCCCTGCATATTCTGGTCCTGGACCTGATGCGCATGGTTTTGTACTGAGGAGAGGTGTCCCATGGCCAGAAAAGAGGACAGAACCAACGTGATGCGGGTTCTGGAACAGAAGAGAATCCCCTTTACGCCCCACACCTATGAACACCAGGAGGGGGTGGCGGTGGACGGGGTCACGGTGGCACATCAGCTTGGCCAGGATCCGGAGTGCGTTTTCAAGACGCTGGTGGCCCGGGGCGCCTCCCGGACCATCTACGTCTTCGCCATTCCCGTAGCAGACAGCCTGGATCTGAAGAAGGCAGCCCGGGCGGTGGGCGAAAAGTCCATCGAGATGGTCCATGTGAAGGAGATCCTGGGCCTCACCGGCTACATCCGGGGCGGCTGCTCCCCCATCGGCATGAAAAAGCAGTACACCACTGTCTTCCACGAGACGGCGGAGATCCTGGATACCATCCTGGTATCCGCCGGAAAGATCGGCTTTCAGGTGGAGCTTGCTCCCGCCGACCTTCTGGAGCTGACCGGTGCCACCACGGCAGACCTGACCGCGGATCCCTGATGGCCATGGATGAACCCATTCTGGGCGGAGCATGGAACACCACCGGGCCCCGCCCTTTCCTGACCCCTGACATCTCCACCGGACCATCCGTCTCTTCTCCCGCCCCGGATCCACCGGGGCGGTATCCCTGCCCCTGCTGCGGCTGGCTCACCTTCCCGGTGCCCCGGGAGAGGGCCCTCGCCTTCATCTGTCCGGTGTGCCTGTGGGAAAATGATCTCTTTACCCCCCAGGAGGACGCGCCCAGCGATGAGAACCGGGGCATGACCCTGAGACAGGGGCGGGAGCAGTACCGGCGCCTGGGGGCCGTCCGGGCAGATCTGATCCCCGTGGCCCGGCCGCCCCGGCCGGAGGAAGTTCCGGACTCCCAGCCCGGAGCGGCCCCACGCCTCTCCCCTTCCCCGCCGGCCCAGCTGCCCGGCACGGAAGAGACCCCCTGAGCGAAGCCGCGGGATTCCGGTGCAGGGAGCTGCTTCCGGCATCCGGAATCCGCCCGGATTCCCGCCGGGGCGGTCTGCCCCCGGGGAGGGCAGAATCCGGCGGTTCTCCCGGCAACTTTCTCTCTTTCCTCCGGATCCGGGTCAGAGGAAGTCATCCCCGCCCCGGCACCGGAACCCCCTGAACAGATGCAAGGAGACTAATCAGCATGCAAAGCCATATCATTGTCAAAGGCGCCCGCGTGAACAACCTGAAAAACATCGATGTCGCCATTCCGCGGGACAAACTGGTGGTGCTGACCGGGCTTTCCGGCTCCGGCAAGTCCTCCCTGGCCTTTGACACCATCTACGCGGAGGGACAGCGCCGCTATGTGGAGTCCCTCAGTTCTTACGCCCGCATGTTTCTGGGGCAGATGGAGAAGCCGGACGTGGACTACATCGATGGCCTCTCCCCGGCCATCTCCATCGATCAGAAGACCACCTCCAAGAACCCCC
>CAYXVN010000292.1:0-2651 GCA_964468565.1 uncultured Oscillospiraceae bacterium | reverse complement strand
GTGCGGCTTATCCCCACACCGTAAAGGTGTGGGGCTTTGCCGCACAATTCCAGGTAAAGGCGCAGTTTTCCTCACCGCCCCTGGAAAGGGCGGGGAGAAGACCGGATCCCCGGATTTCCCTGGCTCCCGCCCCGCTTTTGTGGTAAAATACACCCTGGCCGGGCAAAATCTTCCCCTCCCGCCAAAACAGAATGGAGGCTTCTCTCATGGCAGTGTATACCGAAACAAAAACCTACCACACCCGCGCCCACATGGGCATGATCGACGTGACCGACGACTTCCGCCACGCCGTGGAGCAGGCCTGCCGGAAGTTCGGCATCTCCAGCGGTACCGTCACCGGTTTCACCACCGGAGGGGTGGCCGGGCTCACCACCCTGGAGTACGAGCCGGGCATGGTGAACCACGATCTGAAGGCAGCCATGGATGTCTTCTCCCCCTATCTGGACCAGGACGGCAACGTGATCCCCTACTGGCACCACGAGACCTGGCACGATGACAACGGATCGTCCCACATTAAGGCCGCCCTTCTCTCCCCCTTCATCACCGCCCCCTTTGTGGAGGGAAAACTGGTGATCGGGCCCTGGCAGAACTTCACCCTGGTGGAGTGTGATACCCGCAACCGGGTCCGGGACATCATCTTCACCGTGATGGGAGAGTGAGCGGCCTCCCGGGCAGCAGAAAGACCGGCCCATACGCCACGAGCCGGCCAGATGATATCGCAGAAGAGAGTCCGGCCCATGGTCCGGGTCCGGCAGCGGGGGCCACATGGCAGT
This sequence comes from uncultured Oscillospiraceae bacterium, assembly GCA_964468565.1. Taxonomy (GTDB): domain Bacteria; phylum Bacillota; class Clostridia; order Oscillospirales; family Oscillospiraceae; genus Lawsonibacter. Next base: position 1,878 of record CAYXVN010000292.1, on the reverse strand, counting down.
TTCCCTTCGGCCCATCCCCCGGGGAGGGGGAAGGCGGGAGCCTGCGCCTCCCCGCTCCAGGGGGCCGCAAAGCGCCTCCGGTCCGCAGTCTGTCTCACCTTTCCCGGTCCCCGGGGAGAGTACCCATCAGGTGAGGCGGGGGGTGCTCGCGGACGGAGGGCAGTCACAGATTCCGGTCCCGGATCCTCCGGGAAGCATAGGGGCATGCCCCCGCCGCCCTCACTTCCGGTCTGCCTACAGAGTGGGGATGACCCGCTCCAGCTCCTGCCGGTTCTGCTCCAGATGGCGGCGCATCATCCTTTCCGCCGTATCCCCATCCCCCGCGGAGATGGCGTCCGCGATGGCCCGGTGGCAGACGATGGTGTCCGTGAGCAGGGTCGTGCCGATGATGGATCCGGACAGACCCACCGAGTAGGAAATGATGGGAATCAGCTTGGGAACCACCACGTTCTGGGTGCAGCGGGCGATCTCCACATGGAAGGCCATATCGTGGTCGATGTGGTCCCGATGGGCGAGGATGTCCTCCTCCACACTGTGGCACGTCTCCTGCACCCGCTTCAGGTCGTCCTCCGATGCCCGCATGGCAGCGACCCTGGCCACCCAGGGCTCCAGCTGCAGCCGTACCTCCAGCAGATCCCGCATCAGGGCCTTCTGGTCCGGATAGTAGGCAAAGCCCAGGGGATCGTCGATCTGGCCCGGCCGGTTGGCGACAAAGGTGCCCACACCCCGGCGGATCTCCAGAATGTTGCGGGATTCCAGGAGCTTCACCGCTTCCCGGAGGGTGCCCCGCCCCACATTGAGCTGGCTGGCCAGTTCATGCTCGGTGGGAATCCGGTCTCCCGCTTTCAGGTGCCGGTCGATGATCAGCTGGGAGATCTTCTCCGCCGCCTGAGCCGGCAGCCTGTCCTGGTTGGGCTGGATGGCCTTAAGTCCGTCAGTCTTCATAAACTGTTCTACTCCTTTCAAAGGCTGATGGCAAATGACATCATATGTCCCCATTATACCGGATTTCCCCCTCCGGCGCAAGAGTCTTTTTCCTCCGGAACAAAAAAGTTTCCGGAGTTTCCATGCTGCTCCGGAACAGCCCATGGAAAGGGCTTCTGTTCCTTCCCCGCTGCCCCGGACCAATCCATAGAAGGAACTTTCATTTATCCAGAGCGGTACCTCCTGGCAGGGGAGACCGGCACCTTGGGCAGATCTCACTTTTAGTTATTTTTCATAAAATTTCGCAGAAATAGTCCTCTTTTTTTATACAGAATTACCACTTGACGACATACGATGTCTTATTTAGAATGACACCAACAGCGAAACAGACAGGCTGCTCTCTCCCCGCTGCAGGTCCGGTCCGGGCAGCTGTAAATTCTGAGAAAAGAGGTTTCTGCCATGCATGCTCTCAGCCAGGCCATCTCCGATATCGGCGTGGTCCCCGTCATCAAGCTCAATCACCCGGAGCGGGACGCCGCTCCTCTGGCCAAGGCCCTTGTGGACGGCGGCGTTCCCGTCGCCGAGGTCACGTTCCGGGCCGCCGGTGCCGAGACCGCCATCCGCCTCATGAAGCAGGCGCAGCCTGACATGATCGTGGGGGCCGGCACGGTTACCACCACCGCCCAGATCGATTCCGCCATTGCCGCCGGTGCCCAGTTCATCGTCACCCCCGGCTTCGATCCCGAACTGGTGGCCTACACCCAGGAGAAGGGCCTGCCCATCTATCCGGGCTGCACCACCCCCACCGACTACCACGCCGCCCTGAAGTTTGGCCTGGAAGTGCTGAAGTTCTTCCCCGCCGAGCAGTCCGGCGGTCTGGCCAAGATCAAGGCCATGAGCGCCCCCTTCCCCATGTTCAAGGTCATGCCCACCGGCGGCGTCTCCCTGAAGAAC
>CAYXVN010000291.1:0-2652 GCA_964468565.1 uncultured Oscillospiraceae bacterium | reverse complement strand
AAGGGGTTCATTGACAGTTCCCAAAAGGCGCACAATAGTGTTAACGTTCTGTGAAATATTAGGTTTCGCGCTTGACAGGATGGCCTGCGTGGTGTACCTTCACTGTGCCGCTGCCCTCATAATTGCCCGCCGGGGGCAGGGCTTTAGGGACTGACGGGCATGTCCGCAGGCTCTGGTGTCGCAGGCTTCGTCCCAAGAGACTCGAAGACTGTTTAGTACCGGGGCATCCACCAGGATTTTTCGGAAAGAAGCATGCATACCCCCAATCTATGTCAGCGGGAGGAGGGACAACTCAAGCTGGGAAGGAGAATGTGGGAATATGGAAAATCCTCGTCGGCAGGTCACCTGCCGAAGCCCTAACCGTTCGGGGCGAAGTCGAATTGAGACGATAGAGTTTTATTCGATTTTATTGAGCGGTCTGGAAGCTCCACCGATGCGCCGCAGCCAGCGGCGATAAGGATGGAGAGGTCTCTAAACTTAAACCCAACCAGATGCATGGGCACTGCCTGTGCAGCCATTCGGAAAAAAGGAGCGGACCGCCGTGAAGAAGCCGTTTGTGACCCTGGAGCAGCTCCAGGAGATTGTGAAGCAGTACCCCACCCCCTTCCACCTGTACGATGAGAGGGGAATCCGGGAAAATGCCCGGGCTGTCCAGCAGGCCTTTGCCTGGAACCCCGGGTTCCGGGAACACTTTGCCGTCAAGGCCACCCCCAATCCCCAGATCCTCAAAATCCTCAGGGAGGAGGGCTGCGGGGTGGACTGCTCCTCCCTGACGGAACTGATGATGTCGGACCGGTGCGGCTTCCGGGGCAGGGAGATCATGTTCTCCTCCAACGATACTCCCGCCGAGGAGTTCGCCCTGGCGGCAAAGCTGAATGCCACCATCAACCTGGACGACATCAGCCACATTGATGCGCTGAAGGACACTCTGGGCTACATTCCAAAGCGGATCTCCTGCCGCTACAATCCGGGGGGAACCTTTGTGCTGGGAGAGAGCGAGGAGGGTTTCCAGGTGATGGACAACCCCGGGGAGGCAAAGTACGGCATGACCCGCCCGCAGATGACTGAGGCCTTCCGGCGCCTGGGGGAGCTGGGTGCCCAGGAGTTCGGCATCCACGCCTTTCTGGCCTCCAACACCCTCTCCAACGACTACTACCCGGCCCTGGCCGCCATTCTCTTCCGCCTGGCGGTGGAACTGAAGGAGGAGACCGGTGCCCACATCACCTTCATCAACCTGTCCGGGGGAATCGGGGTGCCCTACCGTCCCGAGCAGCCGGCCAACGACATTGGGGTGATCGGGGAGGGAGTGCGCAGGGCCTATGAGGAGATTCTGGTGCCCGCCGGCATGGGAGACGTGGCTCTGTGCACGGAACTGGGCCGGTTCATGCTGGCTCCCTACGGACATCTGGTGACTCGGGTGATCCACGAGTCGAAGACCTACAAGGACTACATCGGGGTGGATGCCTGTGCGGCGAACCTGATGCGCCCGGCCATGTACGGCGCCTATCACCACATCACCGTCATGGGCAAGGAGGACGCCCCCTGTGACCACCGGTATGACGTCACCGGCTCCCTTTGCGAAAACTGCGACAAGTTTGCCGTGGACCGCATGCTGCCCAGGATTGACATCGGGGACCTGCTGGTCATCCACGACACCGGCGCCCACGGCCACGCCATGGGCTACCAGTACAACGGCCGCCTGCGCTCTGCGGAGGTGCTGCTCCAGGAGGACGGTTCCACCCGCCTCATCCGCCGGGCGGAGACCCCGGAGGACTATTTTGCCACCGCCATCTGGGACTGAACCGGTCGGGATGCAGAGAGGACCTCTCCAGTACGGAGAGGTCCTCTGCGTTCCGGGGAGAAAAAGGGGGACGCTCCGGAAGGGGCGTCCCCGCAGAAAAATCAGAGCTGGGGGTGGTACTCGGCGCAGGTGCACTTTTTCCACTTCTTGCCGCTGCCGCAGGGGCAGGGGTCGTTGCGGCCGATCTTGACGGTCTTCCGCTTGGGCTGGCGCTTCACGGAGCCATCGGTGCTGCCGGACTCGGAGGTGATCCGGGCCACCCGCTCCCGCTTGACCTCCTCGTTGCGCTTCAGGCGCACCAGGAACAGACGGCGCAGGGTCTCCTGCTGAATGGCGGAGACCATCTCCTCGAACATCTCATAGCCTTCCCGCTTGTAGGCGACAACGGGGTCATCCTGGGCGTAGGCCCGCAGGGTGATGCCCTGGCGCAGGTCGGTCATGGCGTCGATGTGGTCCATCCAGTACTCGTCCACCACCCGCAGCATGATGACCCGCTCCAGTTCCCGCATGACGGGGGGAGTGAACTCCTGCTCCCGGGCGGCGTAGAGTTCCTTGGCCTTGTTGAAGACCAGTTCCGTCAGGGCGGGTCCATCGAACTTCTGCAGTTCCTCGTCCGTCAGTTCCAGCACTCCGGGGGCCAGGAACATGGTGCGGAAGGGTGCCACCGCTTCCCGGTAGGACTCGGCATCCATGTGCTTCTGCTCGCCCATGTGGCCCATGATGGCGTTTTCCACCATGTTGTGCAGCATGTTCTGAATGGAGTCCTGAATGTCCTCCCCGTCCAGAACCTGCCGGCGCTGCTTGTAGATGATCTCCCGCTGGGTGTTCATCACATCGTCGTACTCCAGAAC
>CAYXVN010000290.1:0-2704 GCA_964468565.1 uncultured Oscillospiraceae bacterium | reverse complement strand
CCCCCTGCAGGGGGGAAAGGGCTTATGAAGGGGATTGGGATGTCTGCGCTTCACCCCCACCGGATCTGCAGGAGGACAGGCGGAAGCGGGTGCTTCCGGAAGAATGGATGGAGGGATGAGAAAATGCCAAGCAGGAGCAGAAAGGCCAGGCAGGAGACCGTCCAGAAGGTGGAGTGCCCCCTGCGGACGGCGGCGTACTGCCGGCTCTCCGACCAGGACAGGGAGATGGAAACCATGGATGCCCAGATTCACCTGGTGCAGGAGTTCATCCGGGAGAGCCCGGAGCTGGAGCTGGAGGAGACCTATGTGGACAATGGGGTGACCGGCACAAACTTTCACCGCCCCCAGTGGAACCGCCTGATGGAGGATGTGCTGGGCGCCAGGATCGAGTGCATCGTGGTGAAGGACCTCTCCCGGTTCGGGCGGAACTATCTGGAGATCGGGTACTACCTGGAGAGCCTCTTCCCCAAGCTTCATGTCCGGTTCCTGGCGGTGGAGGACAACTTTGACAGTTCCAGGCCGGAGGATATGGCGGACATCATCGTCCCCATGAAGAACATGATCAACGCCATGTACGCCAAAGACACCTCCAGGAAGATGCACGTGGTCCGGGACAGCGCCATGGAGCGGGGGGAGCGGCTGAAGAACACCCCGCCCCTGGGGTACATCTATGAGGATGACAGCAAGGAGAAACTGGTCATCGATGAGGAGACGGCGGGCATTGTCCGCATGATCTTTCACTGGGCCTCACTGGGGGTGGGCCCCACGGACATCGCCAGGCGGATGGAGTTTCTGAACATACCCAGCCCCAGGCAGTGGCAGCGCAACCGCTCCAACGGGGATGACATGGACCCCGCCACCCCCTGGTACCCCGGCTCCATCAACACCATCCTGGCCAACCGGGCCTACCAGGGGGACACGGTGACCGGCATGGTGCGGGTGAACATGTACGTCCCTGAAAAGAGGGAGGAGAAAGACTGGTATATTACAGAGGGTACCCACCAGCCCATTGTCAGCAGGGAGCTCTTTGAGAAAGTTCAGGGGATGAAGGACGATTCAAAGAAGGCGAAGCAGCGCAGCCGGGAGGACAGCAGTGATGCCGCATCAGAGGACTCCCCCCTCCGGGGCCTGGTGCGCTGCGGCAACTGCGGGCTCTCCTGCCCGGTGGGCAGGGAGAAGGGGGCGAAACTGGGCATGGGATACTTCTTCTGCCGCCGCCAGCACCCCTCCCGGTGCACCAACCGCACCCGGGTGCCGGACCAGAAGCTGCGGATGATCATCATGGACAGCCTCTCCGGACTGATCCGGCTCCTGGCGGAGCAGGAGAAGCTGATGGGGGGTGTGAGCAGGGACAACCCGCTGACCCGGAAGAAAAGAGAGCTCAGGAACCTGGAGGATCGGAAGGAGATGAAGCGGGAGCAGTACAGGGACCTGTATGAGAGTTATTCCTGTGGTTCCATCGATGCGGATGAGTACCGCTCTCTGAAGGAGAGCTGTCTGGCAGATATCGCAAAGCTGGACACCCAGATTTCCGCAAAGGCGGAGGAGACTGACGTGCTGGAGCAGAAGCTTGCCCGCATCCGCAGCTTTCTGACGAGGTCCCGGGGGGAGGGGCTGACCTTCAATGAGAGCATGGTGAGAGGCATGGTGAAGGGTGTGGAGATCTATGACGGCGGGCAGATCTCCCTCCAGTTCCGCTTTGGGGACGCTTTCACAGAGCCCACACGGGCAGCCCGGAAAGGGGGCACACCGGGATGACGGACCCTGCCACGGTGGCCTACTACCTGCGTCTGTCCAGAACGGACGGGGACCTGGGAAAAGGCAGCAAGAAGGAGTCAAACTCCATCGAGAACCAGAGAAAGCTGCTGGAGGAATTCCAGCGCAGGCGTCCGGACCTGGGCGGGGACCCCGAACAGCGCTCCCCCCCGCCTCACCGGGAGTATGTGGACGACGGCTACACGGGAGCAAACTTCCAGCGGCCCGGGTTTCAGCGGCTCCTGACGGACTGCCGGAAGGGGCTGGTGTCCACCATTCTGGTGAAGGATATGAGCCGCCTGGGGAGAAACTACATCGACGTGGGAGACTACGTGGAGCAGATCTTCCCCCTGCTGCGGGTGCGCTTCATCTCCGTCGCCGACAGATTCGACACGGCGGTCAGCGGGACCACGGAGTTCAGCATGGCGGTGGAAAATCTGGTCAACACCTTCTACGCCAAGGACTATACGAAGAAATCGCGGTCGGCACGGAGGGCCAAGTGGAAGGAGGGACTGCTGACCAGCATCCGGACGCCCCTGGGCTACATCTGTGACGACAGGCGGGAGGGGTGGAAAATCGACCCCGGCGGAGCGGAGATCGTGCGGACCATCTTTGCGGAGGCGGAGAAGGGGAACTCCACGGGAATGATAGCAGATACCCTGAACCGGCGGCAGATCCCCACCCCCTACCTGTACCTGAAAAGCGCCGGCAGGTGGACGGGGACTGGGAAGGTGAAGGCTCCGGAGGAGCAGCTGCTGTGGACTGCTTCCATGGTGTGGAGTGTGCTGCGAAATGAGACCTACACCGGGAAGCTGTTCCAGGGGAAGCGGGATACGCTGTTCTACGGCAGCACCAGTTCCAGGAAGGTCTCCAGGGAGAAGCAGTACATCACCGAGGATGCCCACGAGGCAATCGTCAGCCAGGAGACCTTCCAGAATGCCCAGAAGGT
>CAYXVN010000289.1:0-2704 GCA_964468565.1 uncultured Oscillospiraceae bacterium | reverse complement strand
TTGACGCCATCAGCGCCGTGCTGGGCCAGCGGACCAGCCGGGAGCTGATCCGCACCGGGGCGAAGTCCGCCCTGGTGACCGCCCAGTTCACCGGCCTGCCCCCCATCCCCTGGCTGGAGGACAACGGGTTTGTCCAGGGACCGGAGCTGATGCTCCAGCGGGAGATCTACGGCGGCGGGCGCAATGCCTGCCGGGTCAACGGAAGGCCCATCACGGTGGCCCAGCTGCTGGAGCTGGGCCGCAGCCTGCTGGACATCCACGGCCAGCACGACGGCCAGCAGCTTCTGGACCCCGCCTGCCATCTGACCTATCTGGACAGCTTCGGGGGCCTGGAGCCCCAGCTGGCGGCCTACCGCAGGGAGTACGGTGCGGTCAGTGAGCTGAAGCGGCAGATCCGGGCTCTGACCATGGACGAGGCGGAGCGCTCCCGGCGGGTGGACACCCTGAAGTATCAGATCCGGGAGCTGGAGCGGGCCAACCTGCGGGAGGGGGAGGAGGAGGAGCTGGGAGAACAGCGCACCCTGCTGCGGGAGTCCGGCCGCCTGATGGAGGGCTTGGAGAAGGCGGAGAGGGCCCTGTCCGGCAGCGAGGTGAAGGCCGGTGCCAGCGACCTTCTGGGCCAGGCGGAGCGGGCCCTGCGGCGCATTTCGGACCTGAGCCCCCAGCTCTCCGAGGTCTACGAGCAGCTGTGCGAGGTGCAGAATCAGATGGAGGCGGTGCAGCGGACGGTGCAGGACCTGCGTGAGGAGATGGACTTCTCCCCGGAGGACCTGGACCGGGTGGAGGAGCGGCTGGACATTCTGGAGCGGCTGGAGCGCCGCTACGGCCCCACGGTGGGGGACATGCTGGAGTATCTGGCAAGGTGCCGGGAGGAGCTCAGCCGCATAGAGGTGGCGGACGACACCATCGGGAAACTGACCGCACGTCTGCGAAAGGCCCGGGAGGCCGCCCTGGAACAGGGACGGATTCTCAGCCAGGCCCGCCGGGAGGCGGCAAAGGCCCTGCAGGCCCGGGTCCAGGAGGAGCTGCGCCAGCTGGACATGCCCCGGGTGCGCTTTGAGACCGAGTTCCGCCCCTCGGAGGGGGAGGACGGCATGGACGCCACCGGCCTGGATCAGGTGCAGTTTCTCATGTCCGCCAACATCGGCGAGGCCCTGAAGCCCATTCAGAAGGTGGCCTCCGGGGGCGAGCTGGCCCGCATCATGCTGGCGCTGAAAAACGTGCTGGCGGAGGACGACGGCATCGGCAGCCTGGTCTTTGACGAGGTGGACACCGGGGTCTCCGGCCGGGCCGCCCAGAAGGTGGCGGAGAAGATGGCGGATGTGGCCCGCAGCAAGCAGGTGCTCTGCGTAACCCATCTGCCCCAGATCGCCGCCATGGCGGATGCCCACTTCTCCGTGAAAAAGGGGGAGCGGGACGGCAGAACCTACACCCAGGTGGACCGGCTGGACCGGGCCGGCCGGGAGGCGGAGCTGGGACGGCTCATCGGATCAGGAGAGATCACCGAGACCCTGCAGAAGAGCGCCGCGGAACTGCTCAACCGGGCGGAGCGTTACCGGGCGGAGCGCTGCCGGAAAGATGCCTGAACCGGACCGGGGCTGAGGCGGGAAGCGGTACGCTGCCCCGGGGCAGGTGTTGCAGATTTCCGGAAAAGGTGCTAGAATAAGGCTGCAGTTCTCCGGCCCCTGCTGGGGCACGCAGAAATTAAGGTAAGGTGGTTTATCATGAAGTGTAAGCGACTCCTGTCCCTGGCGCTCTGCGCTGCGCTGTGCCTGTGCCTGGCGGCACCGGCCCTGGCCATGGCTCCCCCGAACCGGCCCCCCATCTCAGAGGTGCCCACCTGGTACACGGAGGCCAAGAACTACGTGACGCAGAACGGGCTCATGCAGGGTACGGACAACGGCTTTGAGCCGGACCGTGAAGTGACCCGGGCCATGCTGTTTGAGACTCTCTGGAACAAGGAGGGCAAGCCCGCGGCTGCCGGGGAGCCCTTTGAGGATGCGGTGGGCCAGTGGTACACCGACTCCTCTGCCTGGGTGAAGGAGAAGGGAATCTCCCAGGGGGATGGAAACGGACACTACAACGGCGACGCCGTCATGTCCCGGGCCGAGGTGGCCACTGCCATCGCCCGTTACTTTGAGGGTACCGAAGTGGAGAAGACCGGGGCCATCACCTCCGCTCCCGATTACGCCTCCATCCCCTCCTGGGCGCTGGAGGGCGTGGAGTTCTGCTACTATGCGGGCTATATGATCGGAGACGAGGCGGGGAATCTCAATCCCGGCGCCAGCCTGAACCGCGCCTCCCTGGCCCAGCTGCTCTTCAACATCTTCGGCAAGGAGGCCGAGACCCCCGAAAATCCTGAGAATCCGGAGAACCCCGAAAATCCGGAGGCCGGTACGGTCACCGGCAAGGCCACGGCCATCAGCAAGTACGGCAACGTGACCACGGACATTGCCAAGACAGCCTTTGATGCGGCCGGTTTTGAAGTGGGCGACATTCTCACCATCACCATCGGGGAGACCACCGTTCAGGCCCCCTACGGCACCGGATACTCCAACGTGGACAACGGCAAGGAGATCGTCCTGCCGGACGGGGATTACATGGCGGTTGCCATCAACATGGGCAACTTTGCCACCACCTACAGCGTGGCTGAGGGCACCGAACTGTCCTTCGCCATGGGGAGAAGGCCGGCTACCTGGAGGAG
>CAYXVN010000288.1:0-2752 GCA_964468565.1 uncultured Oscillospiraceae bacterium | reverse complement strand
GGGAAAGTACCTCCGGGAGTGGCCCCCTGGGAGATTCAGGCAGATCCCTCTGGAGAGTACAAAAAAGGCCGGGGCAGCGGGCCGCAGAAGGTCCGGACTACCCCGATCTGAGGGTTTCAGCGAATGCGGCCGGATTCCAGTTTGTGCAGCACTTTCTCCCCCTTCGGGTGATCGTGGCTCACAGCCTTTTGGGCCCAGAAGGTGGCCTCCTTCAGGTTCTGGCTGATCCCTATCCCCTTGGCACAGCAGTCTGCCAGGCGGCACATGGCCTCGCTCTCTCCGTGGCGGCCCTCCTGAACCAGCAGACCGCCCCTGGTGTGTTTCTGGCCATAACCGGTGTGCCTTTGGCGTCGGAGTCTCCCAGGACCCCCGGCAGGTCAGATTCCCTGCCCGGTCTTCCGCGCTGTACCGCATCACTGTCATCCAGGAACAGAGACTCACCGCCCAATGCACACTGCCCCGGCAGAGTCGGTCCGGCAGAATGCTTTGGGGCTGGGGAAAGTACCTCCGGGAGTGGCCCCCTGGGAGATTCAGGCAGATCCCTCTGGAGGGTACAAAAAAGACCGGGGCAGCGGACCGCAGAAGGTCCTGACTGCCTCGGTCTTGGATTTTCAGTGCACCTTGCCGGATTCCAGTTTTTGCAGCAGTTTCTTCGCCTCCGGGTGATCGTGGTTCACAGCCTTTTGGGCCCAGAAGGTGGCCTCCTTCAGGTTCTGGCTGGTCCCCATCCCCCGGGCGTAGCAGTCTGCCAGGCGGTACTGGGCCTCGCTCTCCCCCCGGCGGGCGGCCTTCTTGAACCAGTACACCGCCTTGGTGTGGTCCTGGGCTATTCCGGTACCCTTGGAGTAACAGTCCCCCAGACGGACCCGGGCGGTCAGATCCCCTGCCCGGGCGGCCTTCTCAGACCAGAAGACGGCCTTGTTCGGATCCTTCCGTCCTCCCACGCCCTCCAGATAGCAGTCCGCCAGCCGGCGCTGGGCCTTGGTGACCCCCTGGTGAGCGGCCTTGCGGTAGTACTCCACCGCCTTCTTCTGGTCCACGGGGAAGCCCTTCCCCTGGAAGCAGCAGTTGCCCAGATCCACTCCGGCCTCCGCATCGCCCAGGTCCATGGCCCGCTGCAGCAGGCGGATGGCCTCCTGGGTGTCCTGCTCCACCCCGTTGCCCTTCAGGTAGCAGTGGCCCAGCATGAAGGTGCCGGTGGGGTCGTCGTGGTCGGCGGCCTTGCGGAAGAGGGTGACGGCCTGGTTGTAGTCCCGGGGCATGCCTCTGCCGTAGTAGAGACACCGACCCAGACCGGCCAGGGCCCCCACGTTTCCCTGTTCCGCGGACCGGCGGTACCACTCCACCGCCTGCTCGCTGTCGCCCTCGTTGAAGTAGCTGTCTGCCAGCAGTTTCTGGGCCCCGGCATCGCTCAGGTCCGCAATGTGGCGGAAAGAGTTCAGGCTGTCCAGGGCCATGTCCGGCTCTCCGGGAGCGGGATTCACCGAGAAGGAGAAGTCGTTGTGGGGGGCGAAGGAGGGAGCCTCCTACTGGGTCTGGGCCGGACCTCCCTCCCGCCACACGCCCGCCTGGGTCAGAACACCCTCCAGGTCGCTGCGGCTGAGAGGGGTGGTGAGGCCCTGGGTCTCAAACCAGTTGCTGACAAGACGGTTGATGTAGGGATAGAACTCCACCGCCCCGTCCTCGTAGGTGCTCTCCAGCATGGAGAAGATGCCCCGCCCGCTGTAGCGGGTGTAGTGCATGCGGGTCTTCAGGTCTGCCGGCATGTCCACCAGCCAGTCCTCCAGGCCGGCCAGAAGAGCGTCCCGCTCCGATGGGCAGTCCCCGCACAGCCGGTCCCCCATGGCCTTATGGAGGTAGTCGTAGGACTCCTGCACGGCGGACAGCTGGTCAAAGGGGATCACCCCCGGCTCCAGGGGAGCCGGCTCAATGACCAGGTACTCCACCCGCAGGGGGTCCCCCAGATGGCGGTTGGTGGTATCCAGGGAGCGCATGGTCAGTATCTCCAGCAGGGTGCCCAGGCGGCAGGTCCAGTTGCGGCTGCGGAAGCACAGGGCCATGCGGCAGGCATTGCGGGCCAGAATGTGCCCGATCTGCCGGACCCGGCTGTCATCCCGGCGGTCCGGATCCAGATCAATGTAGAGATTGAACCCTGCCCGCTGCAGGTTCAGAACGGCAGGCCAGACCGTCGCCCGGTCTGCCCAGGCGTAGCTGATACAGGCATAACCCCGGTCCTTCTGGAAGGGATGGGAGCGGATCTCCGCTGCCATCTCATCCGGAGTCATGGCAAATATCTCTTTCATGGGGTCTTTTCTCTCCTCATTCCAAAACAACCCCGGTGGAGCGGTGGGAAAGGCGCCCGGACGACCATCCGCCCCAGGGGCTGAGCCGGAGGCGTTTTTCCCCTATGCCCTTCCGGAACAGGGGGAAAACCCGAAAAACTCCGGCCCTAAGAGAATACAACAGCCCTGCCCCCTTGTCAAGAGCCTGATTACAAATTGTAGAATGAAAACCGGACCCCCGCCCAGGGGAGCGAAGGCAGAGACGGGGATCCGGCCAGGGGGAACTGCCGGGAAAGAAGCCAGTTTTTCCACTCACTTCCAGGCCCTCCAGTCCCGGCTGCCGGAGGTATCCCTCCCACCCCCGGCCTGTCCCACCTCACCGCCGGCAGAGACCGCACCTCACGGGGCCGGGGAGACCCTCCGGCGGGGCGTTGTGCCCCGGGAGGGGATGGGAGAGGGGCAGGGGAAGA
>CAYXVN010000287.1:0-2763 GCA_964468565.1 uncultured Oscillospiraceae bacterium | reverse complement strand
CATCCGCAGGTATCTGGTGTGTTCCCACCTCTCCTTCTCCTGGGGCCATACCGAGGTGGCCACCCGCAGGGGTGCAATGATGAGGGCTTTGCGGACCTCGAAGCTGTCGTACATCAGGTCCCGGATAACGGTCAGTGCAATGGCCGTCTTGCCCAGCCCCATGGAGAGGATCAGCATGGCCTGGGGGTGGGTCTTGAGAAAGTCCACACAGTAATTCTGGTATTCGTGCAGGTCCGTCCGTTTCAGTGTCCCGTTTTCTTCCCTGTCCTCCAGTCTCATGTGTTGCGCTCCTTCCATGTGATCACCCCGATCTCCCCCGCCGCGTTGGACAGAGCCCTGCGGTCGATGGTCTTCTCTCTTATCAGCTCCGCGATGATCTCCGACTGCTGCCGCAGCTTCTCCATCACTTCGTGTCTGTGTTCCCGCATCCTCCCGATCTCGTCTTCCAGGTCCCTGATATGGGCGTCTGTCTCGCTGTACCTTAAAAGGTACCCTTTCAGCCAGCTGGATGCGTCGCTGCCCATGCGGACGGTGACCAGCTCCAGGAAGTCACGCAGATCCGATACGATCTCGATGCTCCCGTCGTTTAAGCGGATTACGGTCGCCATGCCTTCACCTCCTTCAGGATCCCTTCAATCTGGGCCGGGTCGTTCAGGACATACACCGAAAATCCCAGTTTCCGCAGCTGCTGATGCCGGGCGGCCTGCAGGGGCCGCAGCACCCCGTCGGGTGCCTTGGCCTCCACAAAGCCCATATGTCCTCCGGGCAGCAGAAGGATCCGGTCCGGTGCCCCGTTCCATCCGGGGCTCACAAACTTGGGGCAGATGCCCCCTGCCGCCCTTGCCGCCTTTACCAGCTTTCCCTCAATCTGCCTTTCAGTCAAAGAGCCCATCTGCGATCTCCCCTGCAAGTTCAATCACCTTCCGGTCCACGTCGTTTCCCGGCTCATCTGCCGTGGTCCCGGTGAACACATCCAGGTACTCATCTGTCAGCTCCGGGTAATCCCGGAAGAGGTTGTCCTCGGCGGCGAAGGCGACCTGGTCGATCTTGTGCATGGCCCGGGACAGCTTATCTGTGTCCGGTGCGGAGAGCACCCCGCTGATCTCCGTGAGGAGCTTCCCTCCCAAAGTCCGATAGAGGCGCATCATGGCACCTGCCTTCATGTAGAGATCCAGAGTCCTGCTTTTTTTTGTTGATCATAATTCTTCCTCCATTTCTGATTTAATTGTCACACTGTTCTTATCCCCGGAACCTTTCCCGCCGGACGCCAAAAAGCCTTTGCTTTCAACGGTTTTCAGACGTTCCTCCTTTCCGGCCTTTCTGTCCCGGCATCTAAGGGGGGCAAGATTCCTGTACCATAAAAATGATATAAAAATAAATATCTCTTTTTTTACCTCTGGGATTTGGGACAAAAAGGACCGGGCCTTTGTGGGGCTCCGATCACCTGTCTTTACGCCCTTTTTCCCGTTTCTTCCCGTCCGGATTCCTGGTGACAGTTCCCGTGACGGCGTGACCATAATGTTCTCTCACCCAGGGGTTCACCAGATACCTGGGCATGGGCGGGCGGCCCTTTCCGTAAAACTTCTCCCGGTTTTCCTGGGCGATGTAGCCGTAGTCCTCCAGGAAGTCCAGAACGGGTTGGGTCTCCTCTGCGGTCTTCAGAGTCCGGCAGTTTCTCATCACGTCCCGGCGGCTGAAGCGGTTCAGATCCTTCTCCCCGATCATCTCCAGAACCCGGGTAGCCTTCTGGTACATGCTGTTCTCCGGCATCACGTCGAACACCGCCTGGGCATGGTTCAGAAAATACCGGCCCAGCCTTATGGCGTTGGCCATGGTCCGACCGTCCACCACCAGGGGTTCCGGGTCGGCGGCCAGGAACTCAAAATCCCGGCGCACCCCAGCCCGGCAAAGCAGTCCGGCGATCCGCAGGGTATTGCCCACCAGCTTGCCGCACCAGTCCGCCATCTCCGCGTACTCCCCGGCCAGCCTGGGTTCCAGTTCCTCGGCGAACTCCCCCAGAAGCCGGGATGCCTCCCGGGAGAGGGTGATGACCTCCGGATCTTTGGGGTTCTCCTCCCGGAGCATGTTGAAGATGCACTGCTCGTAAGTCTTGTAGGTTTCCTCCGGTACCGGGCGGCTCCAGAACTTCCGCTCTCCCACGATGGATTCCGGCATGCTGTAGAGAAACCTGGCGGTGAGGCCCCTTCCCCGGAAGGTGGAGTTGGTCAGGACTCTGGAAATGATGTCCGGCTGGGCCATCAGCAGCATGGTCAAAGCAGGATGCCGGATGTACTCGCTGTCCCTGCCGATGCGGTCCACCCGGATCTCGTCTCCCGAATAGCTTTTCAGCATCACGTCGATGTTGACGGACTTGGAGTAGGCTCCGGCCAGGGTATCGAAGATGCCGGCCTCGCTGGAGAGCAGTGCCGTCCGCCCCTCGTTTTCCGCCAGTACCGACACCAGCTTCTCCGGGGTGATGTCATCCGCAAACAGCCGCAGGGGCTGCAGTTCCCGGAAGGCGGCAATCTCCCCGGCGATGCGCTCCACCTCCCCGGGCTCCGAGTTTCCCTTGCAGGCCTGATCCTCAATCATCCTCTGCTCCTTTTCCAGAATGCGCTTCTTCATGCGGCTGGCCTCCACGTCCGGGGCGTGTATCCGGTTATACTCGTTTTCATAGTTGCCAAGGGGCCTGGTCATCCCGCTGTGGACTGCGGATTTCCGTTCAGAGGATAAGGCGATGTCCAGGATGTACAGGTTTAAGGG
>CAYXVN010000286.1:0-2765 GCA_964468565.1 uncultured Oscillospiraceae bacterium | reverse complement strand
ATCCCAGTAGATGTCTGCACCGGCAGCGGCGGCGGCGGTGGAGCGCACCTTCACCGTAGTGGCATCTTCCGGATAGCTGGTGTCCGCCTCATAGCCGGGGATGCCCCGGTCAGCATAGTTGCCCTCGCCCACAATGAGGCCGATGGGGATGAAGCTGCCGCCGGAGGTGCGGCTGGGATTGCCGAAGTTGCTGGAGATGACAGCTGCCACTTTGTTGGCGCGCTCCTCAGCGATGGTAATGCTGGCCACGGATCCCTGGGATTGACCGGAGACATAGACACGGCCCATGTCGAAGCGGCCATCCGCTGCCAGATAGCTGGTGATGGCGTCAAAGATGTCCACGTCATAGGCAGAAGTGGTGCCGGTGACGAAATCGGTACGGGTGGGGAATGCCAGGGCGAAGCCCTCGGTGGCAGCGGTCTGCCACCAGACGGTGGAGTCCATGAACAGGTTACCGTTCTGGCTGTTCCCGTGGTATATCACGATCACCGGGATGTCCTTGGCCGGGGCGGTCTCCGGCACATAGAACAGAACGTCAGAGATGTAGCCGTCAGGCATGGTCAGGGCCTTGATGGTGACCTCACCATTCACAAGCTTGCCGTTCCGGTCCAGGGCAGCGGCATGGCCGGTGGCCTCCTTCTCCGGGGAGGAGAAGCGGTCCACCTGGACGCTGGTGTAGTCCAGCCGGTAAAACAGGCCGTTGCCGTAGGAGATGGTGTTGTCATAGCGGGTGTAGTCGGTCATGTCATCCCGCAGGGCCCGGGTGAACTCATAGGACACCGTATTGGCGGAGGTGTCCAGATCCAGAACCTTGGAGATGTGGCCGGCATACTCGGTGGCCCAGGTGTCACCGGTCTGGGGATAAACACTGCCGCTGACAGTGTTGCTGCCCAGGGAGGTGACGGCCTCGCCGGTGCTGGCAGCCCGGTTCACTTTCTGCCAGTAGGCCAGGTTTCCGTCAGAGCGGTCATTGATGAGCCAGGTGGGGACGGGCATGTCGGACTTCTTCAGAAGGCCGGCGTTCTCCCCCGCATCCGGGTTCACCACGCTCTTCAGACGGTCGGTCATCTGGTACAGAATTTTCCAGTTGCCGTTGGCGTCCATGCGTTCATTCACACCGTCGCCGTCGCGGTCCTTGTTGTCACCGTCGGTGATGTGATTGTAGCCGTAGAAGCCCTCGCCGGCGGCCTGCAGGGCCTCTGCGCCCTCTGAGTCGCCGTCCAGGTAGGCCTGGGAAATGACGAAGTGGGGATTCTCAGCGGCCCAGGCCTCCAGGGGAGCAGCGCCCTCTTTGTACCCTTCAAGGTAGAACATACCGAAGGTGGTGAAGTAGGAGCCTACGCTGCCGTGATAGTCCTTGGCTGCGGCAACGTAACCCTTCTCAGCTGCCGTGTCGCCCCATACCTTGGTGGCCTGATCCGGCACCAGGACATACAGGCACTCGCCGGTCTCATCCGCGACCTGCTTCCAGCCGCTGGTCACCAGGAAGTTGTCCACGTCCACCCCGTTGGGGACGGCGATGAAGTGGAAGTAGGGACGGAGAATGGCCGTCTCAGGAATGTACCAGCGCACTTCGCGGCCGGCGTAATCGCCGCTGAGGCTGGATTTGAAGTAGCCTGTCAGGGGGAGCTGGTTGCTCTCGGTGTAATCCCTGCCAGGTTCCGGTACGGTGGCCAGATCCACCGCCTTGAAGTCGGGGGAGGCCCCAGGAGAGGTCAGAACCGCAGTTCTTGTGCTGGCATCCCAGCTGACCCCGAAGCCGAAGGCATTGGCCAGGTAGTAGAGGGGCACATAGCCCTCTACGGTGACGGTGTCCATGGTCACATCTCCGGCCTTGGAGCCGTCAAAGGTGACGGACACGCCGTCTTTGGTAAAGGTGGAGGCGGCGCCGTTGGTGGAGACCGTCATGCCCAGGGCCTGGGCAATGTCAACCGGTGCCTGGGTCCGGTTGTGGGAATCTCCGTAGGCGTTCGTCTCGATGGTCCTGCCGTCCAGGGTGACGTTCACGGGCTGAGCCGCACTGGCTGTCAGACACATGCCCATCATCATGGCTGCGGCAAGCACCAGGGCGAGCACACGCTTGAGTGATTTTCGCATACGCTTTCCTCCTTCATTTCTTCTGGCAGCCGTCCTCCCTACGCCGCGGAGCAGGCTGCACACCATGCTGATTATATCATTTATTAATTCGCTTAACAAATGCAGGATTTTCATAATTGCGCGGATTTAAGCACCTTATGCCGGTCTGCCCCAGGGCGTTCAGGGCCCTCGGGGGGACCTGCTTCCCTTGAGGCCCCATGCTGCGCTGGGTTTCCTTCCCGCCGTTCTGGCATCTGCCCGGGGCAGCAGATGACTCTCCGGTCGGCACTTTGCCTGGGGTGTCAGAGGGAAGAGCGCCATACCGGACATGGCCATCCGGGTTCCTCTGGTGTGGCCGTGGTGAGAGACCCTGCCCGGAGGGCGGATCACCTCCTGCCGATGCCCTCGTCCTCCGGGGGATGACTTCCCGGTTCTTCCGGCATATGGGCCGGGCAGACTGCCGGGGTCTGCCGCGTTCCACCAAGGTCCGGGTACAGGTGTGTGGAGACGGGTGCCCGCTCCTTCCTGCTCTTCCTGCCATACCGGGCAGGGGAGAGGCAGTGCCCCGCCCTGGCTTTCCGGAAGGCCGGGTCCGGCGGCAACTCCGCCGGGGAGGGAGTGCGGCTGCAGACTTCCTAAGGGCCAAAAAAAGGCGACAGGCCGTCTCCGGTCTGCCGCCCTCCCGGTTC
>CAYXVN010000285.1:0-2773 GCA_964468565.1 uncultured Oscillospiraceae bacterium | reverse complement strand
TCCAGCCCCGCCCCGATGTTCTGGGCGCAGAGGGCGGAGACGGTGGACAGCATGGAAGAGGGCACCAGGAAGAGAAAGCTGATGATCTTCTCCACAATGCCCACCGCCGCCGCATCCGTCATGCCCCGCCCGTTGGCGATGGCGGTGATGACGAGAAAGGAGATCTGGATGAATCCGTCCTGCACCGCTACCGGCACGCCGATGCGCAGCAGACGGACCATGACCCCCTTCTCCAGGCGAAGGTGCTCCCGGCCCAGGGGGATGCCCGGCTTCCGGCGGGAAATGGCCACAAGGGACACTGCGACGCTGATGCCCTGGGCCAGAACCGTGCCCAGAGCCGCCCCGGCGGGACCCAGGCCCAGGGGACCGATGAACAGCACATCCAGTGCGATGTTGGCCCCGCAGGCCACCGCCACGAAAAACATGGGGCTGCGGGTGTCTCCCAGCCCCCGGAACACCGAGGCGATCACGTTGTAGGCGGTGATCAGGGGAATGCCCAGAAAGCAGATGGTGAGGTAGGTGCGGGTTCCCGCCAGGGCCTGGGCAGGAGTGCGCACGGCGGCGGCAATGGGTCCCGTCAGGAGAACCAGAACTGCGGTGAGCACCAGGGAGAGCCCCAGGAACAGCCACACCGTGCTGCCGATGACCCGGGATGCATCCTCGCTGCGCCGGGCGCCCACCGCCTGCCCGATGAGCACGGTGGTGCCCATGGCCAGCCCCACCAGCATGACGGTCAGCATGTGCATCACCTGGCTCCCGATGGCAACTGCCGTGGTGCTGGCAACCGGATCAAACTGCCCGATGATGTACAGGTCCGCCATCCCGTAGAGCGTCTGCAGGGCGCAGGAGATCAGGTAGGGGACGGAAAATACGATGATGGAGCGCATCACGCTTCCGCCGGTGAGATTCTGCTGCATGAAACCCACATCCTTCCTGTCCGGTGCCCGGGAAAACCGGACTCTCCCCTTCATGATAGCCCTGGCAGCGGAAAAATCAAGTCCGGATATACCGTCGGGCAGGTGGCCCGAGGGCAGGAGCGGAACCCTTCCGGCAGCCAGAGGGACCTCCTTCCCTCCCCCCGGAGGACCGGCTCTTCCGCTCCCCATCTCCACGGGGCAGGGCTGCCCCACCGGGATCCGCCCTGGAGGGGTCCAGTCCCTTCCCCTGACAGCTCCGGCGGCGGTTTTCGGTCTGCCACCGCTCTTCGGACCGGGCCTCGGTATCCGGGACAGGGAGTGTGGGCAGGGGGCACGATCCGGGGTGAGACCGTTACCGGAGCGATGGGCACCGGGGATCTGGCAGATCCCACCGCAGATGTTCTGCCGGGGGAGAAAAGATTTTGAAATTTCAGCATAATCACCAGTTTTACCGGGTGATTTTTGTGCAGATTGACAGGATCAGGAATCAACCCCGTTTTTCCACACAATTTTCCCGAATTTAGCCGGGCAAATCTGCAGACATCCGGTTTTTCCCTCACCCTGCTTCTCGCGCTCCGCTGATTCCCGCCCTTCCCCCTCCGCTCCCTCCGGAACAGCCAGGCCCGGTTGTTCCACAACAGAAACAGCCAAAGAAGGGGGAAAACCCTCAAAGAAGGGGATTTTCCACCATAAGATCCCGCCGGATATGTCCGGCAGGACCGAAAACTTCAAAGTATTTGCATTCTGGGTGCAGACGTGGTATTATGATAGTGTGCAGTGCAGAGGAAGTGCGGCCTGCCGCCTGCCTGTGTTCCCGCACGGTGCCTCCCTTCACCCCCGGAAAGGAGTTCATCCGGATGAATCCAAACCCCAACCTGCCAGTGGATCTGACCAGGCCGATCTTTCCTGTAACCAGGCTGGAGGTGAGAGCCTTCGCCGCGGTACGCAGAAGCAGACCGAAAGCCTCCATTGAGGAAGTGATCGGAATCGCCTCCGTGCTGGCGAATGGCGTTCTCCTGGACGACCGGTTCGGCCGTATGTGCCTCAGCAATTCACCCGCCGCCGTGATGGAGATCATGTCGGTGGCAACTTCTCAGAAGATTCAGGGCTTCAAGGAGTTCCAGACTCAGTTCGACAATGCGACCATCATCGGCTACAGCGGACTGGCGGACTATTTTCTCCAGGAAAAGGACAGCCTGACCTGCTTCGTCATGGAGTTCGACAACGACAACCGCCGGGTGGAGATGGATCGGGTTCTGTACAACCTCCATGCGATCTCTCACATCAGGTCCACTTCCAAGGGCAAGAGGAAGCTTCCCTGCGTTCCCCAGGTCTTTTCCATCATGATCACGCGGTATAAGAAGGAGGGCTTTCCATACGGGCATTACTCACAGGTGCTGATTCCCTCCGAGGGCACCGGAACCGGCACCAATCAGCAAACCAAGGGCAGGGTTGTCATTCTGTGCACCACCATCGAGTACAAGGATCCGGGTCTGAGTGACCTGATGGAGGACCTGATCCAGCCGAATCCGGACCTGATGCACAGTCCCATCCTGCGGGAGGCAACCGCAAAGTTCAAGTTCAGCAAAGAAGGTGTGGATATGTTTCCAGACAACAACATGATCAGCGCGCTGCGCGCCGCTGAAGACAGGGGCAAAAAAGAGGGCCTGCAGAAGGGCATGGAGAAGGGTATGGAGAAGGGCAGGGACGAGACGATCGAAACGCTCAGCGAAGTTTTTGCCTCTGTCGTCAATAACCCCGCCTGACTCTTTGAGTCAGACGGGGCTTGCGGGAAACCGCGGGCCCGATTGATTAGCCTCAGCCGGCCGGCATGTACCATGTACAGCGAGTCGGCT
>CAYXVN010000284.1:0-2778 GCA_964468565.1 uncultured Oscillospiraceae bacterium | reverse complement strand
AAGAGGGCAGCACCGTGACCTTCCCCACACCGCCGACCCATACGGGGTATACCTTCCAGGGCTGGTTTGTAGGGGACCAGGAGGTAACCTCCCCCCTGAAGGTCACAGCGGATGTGGACATCTATGCCAGGTATACCCGGAATGAAGTTCCATCCAAGACCTTTACGGTCCGCTTCCTTGACGCCCTGGACAGTTCCCTTATCGGGAGCAGATCCGTAAAAGAGGGCGACACCGTGACCTTCCCCACACCGCCGACCCATGCGGGGTACACCTTCCAGGGCTGGTTTGTGGGGGACCGGGAGGTAACCTCCCCCCTGAAGATCACAGCGGATGTGGACATCTATGCCAGGTATACCCGGAATGACGTCTCGCCCAGGATCTGGACGGTCTCCTTCCGGGACTCCCTCACCGGCTCCGTCTTTGCCACCGCCAGGGTGGAAGAGGGAAAGACCTGCACCCTGCCCACTCCTCCGGCCCATGAGGGCTACGTCTTCCAGGGCTGGTATGTGGGGGATGCCCCCTTTAAGGCGGATACCCCCATCACCGCTGACATGACCATCACCGCAAAGTATCAGGCGGCGGCCACCTTCCAGGTCACTCTGGTGGACGGCCTCACCGGCCGGGCCATCTCCCAGGAGAAGGTGGTACGGGGCGGCAGCTTCACCCTGCCGGAGGCGCCGGTCCATCCCGGCTATGCCTTCCTGGGCTGGTACATAAACGGTGAGCGGGTTCCGGGCAGCGTCATCTCCGTCACGGAGGATCTCATCCTGACAGCCCGGTACCATGCCCTGACGGACACCGTCACGGTGACCTTTGTGGACAGCCGGACGGACCGGGTGATCCGCACCGTCAGCGTGGAGAGCGGGGAGAGCCTGGGCAGCCTGCCCGCCGCCCCCAGCCACAGCGGCTACACCTTCCGGGGTTGGTATCTGGCGGACGGCACCCGCTTCTACGCCAGCACCAGGGTGACGGAATCTGTCACCGTCTACGCCCGCTACCGCTACACCGGCGGGGGCGGAAGCGAGGATCCCGGCAGCCCCGGCGAACCCGGCGAACCCAATGAACCCGGCAGACCCAATGGTCCCGTCACCAATCCGGACGGCTCCGTCACCACCACCACCACGAAACCGGACGGAACCGTCACGGAGACCACCACCTATCCGGAGGACAGCGACATCCGGAAGACCGTGGTGGAGAAACGCAAGGACGGCTCCACCAGAACCACCGTGGAACTGGCAGACGGCACCAAGGTGGTGAAGGATGAGGCCAGGGACGGGTCCAGCAGATCCGAAATCACCACCAAAGACGGCATCGTTGCCCGCTCCACCGCAGATACCAGGGGCAACCTCACCGGGGCGGATGTCACCATCCCCTCCCGGGCGGTCAGCGGCAGGGATCCCGTCTCAGTCCCCCTCTCCGTGAGGGCGGCCTCCCAGGCCAGTGAGGCCCCGGAGATCACCCTTCACACCCCGGGAGGGAGCACCACCCGGGTGAAACTCCCCGTGGAGAACCTGAGCAAGTCCACGGTGGCCGTCCGGATTCTGCCGGACGGCACGGAGCAGATCATCCGGGAGGGCATTGCCCTTGACGGGTCCGTGATCTTCCCTGTGGAGGGAACCGTCACCGTGAAACTGGTGGACAACCGGAAGGACTTCCCGGATGTGCAGGCCCAGTCCCCCTGGGCCGCCCAGGCGGTGGACTTCGTCTCCGCCCGGGAGCTGTTCACCGGCACGGATACCGCCACCTTCTCCCCCAGAATGGAGATGTCCCGGGGCATGCTGGTGACGGTGCTCTACCGCCTGGCCTATGAGCCGGATGCCGGCGCCCCCGACTTTGCGGACGTGCCTCAGGACACCTGGTACTCCCAGGCGGTGGCCTGGGGAGCCGCCAACGGGGTGATCAACGGCTACGGCAGCGGCGGCTTCGGCCCCAATGACCCCATCACCCGGGAGCAGATGGTCACCATCCTGTTCCGCTATGCCGCTTCCAGGGGCTACGGCACCACCCAGTCCGCCGCCCTGGCGGGCTATGCAGATGCCGGACAGGTGAGCGGTTACGCCCGGGAGGCCATGCAGTGGGCGGTTGCCACCGGCCTGGTCTCCGGCACGGATGCCACCCATCTGTCCCCCCTGAGCCGGGCCAGCCGGGCAGAGGTTGCCACCATCTTCATGCGCTTCTGTGAGACCATCGTAGAGTAATCCCCCGAAGCCGCTGGCTGCAGCGGTTCCGGCGTACAGAAAAACCCCGCCTCCTGGAGTGCGCTGCGGCGCCCCCGGGAGGCGGGTGTTCCTGTATTCAGAGGGGTTTTTCGGGAGAGGCCAGATCGGGGGAGAGGAGGTCCGCCTCCCGGGCCTCCCCGGAAGGGAGGGGGAAGGTGCATGCCGCCGGGAGGGCAGAGCCAGGAGGCACGGTCTTCCCGGTTCCCCAGCCTCAGAATGTCTCCAGAAGGAAAGGGGGCCTGGGGTCCGTCTCCACCTGGAGGGTGTCCGGATTGTAGTGCCGTCTCCGCCAGGTCTGGACTTCCTGCAGCGTGGGGAGAGAGCGGCTGTCCTGGGGGACCCGGATGGTCACCCGGAAGCCCACTCCCTGACTGCAGTCCTTCAGGGTGGTGTTCCGCCCCAGCACAGTGATGGTTTTCAGAGAGGGGCAGGACCAGAAGGCACTGAGAGAGACCTCCTTCACCGAAGGGGGAATGGTCACCTCCGTGAGGTGACGGCACAGGCAGAAGGCATGACGGGAAATGGTCTTCAGACTGGAGGGCAGGATGACGCCGGTGAG
>CAYXVN010000283.1:0-2779 GCA_964468565.1 uncultured Oscillospiraceae bacterium | reverse complement strand
GCAGCGGTTGCCGGTGAACCCGGCGGTCTTGGAGAAGGAGCGGAACTCAATGGCGCAGGTGCGGGCCCCCTCCACCTGGAAGATGGAGTGGGGAACTCCCTCCTGGGTGATAAAGGCCTCATAGGCACTGTCAAAGAGGAGGATGGAGCCGTGCTCGTTGGCGTAGTCCACCCAGACCTTCAGCTGCTCCTCGGTGGCGGCGGCACCGGTGGGGTTGTTGGGGGAGCAGAGGTAGATGAGATCCGGTACCCGGTCCTCCGGCAGTTCGGGGACAAAGCCGTTTTCCGCAGTACAGGGCAGATATACCAGGTTGGTCCAGCGCTGTCCGTCGTAGTCCCCGGCCCGGCCGTCCATGGCACTGGTATCCACATAGACCGGATACACCGGGTCGCAGACCGCCACCACATTGTCCCGGTCAAAGATGTCCCCGATCATGCCGCAGTCGCTCTTGGCCCCGTCGGAAACAAAGATCTCATCGTCCGCGATGGTCACGCCCCGGCGCTGATAGTCCGCCTGGATGGCATAGCGCAGCCAGTCGTAGGCGGTGCAGGTCTCTTCGCAGTAGCCCCGGAAGGTCTCCTTGCGTCCCATCTCCTGGGAGGCCTTCACCATGGCATCCACCACGGCGGGAGCCAGCGGCTGGGTCACGTCCCCGATGCCCAGCCGGATGATGGGCATGGGGGCACCGTCCTGGAAGGCCCGGGTCCTGCGCCCGATCTCCTGGAACAGATAGCTGCCCGGCAGCTTCAGATAGTTTTCATTCACCTTGACCATAGTCCAACAGCTCCTTGTCATCCTCGAAAACTGCCCGGCAACCCGGCCGGGATTTCCTGCCCGCCGTCAGGGCAGAACCGGAGAGACCGGAAGAGGGGCAGGGATTCCCTGCTCCATGTGAGACGCTGGGGCAGATGCCCTCCTCCCGGATCTCCAAAGCGCCTCATTGTACCACATCGGCTCCCCGGGCGCAAGACCTCCTGCCCCTTCCACCCCGCCGGACGGCCAGGATTCCTCCCGGCAGACCTTCTTCTCCTGGGAAGCTCCGGGAAGGGGCCGCCGGAGTGTCCGGGGACAACTCCACCGGTTTCTCCTCTCCCGGCACCGCGGCAGACTGGCAGAGCGGCACCGGGAACCGCACACCGTCTTCTCCTCCCGGAAAAGACGTGATATTTCCCCGGAAGGGGCAGGTCACCGCCCCCTCTCTGCCCCTCTCAGATACCCGGGGTCTTCCCGCACACACATCTCCGGTTCCTGGCCTCCGCCCTGCCCTCAGAAGCCCAGCATATAGAAGGTGATGACGAGGGTGGCCAGGACCACACAGACACTGGCAAACACATCCAGAAACCAGCAGCTCCAGTCCCGCAGCTCCCGCAGGCCGGACCCTCTCTCCCTGGGCACCTCCCCCGCTTCCACAGGGCGGCCCTCCAGGTCCACCACGATGCCCCGGCGGGGACCCGCCTCCAGGGGCGAATGAAACCCCATCCCCTCCTGACGGCCAGGCCAGAAGCTGCGCCCCTCCTCTCTGCTCTCCTCCCGGTCCTCCCGGGGTACGTTCAGCACAGTCAGCATGGCTGATACCTCCTTTTTTTGGATGGTCCCATCCTAGCAGAAGTTCAGTCCCTTTGTACGGTCTTTACACAAAATTACTCATTTTCTTCCCGTTTTTTTCGGATTCCTTCTGCTGCCCTCCGGGGCTGTCTCTTCCCGGGTTCCCCTGCCGGCGGATGCTTCGCCACTTCCCTGCCCTTCTCCATGGGGCCGCCACTCTGGGGAAACTGCCCTTCTCAAGGGAAATCCTCCCGCTTTTTTCCCTTCAACCGGTTGCGCTTTCCCGGAATCCGCTGTATAATGTCCCGACTGTCAGGACAATCTGTCCCCCACGGGCCCCGACGGCCCGGATCACAAAGGAGATCTGGTACTATGCGAAACGAGAAACTGAGGAATGTGGCCATCATTGCCCACGTCGACCACGGCAAGACCACCCTGGTGGATGAGATGCTCAAGCAGAGCGGCGTCTACCGGGAAAACCAGGCCGTGGTGGAGCGGGTCATGGACTCCAACGATCTGGAGCGGGAGCGGGGCATCACCATCCTGGCCAAGAACACGGCCATCGACTACCAGGGCGTCAAGATCAACATCGTGGACACCCCGGGGCATGCCGACTTCGGCGGCGAGGTGGAGCGGATCCTGAAGATGGTGAACGGCGTCATCCTGCTGGTGGACGCCGCCGAGGGCCCCATGCCCCAGACCCGCTTCGTCCTCTCCAAGGCCCTGGAACTGGGCCATCGCGTCATCGTGGTGGTGAACAAGATTGACCGCCCGGATCAGCGGGTCTACGAAGTGGTGGACGAGATTCTGGAACTGCTCCTGGACCTGAACGCCACCGATGAACAGCTGGACTCCCCCATGCTCTTCTGCTCCGGCCGCCAGGGCATCGCCTCCGTTCAGCCGGACGTGGCGGGCAGCAACCTCAAGCCCCTCTTTGACACCATTCTGGAGTACATTCCCGCTCCCGAGGCGGACGACACCGCCCCCTTCCAGATGCTGGTGTCCTCCATTGACTACAACGAATTCGTAGGCCGCATCGCCATCGGGCGCATTGAGCGGGGCACCGTGAAGCAGAACCAGGAGATTTCGGTCTGCAACTTCCACTCCCCCGACGCCCCCGCCAGGAAGGCCAAGGCCACTTCTCTCTACGTCTTTGACGGCCTCTCCCGGGTACCTGTCCAGGAGGCCACCGCCGGCAACATCATCGCCATGAGCGGCATCGGCGACGTCACCA
>CAYXVN010000282.1:0-2791 GCA_964468565.1 uncultured Oscillospiraceae bacterium | reverse complement strand
CGCCATGGCCAGCACAGTCCCCGGGGCATCTGTCCCCCGGGACTGCACGGCAACGTCCATGGCGTCCGCCCGGCCGGTGCGGTTGCACATGGCGATTGCCACGCTGTTCTGGAAGGCCTGGACCCGCACCTCCCACTGAAACATCTCCAGAGGCTCGCTCCTGGTGTTGGCGGTGGGGATGAGAATCAGGTCCGCACCCATCAGGGCCTCCGTACGGATGCTCTCCGGGTAGTGTCTGTCAAAGCAGATCACCATCCCGATCTTCCCCCACTGAGTCTCAAACACCTGAAAGCCCGTGTCCGACGGGCAGTAGTAGTCCTGCTCGAAAAACTTTGGCGCCTGGGCGATGTGCACCATCTTCTGGACCCCCAGCACCGACCCCGCCGGATCCAGCAGCAGGCTGGCGTCATAGTACGCTCCCCCTTCACGGAGATAGAAGTTGGGGGCGGCGTACAGGCGGTTCCTTCTGCAGCAGTCCCGGAAGCTCCGGACCACCTCAGAGTGAAGTGTGTGACTCAGATGCCCCACATTCCTCCCGGGGTACTGGGGGAAGAACCGGGTGAGCTGCAGTTCCGGGAAGAGAACCAGGTCAGCACCCCGGGCGGCTGCGGTATCCATGGCCCTTAAGGCCCTCTCCAGATTCTCCCCCTGGTCTTCTCCAGGCTGCATCTGTACCATGGCAAGCTTCATCGTCTCCGGTGTCCCCCTTCCCGGCGGCAGGCCCTCTCTCCCCTCCGGAAGCTGCCGCCTCCCCATGATTTCCGCTATCTTTTTCTCTCCGGCCGGTCCGGAAGCCTGTCTCTGTCACGGCCGGTACAGCTGCCCCTTACTCAGCCATCAGGCGCCGGGCAAAATCCGGATCCTGAAAGATGGGGCGGCCGATGGCAGTCATATCCGCCTTCCCGGCCTGCAGCAGGGCCTCTGCCCCGGCCCGGGTATGGATGTTGCCCACGGTGATCACGGGCACAGAGACCGCCTGTCCGGCAATCTCCGAGAGCTTACTGAATGTGCCCTCTTCTCCCCCCATGATCCGGTCTCCGCCTCCCAGGCCGCAGGAGATGCTGAGGACATCCGCCCCCGCCTCCACCAGCTTCACTGCAGCAGGGCCGATCTCCTCCAGGGAACTGCCCCCCTCCCGGTAATCGTAAGCACCGAAGCGGATGGACACCGGGAATTCCTCCCCCACCGCCTGGCGAATGGCCCCAAGCACCTCCAGGTGGAAGCGGAGTCTCCCCTCCAGGGTGTCTCCGGTGTACTGATCCTTCCGGTGGTTGGTAATGGGCGAGTAAAACTGGCTGAGCAGATACCCGTGGGCGGCATGAACCTCCACCCCGTCAAAGCCGGCCTCTTTCGCTCTCACCGCCCCGGCGGCAAAACAGTCCCGAACACGACGGATGTCCTCCACCCCCATCTCCCTGGGGGAGACGGTTCCAAACCTGGGGAGGCTGAAGCTTCCCCCGCAGGCCCCAAGCACCTCCCCCTCCCCGGGGAGGGGCTGGGCCATCATGCCCGCGTGACCCAGCTGCATGAAGATGGCACTGCCGTTTCTGTGGACCAGGTCCGCCAATGCTCTGTTGCCGGCAATTTTGCTGTCATCCACGATGGACAGCTGTTTTGACGATGCCCGGCCCTCCGGGGAGACAAAGTGGTGCTCGGTGATGACCAGCCCGAAGTCCCCGCCCCTTGTCCGCTGATCATAGTACTCCAGCATTTCCGGGGAGACCTCTCCCCTCTCGTCCGTCTTCCGGCACTCCATGGGTGCCATCACCAGACGGTTGTGAATGCTCAGATTCCTGACCCTGATGGGCTGCTTCATGCATTCCATTGACTTTTCCTCCATCTGCGTTATCCCACTCCGGTACATATCCCCCGGAACGGCTGCGTACACCCCCGGACAGTTCCGGGTCTTTCTCTTTCACCTTCCAGTACGGCAGGAAGAAGCTCCTCAGCTGTCCACAGTTCCGGGCTGCGCCCTGTCATCATCTTCATCCCGACACTGATTCCACCCGGAGACGGTACAATTCAGGGAAAACATCTGCCCCGGTGTCCCTGTCATGAAACTTTCAGGCTGCAGGAATATCAGGCTTATCTGGTTTAAGGTTGATTTGTATGTGTGGAAAGATAGGATTCGCAGAATCTCATGATCAGCGCAGCAACCTCTGCCCGTGTAGTCTGCCCTTTCGGAGCTAAAAGATTATTTCCGACTCCCTGCAAAAGGCCATTGCCTGCAGCCCAATTGAGACCTTCAATTGCATAAGATGCTGCAGAGGAACAGTCTCCAAAGGCTGAAATATCTCCCTGTGATCCCCGACTGTAACCTTTGTAGTTTATATACCGATAAAATATGACAGCCATTTCCTCTCTGGTGATAAGATCATCCGGACCGACAGCAAATCCGGAATCATAACCCTCAACGATTCCGGCGTCATCAGCCCAATCAATTGCATCGGCGTAATATTTACCCTGCTGTACATCCGGAAAATCAGCTGTTTTTCTTAAACGAGTGTCTTCCATCCGATACAATATAGTCACAATCATTCCACGCGTTGTTTTCATATCCGGTGAGAAAGTTTCTGCGCCCGTTCCCTGCATCAGACCCTTTGCGCAAACATATCGGACTGCAGCACTGTACCATGCGTGATGTGGAACATCCTCAAACTGAACCTGCCCAGACCGGCCAGATGCTGCTGCCGGAAGCACAGCTGCAGGCATGCTTATTACCAGCAGCAGGCTCAGAAGTTTCTTCGCCTTCACATTAAAAACCCCTTAACTGATCATTTTTCATGGAAAG
>CAYXVN010000281.1:0-2792 GCA_964468565.1 uncultured Oscillospiraceae bacterium | reverse complement strand
ACCATGCTGGCCTTCATCACCACCGACTGCGCCATCACCCACGAGATGCTGGAGAGCGCCCTGCGGGAGGTGACCCCCCGCACCTTCAACCGGGTGACGGTGGACGGGGACACCTCCACCAACGACACCTGCCTGGTGCTGGCCAACGGCATGGCGGGCAATGCCCTCATCGAGTGGAAGGACGAGGACTACGGAGTCTTCCGGGATGCCCTGGAGCAGGTGTGCCGCCACCTGGCAAGGGCCATCGCCGGAGACGGGGAGGGGGCCAGCCGCCTGGTGACCTGCATCATGCGGGGGGCCCGCAGCGAGGAGAGCGCCGAGCGCCTGGCCAAGGCGGTGGTGGGCTCCTCCCTGGTGAAGGCGGCCATGTTCGGGGCGCCCCCTTCCGTCCTGAGCATGTGGACATCTCCTTCACCTCTGAGGCCGGCACCATCCCGGTGTGCCGCCAGGGGGACGGCCTGGTCTTCGACGAGGATCTGGCCAAGAAGATCCTCAGCCAGAAGGAAGTGGTCATCGACGTGGCCCTGAACGAGGGGGAGGACAGTGCCGAGTGCTGGGGCTGTGACCTGACCTACGACTATGTGAGAATCAACGGCGATTACAGAACGTAATCACCGGGGAATTATTTTCCGGATTGGAATCACTTCCGCCCCCGGACGTCCGGGGGCGGACACACCGGCCGGGCCCCTGGAGGCCGGCCGCGGGAGGGAGCGAATATGCCTTATTCCCAGGTGGACCGGGCCACGATTCTGGCGGAGGCCCTGCCCCACATTCAGAAATTCAACGGCAAGACGGTGGTGGTGAAGTACGGCGGCAACGCCATGATCTCCCAGGAGCTGCGCCACGCCGTCATCTCAGATATCATCCTTCTGAACCTGGTGGGCATCCGGGTGGTGATGGTCCACGGGGGCGGGCCGGAGATCAGCGAGATGCTGAAGAAGGTCGGCAAGGAGTCAAAGTTCGTGGACGGGCTGCGCTACACCGACCAGGAGACCATGGACATTGTGCAGCAGGTGCTCTGCGGCCGGGTGAACAAGAACCTGGTGGCCACGGTGAACCGCATGGGGGGCCGGGCCATGGGGCTGTGCGGCATGGACGGGGGCATGCTGAAGGCCAAGGTGCTGGACGGGGGAAAATACGGCCTGGTGGGGGAGATCACCCGGGCGGATCCCCGGCCGGTGGCCCACATCCTCACGGACGGCTACATCCCGGTGATCGCCACGGTGGCCCAGGGGGAGGACGGGGAGACCGTCTACAACATCAATGCGGACACGGCGGCGGCCAAGCTGGCGGTGGCCCTCCGTGCGGACCGGCTGCTGCTGCTCACAGATGTGCCGGGCCTTCTCCGGGACCCCAAGGATGAGAGCACCCTCATCTCCGAACTGCAGCTGTCCCTGGTGCCCGCCCTGGTGCGGGAGGGGGTCATCACCGGGGGCATGATCCCCAAGATTGAGTGCTGCGTGGAGGCTGTGCGCTCCGGGGTCCGGGCCGCCACCATTCTGGACGGCCGGGTGCCCCACTCCATTCTGATTGAACTGCTCAGCGACCGGGGCATCGGGACCATGCTCACCACCTGAGGGTCCCCTGCCTGTGTTTTGAAAGGAGAGGTCTCTATGACCTTGGAAGAAATCAGGGCTCTGGACCGGGCCTATGTGATGCAGTCCTACGGCCGCTTTGATCTGGCGGTGGACCACGGCAAAGGGGCCACCCTCTGGGACACGGAGGGCCGGAGCTACATCGACTTCACGGCGGGCATCGGGGTGTGCTCCCTGGGCTACGCAGATGAGGGCTGGGTGGCCGCGGTGACGGAGCAGGCGGGAAAGCTGGCCCACATCTCCAACCTGTATTACACGGAGCCCTATGTGCGGCTGGCTGAGAAGCTGTGCACCCGGTCGGGGATGAGCAACGCCTTCTTTGCCAACTCCGGGGGGGAGTCCAACGAGGGCATGATCAAGCTGGCCCGGAAGTACTCCTTTGACCGCTACGGCCAGGGGCGCAGCACCATCATCAGCCTGAACAACTCCTTCCACGGCCGCACCATCACCACCCTGGCGGCCACGGGACAGGAGAAGTTTCACAACTACTTCTTCCCCTTTACGGAGGGGTTCCGCTTCGCGGATGCCAATGACCTGGCCAGCCTGGAGGCCCAGGCGGGAGAGGATGTCTGCGCCGTGCTGCTGGAGCTGATCCAGGGGGAGGGCGGAGTGCTGCCCCTGGACCGGGAGTTTGTCCGGCAGGTGGCCAGGCTCTGTGAGGAGCGGGACTGGCTGCTGCTCATCGACGAGGTGCAGACGGGGATCGGCCGCACCGGCACCCTCTTTGCCTTCCAGCAGTATGGCATTCACCCGGACGTGGTGTCCTTCGCCAAGGGCATTGCCGGGGGCCTGCCCTTCGGAGGCGTGCTGGCCAATGAGAAGTGCCGGGGAGTGTTCACCCCCGGTACCCACGCCACCACCTTCGGGGGAAATCCCATCGGGGCGGCGGCGGCGTGTTATGTGCTGGACCGGCTGGACGATGCCTGTCTGGCACAGGTCCGGGAGAAGGGTACCTACCTGCGCACCCGGATTGAGGCCATGAATCTGCCCTGCCTGGGGAAGACCCGGGGCCTGGGGCTGATGATCGGGATCGAGGTAAAAGAGGGCTGGACCAACCGGGAGCTGGCGGAGAAGCTGATGGAGGGCGGTCTGCTGTGTCTCACCGCCGGGCCGGGTCTGCGGCTGCTGCCCCCCCTGGTCATTACGAAAGAGGAGATGGATCAGGGCCTGGCCATCATGGGCAGGGTTCTGGCCTGA
>CAYXVN010000280.1:0-2793 GCA_964468565.1 uncultured Oscillospiraceae bacterium | reverse complement strand
TGACCGACACCATGGGCCGCATGCATTCCGACGCCCAGTTCGCCGGTTCCTCCTCCGTTCCCGCTCACGTGGAGATGATGGGCTTCCTCGGCATGGGCAACAACCCCATGGTGGGTGCCACCGTGGCTGTGGCCGTGGCGGTCAACGAGGCCATCAACGGCTAATTCTTCCCCGAAAAACACTCAGACGCCCTGCCGGTCCTTCCGGCGGGGCGCCTTTTGCTGTCCGGACTGCCTCCGGCGGGGTATCAAGGTCAGACTGCCTGCTCCAGTGAGCGGGTGATCAGGGGTTTCACCTCGCTGGGGGAAATATCCAGAGCCACGGCCAGTTCGTTGTGAAGCATCTCTTCCGCACGGCGCATGCTCCGCTCGTCCACACTGCCAAGTCTGCGGCCCTTCTTGGCCACATGCTTCGCTTTCGCAGTCACGCTGCGGATCACACGGACCAGGTCCATGCAGTCACCGCTCTTCAGGAATACCTGGTAGTGATCGTTCAGCACCCGGGGATTGTTGCTCTCCACGAAATTCTCCTCCACATAGGGAATCTGACGGATCAGTTCCAGAGCCTCCTCCCTGGTCAGGGCGGGACGCATATGCACACTGCCGTCCACCGGAGCAAAGATCCTTCCGCTCTGATAGATGGGAGTCAGGGTATAGTAGTTCACGTCTTTCGGAACACCCTTCATGGTGAGAGGACCGACAGACTCCACTTTGCAGACGCCGGCCGTTCCATAGATGACCCGTGCACCAACTTCGTACATCTTCTGATACCTCCTGTCGATCCGCATCCTGAAACGGGTGCGTATCTGAATCCGACTGTTATTATAACACTTTTGGTGCCCGAAAGTAAGATGAATTTTCGTTCTTATGTAATTTTTGTAGAAAAGCACAACAAAAAATTCGATTTTCTGGGTTCCTGAATTCGGTTTTGTACAGATTCACGAAAGACCTGTCCCGCCTGCGGACTTCCTTGGAGCCTTTTTCCTCCCTCCCGCCTCTCCTGCCTGAACCTGCCCCCACCGGGGCAGGTTTCTGCCTCCTGCTCCCCGTCACCCGGCCACCGGAGGGGGAGGTTCTCAGAGCAGCGGGACAATGGTCCGCAGCACCAGACGGAGGATCTGCTGCCCCCGGTGGACCTGGCAGGAATTCACCGCCACCACGGCCCTCCTCTTCGGAACCACAACCAGATACTGTCCGTGCTTTCCGTAGGCCCGGTACATGCCCTCCGGCATTACCCACCAGAAATATCCGTACTGATGCCCGATCTCCCCGTCACCCCGGCCCGTATCCACCCGGGGCGCCGTAGCCTCCCGGGTCCAGCCCGGGGGAAGAATCTGCCTTCCCTGCCAGACCCCCTCCTGCAGGTAGAGAAGGCCAAGGCGTCCCACCTCCTCCGTGGTCATCCACAGGCTGCTGGCGCCGTAGGAGTATCCCCGGGGGTCCTTCTCCAGTTCCGGGGTCTCCAGTCCCAGCGGATCAAAGAGCCGGGGGCGAAGATACTCCTCCAGCACCAGTCCGGTCCGCCGCTGAATCAGAACCCCCAGCAGATAGGGACCTGCGTTGTTGTAGCAGAACACGGAACCCGGCTCCCGGACCACCTGCTGGCTGAGCACAAAGGAAACCCAGTCCCGGTCCTCCATGGCATGGCGCATTTCGCTCTGCAGAAGCTGGCGCTCCATGCCCAGGGTCATGGTAAGCAGGTGTCTCAGCTTCATGCGTTTCAGGTTTTCCGAGGCAGCGGCGGGAGCATCTTCCCCAAACCAGTCCAGAACCCTGTCTTCCAGCGTAAAGAGCCCCTCCGCCAGGGCAAACCCCACAGCTGTGGCAGTGACGCTCTTCATGATGGAGTACTGGTTTTCCTTCCGCTCCGGCCAGGGCTGCCATCGGCCGATCCGCTCTCCGTCCTGCCAGACCCGCACTCCATGGACTTCCAGTTCCTGCTCCTCCACCGTCTTCTGAAAGGCGGTCAGATCCATCTCTTTCACAACCGTTCTTCTCCTTCCCTGGCGGAAATCCGGACGGACTTCCCCTCTGCCCGGGCACGGCAGTCCACTGTATCCCCATTCAGACTGCCTGCCGGTTCCGGTCAGGAAAACCGCTCCTGGAGATATATCACCCGCCGGCCCGTATCCGTATGGCACTTTGCAGTTACAGTTCCCGCCATGTCTGCCCGCCCAAAACAGATGGCTGCCTCTTCGTCCGTAATCTGCGTCCCTTTAAACATGCACATCATAGGCATCCTCAGGATATTTCCATGGATACACTGCTGTTGTGTGACAGGAACGCCTCCCAGGGAATTCTCCCCTGTCGGAGGACACACCTGCTCCCGGTATCCGGATGATCATACCAGAACCGCGAAGAAAAAGCAATCCTGTGTGTCGCTTTCCGGAATCTGAACTGGCTGAAACCCTCACCTCTACCTGAGGTGCAGCACCGCTCTCCTCCTCCGGCTCAGTCCCAGGTCCTGTCTCCGGCTGTGAAAGTGGCCCCGCCGAAGCGGGGGCCACTATCAGGGATCTGATCAGAAGGACTCAGAAATCAAACATGCCTGCCGGTTTTCTGTCCGGTTTCTTCACGTCATCGTAGGTGGGTGCGGTGGCATAGTCCACATCGTGAATGGGCCAGGTGGGCTCCTTCCCCTCGTAGACTTCCTCCACGCCCATGGCGGCGAAGTAGGAGGCCCGGTGGGCCGCCTCCTCACCAACACGGCAAACCGGCTGTACATCTCCCAGCAGACCTTCAGCAATCACATTCTGCGCCTGGAAAGTCAGTTCGGCGTTCAGCTTCTCAACCG
>CAYXVN010000279.1:0-2873 GCA_964468565.1 uncultured Oscillospiraceae bacterium | reverse complement strand
AACCCACACAACCAGCTTGGAAGGCTGGGATTCTGCCATTGAACTACACCCGCATCGCAGTGTTCCGCTCGCTTCAGCCTGAAGATTCTAGCACGGGACAGATTCCCTGTCAATCCCCTTTTTTGAAAAATCCCGGGGAAATTTTAAACTGCCGGGGCAGGGGAGGGAAGAGGCACAGCGGGCGGGGCAGGGGCCCGGTTCCCTGCAGCCCAGGCGCCGGGAAAATCCCGGGGCAGCTCCCGGCTGCCGCCCGGAGGGGCAGCCGGGAGCTGGGGGAGGGATGCACTCAAAGGTCCAGGATTTCGTTGAGACAGCCCCAGACGTAGTCCAGGTCCTCAAAGGGAATGTCCGGGGAGAGGTGGAAGACGGCTTCGCGGCCGTCCTGCTCCGCCAGGATGCCTGCGGCGGACAGTCTGCGCAGCACGGAGGCGGTGTCATGGCCGGGAAAGACGGCCCGGATGGTGCCCCCGGCCTGGTCGCAGGAGAGGACCTCCGGTCCGCCGGGACCGAAGTCCTGCAGGCGGGCCTCCAGGTGGCGGGTGAGGCGGGCGGTGAGGGCATCCTGTCCGGCCGAGGGCCGGGAGGCGTTCAGAGATACGGTTCTCACAGGTAGATCTCCAGAGGAAGGGTGACGATGTAGTGTTTTTCCGCCAGCTGTTCCAGCAGAGGGGGAAGAATGCGGGCGGTTCCGGCCCCTTCCAGGGTCATATAGGTGGTGTGGGTCCAGTTGGACAGCCGGCCGACGGCGTCGGTGGCCGCAGTGGCGGTGCTGGTGGAGTCGCTCGGGTGGACGGAGAGGGTCTCCTGCCAGCAGATCCAGCCCTCCTTCTCCATGGCGGAGCGGAACTCTCTGGGGACCATGGCCAGAGAGATGCGGGTGTGGGTGAGCTGCTCCACCAGGTGGCGGCTCTGGTCCAGCAGAACACGGGTTTCTGTCGCATCTTTTCCCTCGGCATACACCCCCAGGCTGTGGCCGGTACCCAGGATGCGCCGGACCAGATCCCCCTGGGACTCCAGAAGCTGGGGGGTCAGGAAAAAGACCCCGAAGGAGCCCGTCCCGGAGAGCATGTCCAGGAAGGAGGAGGTCTCC
Organism: uncultured Oscillospiraceae bacterium; assembly: GCA_964468565.1. GTDB lineage: Bacteria > Bacillota > Clostridia > Oscillospirales > Oscillospiraceae > Lawsonibacter. Next base: position 1,783 of record CAYXVN010000279.1, on the reverse strand, counting down.
TCTGCCGAGGTACAGCGAAAGCCCAGGAAGGTGGTCACGTCAACCACCGGCTCCTCGTCTTCCGGTTCAGGTTCCGGCTCATCCGGAACGGAAGGGGTGGAGGGTTTTGCGGGAGCGGAGGAACTGGGTGCGGAAGGTGTGGGGACCGAGTTTCCCGGCACGGAGGGAACGGTCTGGGAGGGTTCAGGTTCCTGGCTCTGGCTGTACTCCCGCAGGCGGGAGCTGATGAGGCTGCCGGCGGCGTCAATGAATTTGGCATCCGACAGAATGGCCCGGTTGCTCTTGATGCGCACCAGGAAGGCCTGGCTGAGGGCCGTGTAGGAGGAACTGAGCCGGAAGAAGTTGCAGACCATGTTCACCGGCACGTAGGGCTTTCCGTGGCGGACGATGGCATGGGCAGAGTAGCTCTGCTTGGTGATGTCATCCACACAGGTGCCGGCGTTGATGTCGAAGGTCAGAATCTGGCTGAGGCTGATCAGCATGACGGAGCCGGCGCTGCGGTTGTAGTTGCAGTAGAGCCCCAGACTGATGCCGGTGACGGAACTGTCGAAGACGGTATAGGGGACGTAGAGGACGCCTCCGGACCAGGTGGGCATGGTGTCTGCGGTGAGGGGAAGGATGTTGTCATTGACGGCGGTCAGATAGATGCCCTCTGCCGAAGCGGGAACGGTGACGTGGAGAGAGAGCAGAAGAGACAGGCACAGCAGCAGGGAGAGCGCACATTTGGCGGGACGGTTCAAAGCGGTCAGGCCTCCTTTTCAGGGTGGATCTCCGGTGCCGGATACCCTATTATACCGGATGTGCAGCGGGAAGGCAAGCTTTCCGTGAAAGATGAGGATGGTCCTCCAGGGCCTCCGGCAGCCGGGGCAGAGGGAGTGGTGCAGGGTCAGGAAGGGGCCGTCGGGGCGGCGGGGAACCTTCCCGAAGGGCGTTTCCCTCCCCCCAGGGGCCGGCTGGGACACCGGGGGCAGAAAGGGACTGTTTCCACCGAAAAAATTCCAACTGAAGGGAGAAAACTGTGGTTTTGCCGAAAAATCTGTCTGTGATACGGCTTGACAGCAGGGGAATTCCGGTGTTATAATGCCAACTTGCGGTGGCGGGGGCAGTCTGTCCCCATACCTGACGGAATCCCTGAACGGGAAGAGGAGGACACCGAAATGACCCAGTTTCAGGAACTCAGCGGCCCCAACAAGGTGGCCGGAGCCAAGCAGACCAGGCGCGCACTGACCCAGGGGAAGGCCCGCAAGCTCTTTCTGGCGGCGGATGCGGATCCCCGGGTTCTGGAGCCTCTGACCCGCCTGGCCGGGGAGATGGGCATTCGTGCCCAGGTCATCCCAACCATGAAGCAGCTCGGAGCGGCCTGCGGAATCCCGGTGGGCTGCGCTGTGGCGGCGCTTCTGAAGTAATCCTGTACCATCGGTTTTAACGGGACGGAGGGTTCTCCGCCCGGTTAAAATAAATGAACCGTTCGAAGAAAGGAGGAACACAATGCCTACGTTTAATCAGCTGGTCCGCAAGGGGCGCAGCGAGGTGACCTACAAGTCCACGTCCCCCGCCCTGCAGCACGGACTGAACACCCTGAAAAACCGGAGCACGGATCTGCACTCCCCCCAGAAGAGAGGCGTCTGCACTGCGGTGCGTACCGCCACCCCCAAGAAGCCCAACTCGGCACTGCGGAAGATCGCCCGTGTGCGGCTCACCAACGGGATGGAAGTCACCGCCTACATTCCCGGCGAGGGCCACAACCTGCAGGAGCACTCCGTGGTCATGATCCGCGGCGGCC
>CAYXVN010000278.1:0-2906 GCA_964468565.1 uncultured Oscillospiraceae bacterium | reverse complement strand
TGCCGCTCAGGATATCCGTCGGGCTTCGCCCGCCTATCTGAAGGCAGCAGAGCAGACCAGACAGTGAGCCGGATCACAGCCGCCGCCGCAGAACGCCACAGCTGTCTGTAAGACCCGGGGCAGAGGAGAGCCTCAGGAACAGGAAATCAATGCCAGATCCCGCTCCAGCAGACCGGAAGCAGAGGAACCCCATCCCACTGGCTGAAGCAGTCCACCAACAGAGCCCATCCCAATGAGGAGCGGCATCTGCCGCTCAGGATATCTGTCGGGCTTCGCCCGCCTCTCTATAGTAAGCCGGACCACAGTAACCGTCCTCGTCCGGACAGCACCTCCCAGACCCGCAGAGCAAACCCCTCCCCGAAAACACGGGAGGACGGTCCCATCCCAACACAGAGTCCCAGACCTGAAACTAAGCTAACCGGTTCCTTCGGAACCTCATATACGGATCAGCCTCTGAAGTCCGAGGTGCGGGAACGGCCGGAACGAACAAAGCAATCATACTTGGGGCCATTTCTGCGAATCTGACCGCCCTGCCCCACCGGCATGGACCTCAGATCCGCTCTGATCTGCCCGCAATATCGGTTGTCAAGGTGCACGGGAGGAGATTCGTCTCCTCCTCACTACTGCGCTGCTTATCCTTCTCCGGGCGCCTGTTCCGGACCATGGTCCGGATCCGGTCCGGATCTTCCGCCTTCTCCACATGTGTGCCCCAGCCGCTGGGTGTGGGGAGGAGGGAGACCTAGGGTTCAGGAGCCGGAGAAGCGGGATCAGAGGATCCCGCCGGAAGATCTGCCGGACACTCCTGCCGGGAGGTGTCCTCCCCGGCCTCAGTGCCCTCTGCCTCATGGGTGTCCTGCATCCGGGCGGCCTCCTGGTCCTTCCGCATCTGAATGGTCCGGAGTACGGTGCGCACGCTGACCCCCACAGTCTGGGCGATGTCCTTATTGCTGCGGCCATCGTCCAGCAGGTCCAGGATCTTCTGCCGGCGGTCCTGCAGGGAGAGGCCGGCATCCGCCAGCACCCGGGTTACGGTCCCTGTGCTGACGCCCACCTGCCTGGCGATCTCCCGGCGGGGTACGCCCTGCTTCTCCAGGGCCACAATCCTGGCGTCCCGGTCCTCCTTCTGGAGCTTCCGGGACTCCCGGCGGCTGGCGTGATCCCCCTGGAACTCCGGTGCCCCTTCCTCCCTGGCGTACAGGCCCAGGATCTTCTGCTCCTCCGGGGTGATCTCCAGAAACTCGATGATCTTCCGGTTGGAGTAGCTGTAGCCGCCCTTGCGGCGGGCCGAGCAGATGACCCCCTCCAGCTCCTGTTCCGTCATGGGCTGGCGGAACCCGCTGTTGAAGGCCAGCAGCCGCTGCCAGGCCTCCTCGTGGGAGAAGGCGGGGTAGAGGGCACAGTAGGCGAGAAGGTTCAGGTTGTTGCGGGTCTCCTCCCCGATCTTCCGGTCCCGCAGCATCCGCAGCTCGATAAACGCCCGCATGCGGAAAAAGCCCACGGTGTTGAAATTCTTCATCACCGCCAGGTCCTCCTGGGAGTACTGGCCGGCAAAGTTCCCCGTGCGCACGGGGACGGCATGACCGGAGGGCCGCTCCGGAGGCCGGTTCTTCCACTGGAGCGCCTCCGTGGCGGTCTTGACCAGGGCGATGAGCTGCTGAACCGAGTAGATGGAGCGGTAAGGGGAGATTTCCACGGTGACGGGCGTCCCCGTATGGGAGTTGAAGGTGCCGGGCAGCCGGAAATAACCCACCGCATTGCGGGAGGCACCGGTGTCCAGATGCAGAACCGCCAGATCCGGGTTGGAGAGCAGATCCTCCACCTGGGCCAGGAAGTAGTCCACCACCTCATCGTACCAGCACCGGCACCGGACGTGGATGGGCTTCAGGGCCCACCAGAGCTGAACGCCCCGGCCGCTGCGGACGATGCTGGTGGGCGGGGGCAGCAGCCCCCCCGTCACCTTCTGGGCATCCAGCAGGAACAGGAACCATTCCAGGGCCTGCTGCCGCACCCCGGGAGACACGGAGGCATCGTGGCAGTCCACATCCAGGACGATGTTGCTGAGGGCAAAAAGATCTTCCGCCTTCCGCTCCACCCCGCAGACCTGGTTGGCCGTGATGTAGTAGTCCAGCCTGGGATTTACGTTCATCTCCGTGAGGAAGTCCCGCAGCTTCCAGGTGCCGGACATGTACAGTTTGTGCACGCCCTGCCCGTTGCCCATGCCCACCTGAATTCTTCCGTGGAAGGGGGAGGGGCCGAAGTGGAGATCAAACCAGTCGATGATCTCAGCGGGCAGGTTGGGCGGGTAGAACCTTTTCCCCTTCCGGGGCTCCTGGCTGGCCTGGGCGACCAGTGCGGCCTGATGGGCTCTGGTCAGCTGGGCCGCCCGTGCGCCCCGGCGGATGAAGGTGATATCGCTGCTGGACCTGCAGATCATCCCTGTTCTCTCCTTTCCCGCTGATTCCCTCTCTGCACGGGGGACCTGCTCCGGTCCGGATCCGGCCCTCTTCCCCCGGTGCGGCAGAGCACGCAGCAGCAGGGGAGGGGGCCGGTTCTGTCCGGTGCCGGCAGGCGATCCCGTCTGGAAAGGAAGACGATGCATAAAGTCTTGCGTTTTGGAGTCCTGCCCTATATGATGTCCTATACGCCCAAGGAGCAGATAATGAAAGATCATATCTGGCCAGGATCCCAGGGGACATTCTAGCACGAAACCCGCCTCCTGTAAAGCCCCTTTTTTGAGGAGCTGTGTAGAGCACTTTTTGAGGGGGAGAAAGGGATAATTATAACGCTATATTTTGCTTTACAGTCCTTGTGCCGCAAAGGGTCCCTGACGTCCTCGGGGGCGTCTCTCATCGTGGACCAGAGGAACCGTCTATTTTACTCACTTCAATAGGACCCCTTTTGTTTGT
>CAYXVN010000277.1:0-2928 GCA_964468565.1 uncultured Oscillospiraceae bacterium | reverse complement strand
ATGCCGTGAGCCTGGGCGGGGAAAACCCGGACGGGCGCGTCGATGCGTCCTGCCCGCAGTTCTCGTTGATGCGGATGCCGCCCACGGTGCCGTAGCCCCCGGGGACCACCCGGGCCGCATAGAAGGGGGCCTTCCGGATGGGCCGCAGGTAGCGGCGGTCCTTGAAGAACTCATCGTCCGCGCTGTCGCAGAAGTCGTTGTACTCCTCCACGGTGTTCACCAGGTTCTCCCGGTTCACCCCCATAAGGTCGGCCAGTTCCTCGATGGAATCGGCGATGAACATGCCCTGGTTGCCGTGTTCCCGGGCCATCTTGATGCCGTCGATGAAGTCGGAGACATCGGGGTTGGGGCGCACCAGACTGGTGTTCTCCACACCGTGCTTCATGTACCAGTGGGCGATGGAGGTGTCAATGATGGAAAAGGCCACACGGCCCGGCTGGTGGGACACCGCATTGGACAGGTAGGTGGAGTTCTGCATGTAGTCCTCATTCATGAAGCGGCGGCCGAAGCGGTTGACCAGCAGGTTGGGCTGGATCATCACGTTGCCCACGCTGGGAGGCAGGTCCTCCACGCCCATCAGCTGGGCGGCCTGCTCGATGCGCACGGGCAGCTTGTCCGCGCCGGCCTCCCAGGCCATGCGCAGGCCGTCGCCCATGATGCCGGGAATGGCGAAGTTGAACATGTCCTCGCCGTGGGTGTAGCCGGTCTCTTCCTTGATCAGCTTGAAGTTTGCCCCGGCGCCGCCGGTGCAGATGATGGCGGCCTTGCAGTTGACCTGCACATCCTCACCGTTCTTGTCAGTGGCAAGCACGCCCACGACTTTGCCGTTCTCCTTCAGGATCTTCCTGCCGGGGGTCTCCAGGAGGAAGCGGACGTTCAGTTCCTGGGCTCTGGCGTAGAGGGCCTTATTCATGAAGGATGCGGCCCGGGGGCCGATGCCGGAATCGCATTTCACGATGTGCCAGGTGGGCATGGACTGGGGGAAGTAGCGGAACGCGCCCTCGAACTCCACCCCCATGTCCTCCAGCCACTCGATGGTGTCTGCCGACTGGCCGAAGTAGCGGCGGATCAGGCGGGCATCCACGTTGTAGTGGGTGTACTCCATGAACATGTTAAAGGCCTGTTCCACCGTGATGTCCTGCATGTTGGCCTTCTGGTAGCGGGTTCCGATGCCCAGAGGTCCCATGCCCATGTTGGCGGCGCCGCCGACCGTGGCAGCCTTCTCGAGAACCAGCACATCCGCGCCGTTCTCAGCGGCCTGGACCGCTGCCGCCAGTCCGGAGGGACCGCCGGCTACGACGCAGACCTGCGCCGTATAGGTTGTCATGATAATCGCCTTCCTTTGCGCCTCCCCCGCCCGGCGGGGGAGGGAGAATGGTGGAAACTCAGATTACGAACTGCTTCATGTAGCGCCGGGAGAGCTCCAGGCTCCGGATCACGTTCTCCAGGGAACCCTCGAAGGCCTTGTCCTCCACCTCGATGCAGGTATAGCCATTGTAGCCGATGTCCGTGAGGGCGGAGACATACCGGCCCCAGTCCACGTCGCCCAGGCCGGGGAGCTTGGGGGACATGTAGTCCAGGGGATAGGCCATGGTGCCCACCCGCTCCAGGCGCTCCGGATAGAGTTTGATGTCCTTGTAGTGGACATGGAAGATCTTGTCCTTGAACTCGTAGATGGGCTTGATGTAGTCGATCATCTGCCACACGAAGTGGGAGGGGTCATAGTTGATGCCGAAGTTGTCGTAGGGCAGCATCTCGAAGACCTGCTTCCAGATGGCCGGGGTGGTCATCAGGTTCTGGCCGCCGGGCCACTGGTCGGAGCCGAAGAGCATGGGGCAGTTTTCGATGGCCACCCGGACCCCCAGTTCCCTGGCCAGGTCCAGAATGCCCGGCCAGACGGTCATCATCTCCTCCAGGTTGGCATCCACGGTTTTGTTCTGATCCCGGCCGATGAAGGTGGTGGTCAGGTTGACGCCCAGAGCGGCGCTGGCGCGGATGACGTTCTTCAGATGGCTGACGTTGGCCGCCCGCTTCTCGGGATCGGGATCCAGGGTGTTGGGATAGAAGGCAAGGGCGGAGATCTCCACCCTCTTTTCCCGGGCATAGTCCAGAATGTGGGCTTTGTAGCCCTGGTCCTCCAGCACCCGCTCCACGTCAATGTGGCTGACGCCGGCGTAGCGCCGTTCCGCCTTGCCCTGGGGCCAGCAGGCCACTTCCACGCACTGGAAGCCCAGGTCGGACGCGATGTCCATCATTTCCTCATAACTTGCGGTGTCTGCGATTGCGCTGACAAAACCTAACTTCATGATTTCTCCTCCTTGTGTTTGGCTGCTTTCTTCAGAAGACCGGTAAAGGCCTGCACCCCGGCCCCCACGTACCACACTCCCACCAGCATGGCCGCTGCGATCTGGAGGGGGAGGGTTCCCAGTCCGTCCCAGGGCAGAGAGCCCATGACGGTCAGGCCGATGGCCCAGCCGGAGAGCCAGGCCGGCAGGTAGAGGAACCGGGGGAGGGCACCCGCGATGAGGACCGCGGCCCCTCCCAGGAGGGCCAGCAGCAGAAACAGCCGGATCTCCTCCTGGAAGGGGAGCACTTCAGACAGACCGATCACCGCCAGGGCCCACAGATCCCCGCAGAGGAATCCCAGGGAGATGCGCACCGCGTCCTGAATCCGGTTTCCGCTGGCCACATAGATTCCGGCGCAGATCAGGGCAACGGCACCGGTCTCGATGTGCAGGTGGGGGGCCAGGACGGCCCAGATGGGGGGCAGGAGGGCGATGGCCAGGGCCAGACGGAGGGTTTCCCCCCGGGCTGCGGCGGGGCGGGAGCGCTCTGTTTCCTCTGTCATGGACAGACTCAGAAGCGGATCTCTTTGCCGGCCCGGTCGGACTCGTAGATGGCCTCCAGGATCTGGGTGACCACAAAGGC
>CAYXVN010000276.1:0-2936 GCA_964468565.1 uncultured Oscillospiraceae bacterium | reverse complement strand
TGGACAAACGTGGCAGGTGATGCGGTATGAACCGGATCCGGTCCCATCCGGGCAGGCAGAACCTGCTCCCTGGGGCTTTGGATGAAAAAACCAAATTTGTTCTTGACGTGGGGGGGGGGTAGTGCTATGATGAAAAAACAGGAGTGAGAGGGCAGAGTTTCAGGAAACCATATCAGACGGGATGGTTTGAAGGAACATGTCTCAGCTTCTGGAAACTGGGGAATGGAACTGGAGGGCCTGTTTACCCTCCCTCCTCCCCGGCCAAGGGGACCAAGGCTGAGTCCGCCCTGCCCCAACCCTTGTGCCAGGACCCCAGAAGAGTATGCTGACCTGAGAGGCTGGAGGGGCCGTCTGTGAAAAAGGCACATCCCCGGCCCCCATCCGGAGCCGCGTCACTCGTTCAGGGTCAGGTCCCCGGGGATCATCGGGCCTGGCAGCGGATTGGGAGCAGGCCCAAAGCGGCAGGAGAGGGATGGCGGGATCCGGCGCTGACGTTTCCGCCCCCCAGGAGTGAGTCCGGGCAGCTGAGCAGAAGGGAAATCTGCGAGTGTTCAGGTGACAGAGCGGATCTGTCTGTCCCTCCGGAGAAACACAACTGCCCAGGGACTGCAGCACTTCAGTTCGGCGGCGATTGTCCGGGCCTGGCAGGTGAGGGAGCCTGGCCAGGGATCCGCTCCCGGATGATGGTCTGTATTCTGCTCCGCCGGGTGTCCCGGAAGGGGGAGGAGAGCCCTTCGGCATACCCCCGGCGGCCCTCTCACAGAGGCGCCGGGTCTGGCCTGGGGGGAGGGAGAAACCGGGGGCTGGAGCTGGACCTGCCGCCGGGCAGAGGCTCCGGATCCGTTCTGAACTCCCATGGGTACTGCTCCGGGGCTTCGTGGGAATGGCAGATGACCTCCTCACTGCTCACACGCTGCTCAGCTGAGTGCAGGGATACGGCAGGTGGAGATGAAGCTGGGGTTCCAGGAAGTACCGGTTCTGAGCGTCCCCGTATCTCCCGGTGAGCTGAAACACCCCTCTCTCCTGGTGACCTGGACCTTATGGGGATAGCGGCAGGGGAAGGTCTTTCGGGTGGAGCCGGTGCAGAGGGCTGCTGCCCCGCAAGGCGCTTCAGCCATGGGGTGGCGGTGATCACCCGGTGCTGACTCTGTGCCCGGAGTGTACCGGGGCCAGGCAGAGGGGTTCTGCTCACGGTATGTTTACCGGGCAAAAACAGGCTTCAACCCGGCCAGGCTGTCAGGCCAATGTGTCCCTGCAGGGTGCGGCAGGACTGCACTCCGCTGCTTCAGGGTCTGGAGGCTCTGCCTTCGGATCACCCCTGGGGGGAGACGGTCCGCTTTTCCTGACCGCTCCGGAGCAGGGGAACGGATGGAGGCCCGTTTTTCTCCTCATCTGCTTCACCAGTATCTGGTCCTCAAAGAGGAGGATGCCGGCCTGTCCTGCTGGGTACTTCCATTTTATGTAATACCAGTAAGAAATATGCCGTCTCAAAGTCCCTTCCGCTGCCCATCGGATCATCCGGACCGGCGTGGGGCAGAACCTGTGGCCTGTCCAACCGGCCACCGACCTGAGCGCAGCAGAGGAGGCCTGCGGGCCGGGAGCGGTCCCCTCCGGCCACGGGGGCAGGGGACATCTTCGGATATCAATGAGAGAGGCATGCGCGGCAGGGAAAACTGCCGCATCACCATACTGCAGCATGCTGCTGGCTGACCCCGGCGGAGGAGGTGATGGATGAAAAATAAGGAGAGAACCGTAAAAACAAGAGAAAGGAGACGAAAAAATGGAGAAAGAGCAAAAACAGACCACTCAGGATCTGGAACAGCTGAACATTACGGCTGACCAGCATCCGAAGCTGTGGGAACCGGGGATTCTGATTCTGACCATCGCGCTGTGCATTCTGGGCTGCATCATCGGGCTGGAGCTGATGGCCCACACCGGCACGACCCCCAACACCTCCCTGGTGGGAGCCCTGGTGGCCATCATCATTTCCCGCATTCCCATATCGATTTTCATGAAGTTCCGCAGTGTCCACCGGCAGAACATCATCCAGACCGCCATCTCCGGTGCCACATTCTCCATCGCCAACTGCATGTTCCTGACAGTGGGCGTACCAATTGTCATGGGGAGGAGCGACCTGATGATCCCCATGCTGATTGGCTGCACACTGGCAACCTGCATTGACGCCACCATCCTGTACAAGTGCTTTGACACCCCCATGTTCCCGGCGGAGGGCGCCTGGCCTCCCGGTGTGGCTGCTGCGGAAACCATCCTGGCGGTCATCCGCAAGGGCAAGCGGGCCGTCCTGCTCCTGGTGGGCATGGCCGGCGGCGCAGTGGGCAAGGCCATCGGGCTGCCCATGGACCTGCTGGGTGTCTCCTGGTTCGGCAATTTTGCCGCCATGATCGGCCTGGGGGTGGGCAGCCTGGTGATCGGGGTGATCAAGACCAACAGCCTCAGCGTCAACCTCTTCGGCCACGACTTCACCATTCTGTCCGGACTGCTGGGGGCAAACTTCGACTCCGGCTCCGTGGCCATCACCTACCTGGGCCATGGGCTGATGATCGGGGCCGGCATGGTCTCCCTGATCCAGGCGGCCAGAATGCTGATGAAGAAGGACGACAGCAACTCCTCTGCGGTATCCAGATTCACCTCCAGCATGAAGGACATGCGCAACGCCTTCGGAGCGGGCTTCATTGCCTACGCCGCAGTGGCCCTGGGTCTGGCCATCGTCTGCGGACTCTGGTATGAGATGAGCCCCGGCATGTTCGTGCTGTGGGTTGTCTTTGCCGCCGCCTCCGCCCTGGTCTCCGAAATGATGGTGGGCATCTCGGCCATGCACTCCGGCTGGTTCCCCGGCTTCGCCACGGCCTTCGTGTTTCTCATCATCGGCATGCTGATCGGCTTCCCGTCTCTGCCTCTGGGCATCCTGGCCGCCT
>CAYXVN010000275.1:0-2954 GCA_964468565.1 uncultured Oscillospiraceae bacterium | reverse complement strand
CGGGAAGGAGAAAACCATGACACTGGAAGAGGTACGGCAGCAGATTGACGCCATCGACCCCCGGATCCGGGAGCTGCTGATGCAGCGGCTGGACTGCTCCCGGCAGGTTGTGGAGGCAAAGCTGGCCTCCGGGGAGCACACCATCTACCGGGCGGACCGGGAGGAGGCCATTCTGGCCCGGCTGGGCCGGTCCGTGCCGGAGGACCGGGTGGCCGGCTATCTGGCGGTGGTGCGCAAGATCATGGAGACCAGCCGCATGTACCAGTACGGCCTGATGTACGACGCCCTGGAGGACCCCTTCGGTCCCCTGGCGGGGGATCTGCACCTTCCCCCCCACAGCAGCCGGGTGTCGGTGCGGCTCACCCGGGAAAACCGCCCCAACTCCATGTCCTCCATTCTCAGCATGATCGGGGACTACGGCTACAACATGGACCGGATGGAACTGATCCGGGAGGATGAGGCGGAGGGCACCGTGACCTTTGAGCTGCTGATCATCGGGGACCTGGGGGAGGTCCACATGAAGAAGCTCATGTTCCAGCTGTCCAGGGAGTGCCTCAGCTTTTCCATCCTGGGCGCCTTCTGACGCCCCCCCATGAAGGGCAGCATCCTGCCCCTGCTGCCGGCCCTGATCCTTCTCACCGGCTGCAGCCCACCCGGAGGAGGCGGCCCTGCCGGTGAGGGAGGGGTACCAGGAGAAGATGGTGGAGGGCCAGCGGTTCGGGGCGGAGTGCCCCGGCTGAGGGGAGCCCCTGGCCCCCGGAGGGACGGTTTCCTCCTCACCAGGCACTGCCCCAGGGGGAGTCTGACCTCAGGCGGCGCCGCGCACCGGCGTCCGGAGAAAAAAATCCCGGACCTTAAAAAGGCCCGGGCATTTTTCTGCTCTGTCAGGCATATTCCCTTTTCATTTCCTGTGGGACAGGGGACAACGCTCCGGATCCCGGCGGTCAGCCGGGCATGGCCAGGCGGACCCTCAGGATGTCCCCCTCCGCCAGGGTCACCGGGGAATCAAAGTCAAAATTCAGATCCGCGTGCCCGTTGCCCCGGCTCCACCAGGCGCTGCCGGACAGGGGCTGTCCGTTGCGGGTCACCTGGAAGTATGGGGAGACCGCCGCCCTCTGCTCCGGGGTATTCCCCGGCCGGAAGTCCGGGTCGGTGACCCCGGGCAGCTTCAGGGCGTTCAGGGCACCCCAGGCTCTGCCGAAGCCGGTGCCGGCAAAGGCGGCGTCCAGCACAAACCGGTCCCGGAGGGAGATGGTGACGGTGTCCTGGGTCATGGTGAGGGTCACATCGCCGGTGTCCCCGGGGAGACGGACCTCCCCCTGATTCACCAGGGTGCCCGCTCCCGCCACCCGGCCTACAGACACATCCAGCTCCTCCGGACTCCTGGTCCAGGAGCCGCTCTCATACCGGGCGCTCCAGTCGGACAGGGCCCCCTGGAGGGGGAAGTACTCCACCCGGGGGATGTCCGGCCACACGGTGCAGCGGGTGTCTCCCCAGTCTCTGGTCTCTCCCGTCCCCGGCAGGGTCTCCAGAATGGGGGTGTCAAAGGTGATCACATCCTCCTGGGAGAGGACAATGTTCCGGGGCAGAGCATGGGCTGCCGCCCCCTGGGGCAGCAGGGAGAGAAGGTCCAGGGCATTGCCCAGCCGGTCCACATAGACCAGGCGGCTGGTGTTCCCCTGGGGGGTGCCGGTGAGAGAGGCGGTGAAGAGCGCTCCCTTCTTCCCCTCAAAGATCTCCCAGCTGCTCCGGGCTCCCCCCGTCTGCTTCCACTGCTCCGCTTCCCCCTTCAGAGACTCCAGGCGGATGGCCTGGGGATCCCCCAGGGTGAGGGAGATGGTGCGCTCCTCCGGGTTCCAGGTGACCTTCCCGTAGGGGGCCAGGTCGTCGATCCGGATCAGGGTCTCCCCGTCCAGACAGAAGCTCTCCACCTGCTTCCCCGCCACATCCGTGACAATGTCCGTGGCAAAGATGTCTCTGGCCCGGCTGCCTATGGCATGGGTCAGGGGGCCGGGGCGGTAATCCGGCCAGGAGGAGGGCATGGCGGGACCCCCGTCCCGGCCTCTGGCCCGGCTCACGGAGAGGGTCCGCCGCTCCGGGTTCCAGATGGCCACAAAGCCGTAGGTGCGCAGGTCCTCCGCCACCAGAGCGGTATATCCCTGTACATTATAAGAGCGGATGGGGTGGCCGTTGATGTCCGCCACAATGTCCGTATAGGCGGCATACCCGGTCTTCCGGGCGGCCAGGGCCGGCAGGGCACAGGTCAGGGCCAGGACCAGGGCCGCCGCCCCGGCGGTGAGGCGCATCTTCAGAGATCTCATGGGCCTTCCGGCCTCCTTTTAAGCTGCCTCCCCGGGCGACCGGGAAGGAGGATGAGGGTTCCGGGGAAAATCCGGCGGGGCCTCAGTTCTGGCGGAGCACCTTCAGATCGCCGCAGACGTAGAGGCACAGGGACACCACCATGGAGCAGCCGCACAGCACAATCATGCCGTTGGCCACCCCCCGGGGGATTTCCGGGAACAGGATGAGGGTCAGCATCACCGAGTAGAGCAGCACGGTGTTCAGCTTCCCGTGCCAGTCGGCACCCTGGACCTCCTGACTGCGGCGGATGACCAGGAACCCCATCACCCCCATGATGACCTCCTTCACCACGAAGAGGACGATGATTCCCTTCATCAGAGCGAAGCGGTGTATCAGGCAGCAGATGATGGTCCCCTGGGTCAGCTTGTCCGCCACAGGATCCAGAATCTTGCCGAGGTCGGAGATCATGTTGAAGTGGCGGGCGATGTAGCCGTCTGCAACGTCCGTGGCGCCGGAGAGCAGAATGACCAGGGCGGCCAGCCTGTAGTTCTCCTTCCGGACGTAGAGCCAGACGATGAGGGGGATCAGGACAAGACGGAAAGTGGAGAGCAGATTGGGTATGGTCAGAATCTGGCTCTTCCGAAACATGTTTC
>CAYXVN010000274.1:0-2970 GCA_964468565.1 uncultured Oscillospiraceae bacterium | reverse complement strand
TGAACCATCCCGTCTCCTGAACCGGGAGAGCCCATCCCATCCTCCCCCCGGGGGGAGGCCGGATTTCAGATCCCCTGCGGCGGACGGCAATCATGCCGTCCGCCGCTTTTTTTTGCGCCCTGGCTCTCCGGAACCGGGATGGGGGAGGACAGTCTGCCCGGTTTCCCACGGAACAGCCCCCGTCCGGGGGTGTGAGAGCGCGTGCACAGGGGAGTGCACACAGGAGATATGTGCTTTTTTGGGGAAAAAGCACGCGGAAACTGACGGAATGCACAGTTCCCCCGGCGGAGATTCGGAGGAATTCACAGTGGACAGAATGGGGGAAAGGTGTATAATATCTGATAACGAGCACGTGCTCGTTCATGTTTTTTCGTTACGAGCACGAGCGCGTAAACCGAATCGGCCAGGCGCCGGCCTCCGGGGCCGGCCCTTTGGCCGGGAAAACAGGGAGGGCTCTCCCATGAAAATCGCCTTTGACGCAGACGTTCTGGCCAACGGGACATGGTCCACAAGGTGGCGGACTGGGGCTATCACTGCATTGAACAGTCCCCCCATCCCCGCATCAACCCCTTCTACAGGCACCCCCTCTTCTCCAGGGAGTGCCAGGAGGAGTACCGCCAGGCCCTGAGGGAGACCGGTGTGGAGATCTCCTCCTTCATCTTGGTCTGCCGCTGGTCCGGCCCCGATGAGGAGCAGCGCCGGCTGGCGGTGGCCAACTGGAAGCGCATGATCCGGATCGCCGTGGACATGGGGGTGAGTGTCATCAGCACCGGGTTCTCCGGGGACCCCAACCGGCAGGAGATGTGCAACGGCATGTTCTTCCGCTCCATGGAGGAACTGCTGCCCATCATCCAGCGGGAGGGGCTGCGGGTGGAGGTGCAGTCTCATCCCTACGACTTCGTGGAGCTGAACGACGAGGCCTGCGACATCGTGAAGTCCTTCCGGTCGAAGAACCTGGGCTATGTCTACTCCGCCTCCCACGGTTTCTTCTACGACCAGGGCAGGGGGGATGTGCGCCACATGCTGAAGTACGCCGGGGATGAGCTGACCCACGTGCTCTTCGCGGACACCTGGAACCAGACGAAGGACTGCCGCTACATCCTCAATCCGCCCTGGCTGAATGCCCGGGGCCGTGCCGACGTCACCATTCACCAGCACACCGCCATGGGTGAGGGCGAGGTGGACTTTGACGGCATCTTTGAGACCCTGCGGGAGATGAAGTTCGCCACCAGACAGCTGCAGCCCGACGCCCCCAAGGCAGGCGGGGACAGCATCGCCTGCGTCAGCTGCTTCGGCTTCCCGGAGAAGATGGACGTCCAGGCCCCCGAGGCCCGGGAGCGCATCGAGAGGGAGCTGCTGGGGAAACAGGCTCCGGATCCGCTGTCCGCCGGCAGGGGGAGGGGAGGCCTGCCATGGTGACGCCTCCCCCTCCGGACAGCGTTCACTGGGGTACAGAAGGCCCCGCCTCCCCCCGGAGATGGGAGGACGAAGGCGGGGCACAGAGAATCTTGAAAAATCAGGAGGTCAGAATGATGGAAACACTGAGAATCGGACTGGTGGGAACCGGAGGCATCGGGCGCACCCACATTGAGCGCATCAACACCCGCCTTCAGGGCGGCCGGGTGGTGGCCTGTGCAGATCCGGCGGGGGCCTTCGGCCTCTCCGTGGCGGAGAAGTACGGCCTGAAGGGCTTTGGGGATCCCCTGGACCTGATCCGGGATCCGGACATCGACGCCATTGTGTGCGCCACTGCGGATGCCTGTCATGAGCCCTGCGTCCTGGCGGCCATCGACGCCGGCAAATTCATCTTCTGTGAGAAGCCCCTGGCCCCCAAGGCGGATGCCTGCAGGCGCATCGTGGAGGCGGAGCAGAGGGCCGGCAGGAAGTACGTCCAGGTGGGCTTCATGCGCCGCTATGATTCTGGGTATCTGCAGCTGAAGGCCGCCCTGGAGAGCGGAGCCTACGGCGAGGCCCTGCTGCTGCACTGCGCCCACCGCAATCCCTCCGTCCCCGCCGACTGGGACAACTCCATGGCGGTGGAGAACTCCCTGGTCCACGAGATCGATGTGCTGCGCTGGCTCCTGGGGGAGGACTACGCCACTGCGGAAGTCCGCTACGGGAAGAGCACGAAAAACGGCCCCGCAGACCTCCACGATCCTCAGATCATGATCCTCACCACCCTGTCCGGCGTGCGCATCGACGTGGAATCCTTCGTGAACAACCACAACGACTACGACATCAAATGCGAGATCGTCTGTGACGGCGGCGTGCTGAATCTGCCCAGGCCAGCCACCATCTCGGTCAATGCCAATGCCACCACCGGCCAGGCCATGTACACCGACTGCTTCCAGCGCTTTGCCGCCGCCTACGACGCGGAGTTCCAGGCCTGGATCCGTGCCTGCGGGGAGGGCAGGGTGGACGGCCCGGATGCCTGGGACGGGTACTGCTGCCAGGTTGCCGCTGCTGCCGCCTCCCTGGCCCGGGATACCCAGACCGTTGTTCCCGTGGTCTACGATGAGATGCCGGACCTGTACCGCCGCTGAGAGCCGGGGAGGAGCAGGTCCTGCACCGGCCAATGCCCGGAGGTGGGGAGGGGAGAGCCCGCAGGGGAGGCGGCGCAGCCCCAACCCCATCCGGGCAGGCCGGGGAACCAGGTCCACCTGTGCCATCTGAGTGCAGGTGGGCGTTCCGGGAAAGTTCCCCATGACTTCCGGTGTGGAACTGTGACAGGAAGCGCCCTGCCCGGCCTGGCTGCCGGGTCCTCTCCCCGCCGGGGGGAGGGAGGGGAACAGACCGCAGAGCCCTGAGGACTCTGCAGGCAAGGAAAAGGAGGCAGAAAGCCTGTGAGTGAGAGCACAGAATATGTTCTTGAGATGAGAGGCGTCGTGAAGGAATTCCCCGGCGTGCGGGCTCTGGACGGTGTGAACCTGAAGGTCCGTCCCGGGAAGGTTCACATCATCTGCGGGGAGA
>CAYXVN010000273.1:0-3021 GCA_964468565.1 uncultured Oscillospiraceae bacterium | reverse complement strand
GATGAGCTGGCGGTGGCCATGGAGTGCCGCTGCTACCACGGGGGCGAGGGGCGCACCCGCCTGCGCCAGCTCCGCTTCGCCTTCCGGGATTACGTCACCCTGTTCCTCTTCCTGGCCGCCACTGTGGGGGCGGGGATTCTGGGCCACTTCGGCCTGTGAGGGTGTCCCATGGAACGGAACATCGCCCTCAGCCTGATGTACGACGGCACCGCCTACCACGGCTGGCAGGTGCAGAAAAATGCCGTCACGGTGGCCGGCACCCTGGAAAAGGCCCTGGCCGGCGTCCTGGGCCATCCGGTGCGCTGCACCGGGGCGGGACGCACCGATGCCGGGGTCCACGCCCAGGTCTATCTGGCCAGCTTCCGCACCGTCTCCACCATTCCCTGCGAGCGGCTGCCTCTGGCGGTGAACAGCCGCCTCCCCCAGGACATTGTGGCCGTACGCGCCACCCAGGTGCCGGAGCAGTTCAACGCCATCGGGTCCTGCCTGCAGAAGGAGTACACCTACCGCATCTGGAACTCCCGCCTGGGCAATCCCTTTTTCGTCAACCGGGCCTGGTTCTGCCCCAGACCCCTGGATGAAACCGTCATGCAGCGGGCGGCAGACCGCTTCGTGGGCACCCACGACTTCCGGGCCGTGCGCTCGGTGGGCACCGAGACCCGCACCACCGTGCGCACCGTCCGCTATTTTCAGGTGTCCCGCCAGGGAAACCTCCTGGAGTGCCGGGTGTGCGCAGACGGCTTCCTCTATAACATGGTGCGGGCCATGGTGGGAACCCTGGTTTACGCCTCCGAGGGCAAGCTGGCTCCGGAGGACATTCCCGCCATTCTCGCCTCCGGAAACCGCACCCTGGCCGGGCCTGTCCTTCCTGCCGGAGGTCTCTATCTGACCAGACTCTGGTACCGGGAGGATGTTCTGTAACACACCGGGCCCGGCACAAAAGGGGGGAACCTCATGCCCAGAAACAGCTCTGCGCCGGGAGCCGCAAAACCGGCTTCCGTCATCCCCATCCGGCGGGATTCCCGGGGAAAGGGGAAGAAAAAGCCCAATCAGACCCGCCGCGCCCACCGGCTGCCGGCGCTGCTTCTGACCCTGGCCCTCCTGGTTCTGGCTGTGGCCCTGGTGGCCTTCCGGGACCGGCTCAACGTGGACGCCCTGCGCCGCTGGATCAGCTACCGCTCCATCTCCACCGACGTGGACGGTCAGGCGGAACCCTTCCTCCACGCGGGAGGAGACCGGCTCTCCTTTGCCTATCTCAACAGCGGCATCGTCCTCTCCTCCGCCACCGGCAGCCACTACTACTCCTTCACCGGACAGCAGGTTGCCGAGGAGGTGCTCTCCATGACCAATCCCACCCTGGAGACCTCCTCCTCGGCGGCCGTGGTCTTCGACGCCGGCGGGGATGCCATCTTCGTCTACCGCAACGGGGAAGAGGATCTCTCCTACGCACCGGAGGGCGTCACCGGCAGCATCCTCTCCGCCCGCATCAATGCCGACGGCTGGCTCACGGTCACCGCCCGGCAGAGCGGCTACAAGAGCGCCGTCACCGTCTACAACAGCCAGGGGGAGGGGGTCATCCGGATCAGCCTCTCCTCCGCCTTTGCCGTGGACGCCGTCCTCTCGCCGGACTGCAGAACGGTGGCGGTGGTGACCATCGGGCAGGAGGGAGGAGAGTTTTTCAGCCGTCTTGTCTTCTACTCCGTCCACGCCACCGAACCAAAGGCCCAGGTGGAACTGGGGAACACCGCCGTGCTGGACCTGGACTACGAATCCGGTCAGGTCTGGGTCCTGGGGGAGGGACAGCTTCTCACGGTCACCCCGGACGGGGAGACCGTAAACCGCTGGTCCTTCGGGCGGGACTACCTGAAGGGCTGCGATCTGGGCCCCGACGGCTATGCGCTGGTCCTTCTGGGACGCTACCGCATGGGCTCCGCCCAGCGGGCCGTCACCGTCAGCGCCCAGGGGGAGGAGCTGGGAACCCTTCCCCTGAAGGGTCAGGTTCTCTCCTACGGGGGAGCGGGCCGGTACTGTGCTCTCCTGACCGGAGCGCAGCTCACCATATGCGACCGCACTCTGAAACAGTATAAGGTCTGCCAGGACACCAATGGGGCCCGCTACACCGCCCTGGCAAAGGACGGCTCCGCCCTCCTGGCGGACAGCCAGCGGGCCTGGCTCTACATCCCGGACTGAACACAGACCGAAGAGAGGGGCACTGCCCCGCCTGCCGAACCAGAATTTCCGGCTTTTCAAAAAATTCTCTGCTTCATTCACAGTAAGTTCACATTCCGGGTGTATCATAACTGTCCGAACGGGACAAGGAGGAGTGCTCCCTATGCAACCGACCATGTGCACACGCTGCGGCAAGAATGTCGCGGTGATCTTCATCTCAAGAATCGAAAACGGCGTCACCAAGAACGAGGGACTCTGTCTGAAATGCGCCCGGGAACTGGGCATCAAACCCATTGACGACATGATGAAACGGATGGGCATCACAGACGAGGATCTGGAGAACCTTACCACCGAGATGATGTCTGCCTTCGGAGGGGCCGAGGGCCTGGATGGCCTGGCAGAGTCCAAGGACGAGGATTCCGACGACACTTCCGGCCGTACCGCCACCTTCCCCTTCCTGAATCAGCTGTTCAGCACCGGACCCGGGGCAGGATCCACCCCCGGGGCAGGCTCCGGAGGCTCCGGAGGTTCCGGCGAGGCGGACCGGCAGCCGCCTCCCAGCCGGCAGTCCGGACAGAAACCCCCCAAGCGGAAGTTTCTGGAGCAGTACTGCATCTCTCTCACCGCCCAGGCCCAGGAGGGCAAACTGGACAAGCTGATCGGGCGGCAGCGGGAGCTGGAGCGCATGATCCAGATTCTGAACCGGCGTCAGAAGAACAACCCCTGTCTCATCGGGGAGCCGGGGGTGGGCAAGACCGCCATCGCCGAGGGGCTGGCCCAGCGCATCGCCCAGGGGACCGTGCCCTACAAGCTGCTGGACAAGGAGGTCTACCTGCTGGACATGACCGCCCT
>CAYXVN010000272.1:0-3040 GCA_964468565.1 uncultured Oscillospiraceae bacterium | reverse complement strand
AGGGCGGTCATGTCCAGCAGGTAGACCTCCTTGTCCAGCAGCTTGTAGGGCACGGACCCCTCGGCGATGCGCTGGGCCAGCCCCTCGGCGATGGCGGTCTTGCCCACTCCCGGCTCCCCGATGAGGCAGGGGTTGTTCTTCTGGCGCCGGTTCAGGATCTGGATCATGCGCTCCAGCTCCCGCTCTCTCCCGATGAGCCGGTCCAGTTTGCCCTCCCGGGCCTGGGCGGAGAGGGAGATGCAGTACTGGTCCAGGAACTTCCGCTTGGGGTTCTTGGCGCCGCTGGCCCGGGGGGCCTTGTTTCTCTCCTCTCCGGAGCCCTCCCCCTGGGCGGCGGGGCCGGTGGACTGGAGCTGGTTCAGGAAGGGGAAGGTGGTGGTGCGGCCCTCGCTGTCGTCCTCGCCATCGCCGTCGGGGTTCTGGCCCTGCATCATCTCCGTCAGGCCCTCGGGGCCTCCGAAGGCGTTCATCATCTCGCTGGTGAGGTTGTCCAGATCCTCGTCCGTGATGCCCATGCGGCGCATCATCTCATCAATGGGCTTGATGCCGGTGGCCCGGGCGCACTTGAGGCACAGTCCCTCGTTTTTCGTGATGCCGTTTTCGACTCTGGAAACAAAGATCACCGCAACATTCTTGCCGCAGCGTGTACACATGGTGGGTTGCATGGACAGCAGTCCTCCTTAAAATCAGGGAAGTGGGTTGGGGGCGGGGAGCACGGGACGCCCCACCGGGGAGGCAGAGAGAAGGCTCTGCCGGATCGGTCCGGTCAGCTGAGAATCAGGGAGGGAATCCCCTTGCAGAAGAAGTGAAGCAGAACGGTGTTTTCCACCACGTCCCGGGGGAGGATGCCGTCTCCAAGGAGCCAGCAGACGATGAAGAGGATCACTCCGCCCCGGAGCAGCCCCAGCAGGGCCCCCAGCCAGGCGTTCAGGGTGGAAAGGACCGGAAGGCGGAAGGCCAGATCCAGCACATGGCTGAGCATGGCCCAGAGAATCAGAATGAGGAAGAAGGCAAGGTAGAAGAGGACGGCCCGGGCCACCTGGTTGGCGATGAAACTGGAGATGACCCGGGCGGCGTTGGAGGTGACCGCCGCCATGCCCCGGTCCACCAGCTGCTGAAAGGCCTCGGCAAAGCCCCTGAAGAAGGGCCGCTCCTTCAGAAGGTCCAGGGCGTCGTCCACGGAGACGTCCACGTGGGCGTCATCCCCGGAGTGGTCCGCCCCGGTGGAGGGTTCCCGGCTGGCGTCCGGCCGAAGGCGTTCGTCCAGAAAGCGCTGGATGTTGGTCTCCATGGCCGGCTGCAGGGTCTGGCTGAGATCGTCCGCCATGTGGTCCGACACCATGGTGGCCCCGAAGAAGGCCACAAAGACCGCCAGAAATCCGCACAGGGTCAGGATGAGCCCCTTCCGGTAGCCCATGATGGCGGACAGGGTCAGAAAGGCCAGGATCACCACGTCGATTACCAGATACGTCATAGGAATGCCTCCAGTCGCACAGGGTACTCAGCCGGGAATGAAAAGCCAGGAGCGCTGGTCGTCTGCCAGGAGGGCGGAGCCGTCCCTGGTGAGGGCGGTGTAACGGGCTCCGCCGGTGTCTTCACAGAGGGCATATTCTTCCAGATTGCGGTTGTAGATGGTGAGAGAGGGGCCGGTGAGCAGGGAGCAGTAGCTGCCTGCCCCGCCCCAGGAGAGCACCTGACCCCGCAGGGACAGGGATCCCAGCTCCTCCCCCTCCGGCCCGATGGTGACGGCCCGCTGGGCGGAGCCCATCCGGTAGCGGCCCAGAAGCACCAGGGCGTAGCCCTCCGGGCCGAAGTCGCAGCCCTTGAGGAAGTCCCGGCCGAAGCTCCAGCGGCTGACCGTCTGGCCGTCCGGGGTGACGGTGATGAGCTGTCCCTCCCCCAGAACCCACACCCGGCGGGACTCGTAGTCCAGGTCCAGCACCGTGGTGTTGCCCAGATCCACCGTGGAGCGGGGCTGGGTGGAGTTGACCGGATAGAAGACAAGAGAGCTGCCGAACTCTCCCCCCTCCTGCCCGATGGTCACCACCGCCACCGTGTTGCAGTCCGGGGAGAGGACGGCGTCCACCGCAAAGGCGGAGGAGAGGCTGATCTGAATGACCCCCTCGCCAGAGGCGTTGTACACGGTGACGGCGCTGCGGAAGCCGCTCTGCCGGGCGGTGACCGCCAGCCAGCCTGAGTCATTCACTCTGGCGGAGAGAATGCTGCCGGTGATGTCCTCTCCCTCCTGGGTGAGGGTCTCCTCCCCGCCCCGGTAGACGGAGAAGGTGTCCCCCCCGGCGTCAAAGACCACCGCCGCGGAGGAGGAGGCCTCCAGGGTGGGGTTGTCCATGGTGATTACCCGCTCCGCCTGCAGCTCTCCGGTGAAGGAGTAGTAGTGGCTGCCGGAGACGGAGGACTGAACCAGTCCGCTGGTGATAAAGGCAAAGGAGAGTTTGTCTCCGCCCCCGTGGGGGAAGGTTTCGGTCTGACCGGTATCGTCCGTGGAGATGGCCCGGTAACTGACGGAGCGGCGCAGCGCATCCACGTTGAGCCGGTCCCGGAAGATCACCAGCACCAGGGCCAGCAGGATCAGGACCACAATCAGCACCAGGGACACCATCCGGCGGGAGGAGCGGGGTGTGTTGGGCTGTTTCGCCTCTGACGGCTTTCCCTCCGGGTGGAGGGAGGGGGTGGAAGCCGGTGTAGGCGCAAAGGTGTTGTTGGGCATGACGTTCTCCCTCTGTGGCTGGACCGGTGGGGGGTCCGAAGTGGGTTCCGGGTCAGTCTCTCTCCAGGCCGGATGGCGGGAAGAGAGGCGCAATCTCCAGGAAATCTGCCCGGGAGAGCCGGCGGTTCCCCGGAGGGCATTGTGCCTCCGGGTTCGGGATGGGGGCGGTAGGGGACCCCGAGGTCCTCCCGGATCCGGATGGAAGGCAACCCGGGAGCTGGGGGGGGTGGGGAGACTTCCCCAGGGTGGGACAGGCGGAGGGGGATCCGCTGCCCCGGAGGGGGGGAGCAGAGACAGTGGCCCCTGCTCTCA
>CAYXVN010000271.1:0-3046 GCA_964468565.1 uncultured Oscillospiraceae bacterium | reverse complement strand
CCCACCACCATGCCTCCCGTGCGGTTGGCGATGTCCATCAGCACCTGGGTGCGCTCCCGGGCCTGGGCGTTCTCAAAGGTGACGGACAGATCCTCCATGGACTGGCCGATGTCCCGGAAGTGGACCTGCACCGCCTCGCCGATGTCCACCGTCTGGAAGGTGGCCCCCACCCGCTGGGCCAGAATCTCCGCGTTGGAGCGGGTGCGGCTGGTGGTGCCGAAGCAGGGCATGGTGAGGGCCACGATATCCGTCCGGGGCCGGCCCAGCATATCCATGGCCCGGGCGGTGATCAGCAGGGCCAGGGTGGAGTCCAGACCTCCGGACAGACCCACCACGGCGGTGCGGGCTCCGGTGTGGCGAAGCCGGGTCCTGAGGCCGGAGGCGGCAATGGTGAGAATCTCCTGGCAGCGGGAGTCCCGGTCCCCGTGGTCCTCAGGCACAAAGGGGTTGGGGGCAATGGGACGGGTGAGGACGGTGTCAGCCATCTTCAGGTCCGCCTCCACCGCGGCGGCAATCCCCCAGGCGGCCATGTCTCCCTCCCAGATGGACTGGAAGGTGGTGTTCCGGCGCCGCTCCCCCACCAGCCGGTCCACATCCACCTCCGTGACGATGATGCCGGTGTCAAAGCGCTTCTCCGCCAGAACGGCCCCGTTCTCGGCAATCAGGTTGTGGCCGGCAAAGACCAGATCCGTGGAGGACTCCCCCTCCCCGGCGTCCGCATACACATAGGCGCACAGCAGCCGGGCCGACTGGCCGCTGACCAGCTGGCGGCGGTAGTCCGCCTTGCCCACCAGCTCGTCGCTGGCGGAGAGGTTGAGAATCAGGGTGGCCCCCGCCCGGGCCAGAGCGTTGGAGGGGGGATCCGAGGCCCACAGGTCCTCACAGATCTCCACCCCGATGGTCAGACCGGGCACGGCGGGACAGGCAAACAGCTGCTGGGCCACCAGCACCGGCTCCTCCTGGCCGGACACCTTCACCCGGGCGGAAAATCCGCCTCCTCCAGCAGAGAACCAGCGCCGCTCATAGAATTCGCTGTAGTTGGGCACCCGGGTCTTGGGCACGAATCCCAGCACCCGGCCCCGGTGGAGCACAGCCGCACAGTTGTAGAGTTTGCCCGCTGCCCGCACCGGCAGGCCCACGGCAAGGATCATGTCCAGCTGGGCCGTGGCCTCCCGCACCTGCTCCAGGGCCTTCTCCGCCCCGTCCAGGAGGGTGTCCTGCAGAAACAGGTCCCCGCAGGTGTAGCCGGTGAGACACAGCTCGGGCAGCACCAGCACCCGCACCCCCTGCTGCCAGGCCTGTCTGATGAGGGCGATGCACGACCGGGCGTTGAAGGCACAGTCCGCCACCCGGATCTCCGGCGTTCCCGCCGCTACCTTTACAAATCCGTCCCGCATGGAAGAAAAACTCCTCTCGCTTGTATTGCTCCGTCCCTCCGCCCGGGCAGAGCGGAGGGGTCCCTGGTATCATACCTTCCGGAGGACAAAAAAGCAACCGTTTTCCCCATCTTCCCTGGCCCCCGGGGAAAAAGTCTCACTTTCCTGCCCCAGGCGGTTGACCTGAAGGCCGATCTGTGCTAAAGTATCGCCTGCCGGCACTTCAGCACATGAAAGTGTGAAAGTGGCGGGGGATTTCTGAAAGATTTGAGGCGGTCGAACCGTGAGCAAGCATATCGTCATCATCGGACTGGGCCTGATCGGGGGCTCCATGGCCCGCGCCCTGCGCGGCTTTGAGGACTACGACATCATCGGGGTGGATGTGAGCCAGCCCACTCTGCGCTACGCCCTGGAAAACGAGATCGTGGACGTGGCGGAGCCGGACCCCGTAAGGGCCCTGGCCCAGGGAGATCTGGTATTTCTCTGTCTCCACCCCAGGGACATCATCGACTTCATGGCCCTGCACCGGGACCATTTCAAACCCGGGGCCATGGTGACCGATGTCTGCGGCATCAAGGGCTCCATCCTGGAGGGGGCCCGGGTCCTTCCCGACACCGTCTCCTTCGTGGGCGGACACCCCATGGCGGGCACCGAGTTCTCCGGCATCCAGAACTCCATGGCCAACATGTTCCAGGGGGCCCATTACATTCTGGTCCCCAACGAGCAGTCCCACCCGGATCACCTGGCCCTTATGGAGCGGGTGGCCGCCTACGTGGGCTGTACCGATGTGGTCATGACAACCCCCGGGGAGCACGACGCCATCATCGCCTACACCAGCCAGATGATGCACATCATCGCCGTCTCCGTCTGTGACGACGAGAGCCTGTTCCACTGCCAGGGCTTTGAAGGGGACTCCTTCCGGGGCTGCACCCGGGTGGCGGCCCTGGACGTTCCCCTGTGGACCCAGCTCTTCTCCCTCAATGCGGAGGCTCTGGGCAGCGCCCTGGAGAAGCTGGAGAACAATCTGGCCTCCTACCGCAGGGCCATTCAGTCCGGAGACACCGGGACCCTGGTGCGCAAACTCACCTTCTCCGCCGCCCGCAAGCGCCGCATGAACCGGCTGGAGGCCGCCAGCGGCGCCACCGGCCGGGACCAGGCCCCCTGAAATCCGGGCGGGCCTCCCGGACCACACCTTCTCTCCCTTCCTGCAGGGGCCTCTACTGACGGCCCCTGCATCTTTTTTGCCCGGAACCTGCATCTTCGTCAAAATATATGAAAGTTGAAAAAGCTGATCTTGCATTTTCGGGAGATAATCTCTTGTTTTCTCCCTATTATTTGCCTATAATGGAAGTGCTGCAGGATATGATCTGCAGAGTCCGAATCATTTCCTGCAATTTGTGTGTCAGCAAACTTCAAAATGCAGCTGCATCATCAGTCCATATTCAGGAAGAGAGGGAACAGCATGATCGACCAGAGCAGACAGGAGGGCTTCGACCGACAGGGCCTCTACGACCCTGCCTTCGAGCATGACTCCTGCGGCATCGGCGTGGTGGTGGACATCAAGGGCCGGCAGAGCTACCGGACCGTGGATGACGCCCTGCGCATTGTGGAAAAACTGGAACACCGGGCCGGCAAGGACGCAGAGGGCAAAACCGGCGACGGCGTGGGCA
>CAYXVN010000270.1:0-3064 GCA_964468565.1 uncultured Oscillospiraceae bacterium | reverse complement strand
ACGGTTGGGCCCCAGACTGCGCTGGATGAGGCGAACTGCCGTAAGAGCTGTGAGGCAGACCAGAAAATGTCCCCGAATCCGGTCAGGGGTATTCACATAAGGGAACCGGGCATCGCAGGCGGGACAGACTTCCCGAAGAGAACCTTCCAGGCGCCGGCAGCAGCCGAGGATTCTCCCAACTGTATCCTCAGAAACTCCCATCTCACCGGTCACCACTGTCACCGGACCGGCTGCCCGGGAGTTTTCCGGGTGGATGGCATTCCAGTTTCCGCCCTGTCCTCTTCCTCCGTTCAGGGGTGATGCCCCTGGGGGCGGGAGGATCCTTCCTGGGGTTCATGGTCCTGGGGCATTCCCCTGGAGTGCCCCTGTTTTTTCTTTTCATCGGGGAGCAGGTCGCACTCGCCGGACCCGGCCTCGGCGCTCCCGCTCATGACCCTCAGCCCCACATGCCCGTATCCCCTGTCCTGGCAGATCTCCATGGGCTGCGTGCTGTGCGCCGTCTCAACCCAATGACACCATGGCTGGGGAGCAGATGAACCATGCCGGTTTCAGCGGAGGCAGTCTCAGCACCTTCCAGAACTCCGGCAGCGTCAGCGGCCGGGCTGAGACCGCCGTTCGCCGGGGTGTTTCCCAGGGCCTGATCAGCGGCACCGCCGAGAGCACCCCGAACCCGGCCGGCAGTGCAGGTCCCTCCCGGGTGGCAGCATTTCTGATGGGGTTGTGCCGATTCTCCGCCCTTCTGATCGTCCCAGGGAACAGTTCTCCCGGGCGACAGGCCAATTCCGGTCAATGTTCATGTTCCGCTGCCGGCAAAGCGGACCGGACCCCGTTCCTGTAGGATTCCCTGTCAGACTGCTGTTTCCATGGGGAGATGGCATGGCATCCCTGCGGGGCGGATCTCATCCGGGTCATCCGGGTTACAGACCTCAATCCCCGGCGCAGCTCTCAGCAGGGCCTCACATCCATGCTGACACATTAAAGTTTCCCTGCCTGCCATGCTCAGCAGCCCCCCATGGGGATCATCCCCATTGCACGGACCGGCTTTCCAAAACGCTGTGTACTTTTTATACGAAAAGTGGTATAATGATCCCCGCTATGTGAGCGGGAAGGTTGGCCTCTCTCAGGAGTCCGGATCTCAGGGCTTCTGATGGGGGGGATCTGGAAATGATCATCCATGAAAACGCCCCCTTCGGCTCTGCCTCTCTGACAGGCAGTTCTTCCCGCCGATCATGAAAGGTGACACAGTATGAAACGATTTTCCGCTTTGCTCCTCTCTCTGGCGCTGTTTCTGTCTCTGGTTCCCACTGCCATCGCCTGTTCCACCGGTCCTGCTGATCAGGCCGGCATCATTCAGGATCCGGGTCCCTCCACCGCCGTCTCCGGCGTCCGGCACTTTGCCTCCATGGCAGATGGCAGGTTGTATCGGACGGAGGGCAATTTCCCCTCCTGGATCGACCGTGTGGCCCTTCCTGCTGAGGGGGATGCCTTCTACAGCCAGCTGATGGAGGGCTCTGACGGCGATGGGGTGAAGGACTGGCTGATCGACGACTCCTGCTACCGTCTCTCTGGAACCCCTTCGGATCCGAAAACCATGTCGCCCGGAGATTTTGGCTTCTTTCAGGAGGGGAATCTGACCTTTTCCGGCATCCTGGTCAGCACTCTGACCCTGAATCGCCCATGGACGGACAAAGAGGAGAACTGGTTCAAGACAGTCACCCGCACGGCATACAGTGCCTTTGACCGGGACTGCCCGGAAGTCTTCTGGCTCACCGGGGAGACTGCCATCTGTTACATACTGAGGCAGCAGGAATCCAGCTATACCTATTATGTATTCTTCCCTGTCCGCTACAGGTACAAGGGCACCACCTTTGACCTGCGGGATGCGGAGTATTCCAGCGAGAAGTCCATCCGGCAGGGAATCGCTGTCCGGGAGCAGTCAATCAGAACCATTCTGGACACCGTTCCGGAGGGCAGCCGCAGCGCCCAGGTGAAGGCTCTCAATACCTGGCTGGTGAAGCACAACGAATACAACACAGCCGTCGTATCCGGTGCGTGGTATGGTCGTGGTCTGAACCACGCTCCCTGGAAGTGTCTCAGTGCCCTGTCCGGGCGTACCGGCCGAAACGGCCCGGTCTGCGAGGGGTATGCCCGTGCCTTCAAGATCCTCTGCAACCGCCTGAACATTCCCTGCGTGCTGGTGGACGGCAAGGCCTCCTATCTGGGCGGAGCCCGGGAGGTCCATATGTGGAACTATGTGCAGATGGAAGACGAACACTGGTACGCCGTCGATCTCACCTGGAATGATCCTTCCGAAGGAGCCCCTGGAGCTGTCTCCGGAAGGGAGCGGGACATCTATCTCCTGGTCGGGGCAGACACCGTGCTTCAGGGCACCGCCTTTAAGTCAAGTCACACGCTGCTCAACCGGGTCACCTCCGACGGCTTTGCATTCACCAACGGTCCCATTCTCAGTTCCTCCGCCTACATTGATCCGGATACTCTGGTTGCCCCCTTCCTGGATGTCCGCACCTTCAGCTGGTATGCGGATTCGGTGGCCTACGTCTCAGGGCGGGGTATCATGAACGGCACCGGCAGCGGATATTTTCTCCCCTCTGCCACCGCTACCCGGGGAACCATCGCCATGCTGCTCTACAATCTGGAACAGCGGCCTGCAGTGGGTGCCCCGGTTTTCCGGGACACCCCGGCTTCCGCCTGGTATACCGATGCCGTCACCTGGGCCGCCGGTCAAGGCATTGTCAAAGGCTATGGGAACGGTTCTTTCGGTCCGGACGCCCCCATTACCCGGGAGCAGATGGCACAGATCCTCTATCAGTATGCCCGCCATAAGGGACTCAGGCTGGAGGGGTCCGCAAACCTGTCCACCTTCCGGGACGGAAATACCGTATCCTCCTGGGCACGATCCGCCGTGGGGTGGGCGGTGGCCCAGGATCTTCTCACCGGCACCGGGGGCGGCAGCCTGAATCCGAGAAGTACCGCTGACCGGGCTCAGGTGGCCACTCTGCTGATGCGTTTCTGCCAGAAAACAGGCCTCTGAGCCATGGTCTCA
>CAYXVN010000269.1:0-3065 GCA_964468565.1 uncultured Oscillospiraceae bacterium | reverse complement strand
TTGTCATAGGCCTCCTGGGCGTTTTCGCTGTACAGCTGCATCCAGCCGCAGTCCCGGGAGCCCATGGAGTCGGAGTGGTCGTTGTTGATGTTGATGGGGCCGGTGAGCGCCCGGTTCACCACCGCCATCACCACGGGAAGGCGGTCGGAGGCCACCACGTAGAGCA
Source organism: uncultured Oscillospiraceae bacterium (assembly GCA_964468565.1). Lineage (GTDB taxonomy): Bacteria > Bacillota > Clostridia > Oscillospirales > Oscillospiraceae > Lawsonibacter. Next base: position 2,899 of record CAYXVN010000269.1, on the reverse strand, counting down.
TCTCGTGCATCAGGGCAAAGCCGGCGGAGCTGGTGGCGGTCATGGCCCGCACCCCGGCGGCCTCCGCCCCGGCGGTGGCGGAGATGGCGCTGTGCTCGCTCTCCACGGGGATGAACTCCGTGTCGATCTTCCCCTCCGCCTTGAAGAGGGAGACATACTGGGGGATCTCCGTGGAGGGGGTGATGGGAAAGGCGGCAATCACATCCGGGTTGATCTGCCGGATGGCGTTGGCCACGGCCTCGTTGCCGGAGAGGCGGTCCCGTCTGCTCATGCCGGCTCCTCCTCTCCGAAGGTGATGGCCCCGAAGGGGCACACGGAGGCGCAGATGCCGCAGCCCTTGCAGTGGTCATAGTCAAAGTCCAGGCGCTTTCCATCCACCACGGGGATGGAGCTGTCCGGACAGACCGGGAAGCAGAGCAGACACTGTCTGCACCGGTCCGCCAGAAACCTGGGGGTGACGGTGCGCCAGTCGCCGGTGCGAAAGTCCACGGAGTTGCCTCCCCCCAGCACGATGCCGCCGGGGGTCATGTCCTGCCAGGGACTGGTTTCCCCGATGTGACTCATCCGGTTTTCCTTCATGCCGCGATGACCTCCTGCCAGGCGTCCCGGATGGCCTTCATATTGCCCTCCAGCACCTCGGGCCTGGAGGCAAACTTGTGGGTAAAGGAGCCGCGCATGTTCTCAAAGAAGGGCTCCGCATCCATGATGCCGGAGACCTTCACCACGGTGGCCAGCAGGGGGGTGTTGGGCATGTTGCGCCCCATGTGCCGGACGGATACCGCCTTCGCGTTGACAAGATACAGCCGGCCGGTGTAGCCGGGAAACTCCGCCCGCACCTCCTGGGGGCTGCGCTGGCTGTTGACGATGAGGGCACCGTCCGGCTTCAGACCTGCCGTCACGTCCACCGCCCCGATCAGGGATTCGTCCACCACAACCACGATGTCCGGGGTATAGATGTTGGAGTGGATGCGGAGAGGCTCATGGGACAGACGGTTGTAGGCGGTGATGGGTGCCCCCATGCGCTCCGGACCATACTCCGGGAACCCCTGAACGTACATCCCCTGGGTGAAGGCCACATCGGCCAGGAGCAGGGACGCGGTCTTGGCACCCTGGCCGCCCCGCCCGTGCCAGCGGATTTCAATCGTGTTGGACATGATACTGTTTCCTCCCAAAATCATTCTTCCAAAGAGCAACGGCACTATAGTACCAGACTTTTTCCCCGGCGTAAACCGCAAAAATCATGATATTTCCCGGCATTTCCCCGCCCCTGGTTGTATTTGCGTACAAAACAAAGATCCGCCGGAGACGGACACTCTCCGGCGGAGCAGTTCAGCGCAGGAACAGGCGCACCAGCTGGCCGTTGAGAGGCCGGTAGGGCTGGTAGCGCATGGGCAGATCCGGCCAGGTCTTCCGGTCCACCAGGCTCTTTTGGTGGGTGAAGCAGCGGAAACCGGCCTTCCCGTGGTAGGAGCCCATGCCGCTCTCTCCGAAGCCCCCGAAGGGCATGGCGCTGGTGGCCAGATGGATGATGACGTCGTTGAGACAGCCCCCACCGAAGGAGTACCGGCTGAGAACCTTTTTCCCCAGAGGGATGTCTCCGGTGAAGAAGTAGAAGGCCAGGGGGTGGGGCCCCGCCTCCACCCGGGCCAGGGCCGCATCCAGATCCGTATAGGTGAGGACAGGCAGCAGGGGACCGAAGATCTCCTCCCCCATGATGGGATCCTCCCAGGTGACGCCGCAGAGCACCGTGGGTTCGATCTGCAGCGTATTGCGGCAGACGGTTCCCCCGTGGACCACTTTGTCCCGGTCCATCAGCCCCAGCAGCCGGTCAAAATGCTTCTCATTAATGATGCGGCCGTAGTCCGGGTTGGCCAGAGGGACGGTGCCGTACTGGCGGAGGATCTCCTCTTTCAGGTTTATCACCAGCCGGTCCCGGATGGAGGCGTCACAGAGGATGTAGTCCGGGGCCACACAGGTCTGTCCGCAGTTCAGATATTTGCCGAAGACGATCCGCCGGGCTGCCATCTTCAGATTGGCGCTGCGCTCCACGACGCAGGGACTCTTGCCGCCCAGTTCCAGGGTGACCGGGGTCAGATGGGGGGCAGCCTTGGCCATGACCACCTTTCCCACCGCCTGGCTGCCGGTGAAGAAGATGTGATCGAACTTCTGGTCCAGCAGGGCGGTGTTCTCCGCCCGGCCGCCGGTGACCACCGACACGTACTCCGGGGGGAAGCACTGGCGGATCAGGTCCGCCACCAGGGCACTGGTATGGGGGGAGTAGGCGCTGGGTTTGAGGATCACCGTGTTGCCGGCGGCGATGGCGTCCGCCAGGGGTTCGATGGACAGCAGGAAGGGATAGTTCCAGGGGCTGAGGATGAGCACCACCCCGTAGGGGACAGACTCCACCCAGCTGCGGGCGGGGAACTGGGCCAGAGGGGTGGGGGCGCGCCGGGGTTTTGCCAGGGCGGGCAGATGGCGGCGCAGCCAGCGCAGTTCGCTGAGGGCCATGCCTGTTTCGCACATGTAGCTCTCGGCGGCGGACTTGCCCAGATCCGCCTGGAGGGCGGCGGTGATGTCCGCCTCCCGGGCGCGGATCTTCTCCTGCAGGGTGGCCAGGGCATTAAGCCGCACGCTCAGGTTCCGGGTGGCACCGGTACGAAACCAGGTCCGCTGCCGGTGCACCAGAGCGCGGATTTCGGATTCTTCCATGATCTTTTCCTCCAGATAAGGCCGGCAGAGGGTTCTCCTCCACCCGGGGTGCCGGGAGGCGGCACCTAAGGATATGCTCTCCCCGGTGCCGGGAGAAACTCCCGGGGGACCCCCGTTCCGGCCCGGCTGATGGGTTTTCCGCCTGCTGCAGCGACACCGTCTCCCGGACAGAATCTGAATCTGTACACAG
>CAYXVN010000268.1:0-3073 GCA_964468565.1 uncultured Oscillospiraceae bacterium | reverse complement strand
AGGCGGTGGATCTCGTCCACAAAGAGGATGTCGTTCTCCTGCAGATTGGTCAGCAATGCCGCCAGGTCCCCCGGCTTCTCAATGGCCGGCCCGGAGGTGACCCGGATGTTGACCCCCATCTCGTTGGCGATGATGCCGCTGAGGGTGGTCTTCCCCAGGCCCGGAGGGCCGTGGAGCAGCACATGGTCCAGGGGCTCCTGGCGCAGCTTCGCCGCCTGAATGAAGACCTCCAGATTTCCCTTGGCCTTCTCCTGGCCGATGTACTCCCGCAGCGTCCTGGGGCGCAGAGAGCCCTCGCTCTCGTCCTCCCGGAGCTGCCGGGCGGTCACCAGAGATTCCTCCACCGCCCCGGTGGCGGCCTCCACGCTCTCCTCGGAATAGGTGATGCTCAAGGCCTCACGTCCCTCCCCGCTTTCGTATTGCGGAGCACATCCCGGCTCCTATGAAAAGGGATTTCCCTTTCCGTTCCATGTCCCCCAGGGGTTCTGTTGGGCGAAGTGCACAGGGGCACAGCCCCGGACCTCTCCCCGCCCCCTCACCGCCCCCGGCCCGGAGACCGGGGCCCGGGGATGCCGGGAGAGGAGCTCCCCCTCTCTCCCTGACAGGTCAGATCCCTTTCCAGGGACTGTCCCTCAGGACTTGACCATCTTCCGGAGGGCCTGGCGGATGATATCCTCCAGGGCCGTGGCCTCCAGGTCGATGCCCTGGAGGGCCAGGGCGATCTCCCCCTGGGAGTAGCCCAGCACCGCCAGGGCGGCGGAGGCCTCCGAGAGCTTGTTCTGGGGAATCACCGTCACCCCGGTGCCGCCGTAGGCCTCCCCGGAGGAGGCCTGGCCCTTGGCCAGCTTGTCCTTCAGCTCCAGGATGATGCGCTGGGCGATGCGCCTGCCCACCCCCTGGGCCCGGGTCAGGGTCTTCTCGTCCCCGGTGATGATGGCCAGAGCCAGGTTGGCGGGGGTGGAGCTGGAGAGCACCGAGATGGCGGCCTTGGGGCCCACTCCGGAGACGGAGATCAGGAGACGGAACAGGTTCAGCTCCTCCTGTGTGACAAAGCCGTAGAGGTCCATGGCGTCCTCCCGCACCAGCAGGGTGGTGAACAGCTTCCCCTGCTCCCCCGGTTTCAGGGCGGCGATGGACCCGGCGCTGGTGTTGCACAGAAAGCCCACTCCGCCGCAGTCCAGCACCGCCACATAGGGTTCGATGTGGGCCACGGTGCCGCTGAGATAGTAAAACATGGGCGCACTCCTTTCCGGATGTTCCCCGCCCCCTTACCGGTCCTCCCGCACCGCATAGCGGCCGCTGCCCGGGGTGGCCGGGTTCAGCCGGGCCAGCCGGGAGGTGCTGGAGCGGGCGTGGCACAGGGCGATGGCCAGGGCGTCCGCCGCGTCGTCCGGCCGGGGCACCTTCTTCAGACCCAGAAGCCGGCGGGTCATCTCCATCACCTGGCGCTTCTCCGCCTTGCCGTAGCCCGCCACCGCCTGCTTCACCTGGGAGGGGGAGTATTCAAAGATGGGCACCTCCAGCCGCTGGGCCGCGGTGAGGATCACCCCCCGGGCCTGGGCCACGCTGATGCCGGTGGTGATGTTGCTGCTGAAAAACAGCTCCTCCACCGCCATGGCCTGGGGGCGAAAGGTCTTCAGCAGGGAGGTCAGATCCGTATCAATCTGCAGCAGCCGGCCGGGCAGGGGCTCTCCCGGGGGCGTGGTGATGGCGCCGCAGCTCACCAGACGCTGCCTGCCGCCCTCCGCCTCCACCACCCCGAAGCCCACCGTGGCAAAGCCGGGGTCAATTCCCAGAACGATCATGGCACCTCTCCTGCCGGGCGAAATCCGGTCATATCCCGGTGCATCATTATACCACCCCCGCCCGGAAATGGGAAGGCCAACTTTTCCCCCGGGGGAGGGTTTCCCGGGGCAGCCCCCATCCCCGGGCCCGGGGAAACCTGCCCCGGCCTCCCTCCGGCCCTTGTCTTCCGCAGGGGAACATGGTACAATGAAGGCCCGGATCTCCGGGAAATCCCACCGGAAGGAGGAAGATCCATGCTGCCACGCCCCTTTCTTCTGGTCAACCCCAAGTCCTATCTCTACGGACGCCGCTGTCTGGACCTGGCCCTGGCGGCGGAGGACACCGCCGCCGAAACCGGACTTGCCATCTATTTCACGTGCCCCTACGCGGACATCCGCCTCATCGCCGGGCACACCCGGCGCATTGTGGTCTGCGCCCAGTCCATGGACCCCCTGACCCCCGGCCGGGGCATGGGCCGGGTGCTGCCGGAATCCCTGCGGGAGGCGGGGGCCCGGGCCGTCTTCCTCAACCACGCCGAGAACCCCAAGACGGTGCCGGAGCTGGCCGCCTGCATCCGCCGGGCAAAGGATCTGGGCATGACCGTCTTCGTCTGTGCCGACAGCGTCCCCGAGGCCCGGGCGGTGGCCTGCCTGGGGGCGGACATCGTGCTGGCGGAGCCCACCGGGCGCATCGGGACGGGACAGCCGGCGGAGGGGGACTACATCCGGGAGACCCTCCAGGCCCTCCGGGCCGCTGCCCCCGGGGTGCAGGTGATGATCGGGTCAGGCATCACCACCCCTGCCCACTGCGCCCGGGTCATCGCCCTGGGGGCAGACGGGGTGGGTGCCACCTCCGGCATTGTCCAGGCCCCCTCCCCCGCCGGGCGCATCCGGGAGATGGCCCTGGCCATTGTCCGGGCGGCTGCCGATGCCCGGGGCTGAGCCCCCGGGAAGGAGACGGCAAGAGGAGCGCCCGGGGGGCGCTCCTCTGGGAAACAGACGGCTCTCCGTCCGGCACAGACGGGAATCAGGCCTTGCCGGCGCAGCCCAGAACGTCCACCAGCTTGTGCTTCACCAGCTGCTTGATGTTCTCCCGGGCGGGCTTCAGGTACTGGCGGGGATCAAAGTGATCCGGGTGCTGGGCCATGTACTGGCGGATGGTGCCGGTCATGGCCAGGCGCAGGTCGGAGTCGATGTTGATCTTGCACACGGACAGAGTGGCCGCCTTGCGCAGCTGCTCCTCGGGAATGCCCACGGCGTCGGGCATCTTGCCGCCGTTTTCGTTGATC
>CAYXVN010000267.1:0-3075 GCA_964468565.1 uncultured Oscillospiraceae bacterium | reverse complement strand
TTCGGGGCGAAGTCGAATTGAGACGATAGAGTTTTATTCGATTTTATTGAGCGGTGCGCCTGGTGCTGGAGGAGCTGCGGCAGGAGATTCTGGCCGGAACCCGGCAGGAGATTCCCCCGGTGGAGCAGCTGTGTGCCACCATCGTCCGGCAGGTGAACAGGGGTTCCTCCCTGCGGCGGGTGGTGAACGGCACCGGAGTGGTGCTGCACACCAATCTGGGCCGGGCCTGTCTGTCCCCCCGGGCCGCCCGGGCCGCCTGTCAGGTGGCGGCCAGCTACTCCACCCTGGAGTACGACGTGGACAACGGCATCCGGGGCTCCCGCCACGACCATGTGGAGCCCCTTCTGACCCGGCTCACCGGGGCGGAGGCAGCCATGGTGGTGAACAACAACGCGGGGGCCGTGCTCCTCATCCTCACTGCCCTGGCCCGGGGGGGGAGAGGTCATCACCTCCCGAGGGGAGCTGGTGGAGATCGGGGGGTCCTTCCGCATTCCGGAGATCATGGTCCAGTGCGGCTGCATCCTGCGGGAGGTGGGCGCCACCAACAAGACCCATCTCCAGGACTTCCGGCAGGCCATCTCCCCCCAGACCCGGGCTTTTCTCAAGGTGCACACCAGCAATTACCGCATTGTGGGCTTCTCCGAGTCGGTCCCTCTGGATCAGCTGGTTGTCCTGGGCCACAGCCTGGGGCTGCCGGTGATTGAGGATCTGGGCAGCGGCTCCCTGATGGATCTGGAGGCCCTGGGCATCCGGGATGAGCCCACCGTGCTCCAGAGCGTCCAGGCGGGAGCGGATGTGATCTCCTTCAGCGGCGACAAGCTGCTGGGCGGCCCCCAGGCGGGGATCATTGTGGGAAAGCGGGAGTGGGTGGAACCGCTGAAGAAGCATCCCCTGGCCCGGGCCCTGCGGGTGGACAAGATGACGCTGGCAGCACTCCAGGAGACCCTTCTGTGCTGCGAGGACCCCGCTCTGGCCCGGCAGGAGATTCCCGTGCTGGCCATGCTGGCCGCTCCCCCTGCCGCCCTTCAGGAGAAGGCCGCCCTGCTGTGCCACATGCTTTCCCTGCGGGGGATCTCCGCCCGGATGGTGGAGACGGAGGGGCAGGTGGGAGGGGGCTCCGCTCCCACCCAGGTGCTGCCCTCCTGGGCGGTGGTTCTGGAGAGTCCCTCCATGACACCGGAGGCCCTGGAGGCCGCCATGCGGGTGCGTCCCATACCGGTCATCGGGCGGATCACCCGGGAGCGCTACCAGCTGGATGTGCGCACGATGCTGGAGGAGGACCTGGAGACAGTGGTGGATGCCGCTGCGGAGGTGCTGGGATGAAGCATGTCATTATCGGAACGGCGGGCCACGTGGACCACGGAAAGACCCTTCTGGTGAAGGCACTCACCGGCATTGACACGGACCGGCTGGCGGAGGAGAAGAAGCGGGGCATTACCATCGAGCTGGGCTTTGCCCATCTGGACTACCCGGACGGCACCCAGGCGGGCATTGTGGACGTGCCCGGCCACGAGAAGTTCATCCGGAACATGCTGGCCGGGGCCGGGGGCATTGACCTGGCCATGCTGGTGGTGGCGGCGGACGAGGGCTTCATGCCCCAGACCGTGGAGCACCTGGGCATCCTCTCCCTGCTGGGAATCCGGGACGGCCTGGTGGTGATCACCAAGTGCGATCTGGTGGAGGAGGACTGGCTGGAGATGGTGAAGGAGGACGTGCGCGCCCAGACGGAGGGCACCTTCCTGGAGGGCAAGCCCGTCTGCACCGTGTCCGCCGTCACCGGCCAGGGGATCCCCCAGCTGCGGGAGGAGCTGAGAGAACTGATCGGGCAGGCCGCCGAGAAGAGCCAGCGGATTCCCTTCCGCCTTCCCATCGACCGGGTGTTCTCCGTGGAGGGATTCGGCACCGTGGTTACCGGGACCTTCATCGAGGGCTGCGTCTCTGTGGGGGAGATGGCGGAGGTGGTGCCCATCGGGCTGGAGGCCCGCATCCGCAACCTCCAGGTCCACGGCAGGGATGTGAAGACCGTCTTTGCCGGACAGCGGGTGGCGGTGAATCTGGCGGGGGTGAAGCGCTCCGACCTGAGCCGTGGGGATACCCTGGCAAAGCCGGGCTCGGTGCGCCGCTCCCGGATGCTGGACGTGCGTCTGGAGAATCTGAAGCAGTCCCGGCGCATCATCCGCAATGCCTCCCAGCTGCACCTGTACCACGGCTCTGCCGTGCGGCTGTGCAAGGTGGTGCTGCTGGACCGGGAGGAACTGCAGCCCGGGGAGAGCTGCCTGGCCCAGCTGCGGATGACCGAGGAACTGGCCACCAGACGGGGGGATCGGTTCGTGGTGCGCTTCTATTCCCCCCTGGAGACCATCGGGGGAGGGGTCATCCTGGATGACTGTCCCCTTCGGCACCGGCGCCATGACCAGGAGGTCCTGGAGGCCCTGGCGGTGCGGGAGAGCGGCTCGGAGGAGGAGCAGGTGATCCAGGCGGTGGCCAGGATGGGCTGGAACCTGCCCACCGCCGGGGAAGTGGCGGTGGCCATGGGACAGACGGAGGAGGAGACGACCCGGCGCCTGGAGGACCTGTGCGCCTCCGGTCAGCTGCTGGAGCCGCTGCCCGGCCGCTATCTGGCCGGCTCCGTGCTGGACCGGCTCTCCGCCACCTGTCAGGACCTGCTGGGGCGCTACCATGAGCAGAACCCCCTCCACGCCGGCATGAAGGTGGCGGAGCTGCGGCAGAAGCTGTTCGGCAATGCCCCCCAGGCGGTGTCGGATGCCCTCCTGGGCGCCCTGGCCCGGGAGGGCCCCATAAAATCAGTGGGAGACCGGTACGCCCTGGCGGACTTTACGGTGAACCTGACCCGCAGGCAGCGGAACATCCGCTCCCGGCTGCTGGAGGTGTACCGCCGGGCGGGGCTGGAGGTCCCCAACCTGGACGAGGTCTGCAGAACCTTCTCCCCTGGGGAACAGACCGACTGCAGGCGGGTGGTGGAAAGCCTGGTATCCGGGGGCGGCCTGGTGATGCTGACCCCTCAGCTGTGCATCCACCGGGATGTGTATGCCGAGCTCTCCCGGAAGACGCTGG
>CAYXVN010000266.1:0-3078 GCA_964468565.1 uncultured Oscillospiraceae bacterium | reverse complement strand
GGCCACTCTGCTGATGCGTTTCTGCCAGAAAACAGGCCTCTGAGCCATGGTCTCAGCTGCGTACTCAGGAACGGCTTTAAAATCACTTTCCCAGTTGCGCGGGGGATGGAAGCTGAAACGGCAGTCCCCATGACTGCTTCTTTTCCCCTCCTCCCACAGATGCTCTTCAGCGTTATGTTTTTATGGGTTATATGATATATGCAGGATTTCCTGTGCAGAGTGCCATATATGGCGGTTGTAAACGGTTGAACCACAATATGTATGGCGCTTCCAGAATTTTTTCTTCAGGGTAGTGGCTGTATGGAGGGACTCCGGAACGCGGTGCACCTCCCCCCTCGGACATTTCCACGGGGTTTTGCCTGAGGCGCATGAAGGCAGCCCGGCACTTCACCGGCATTCCTGAAGACCGCACCTCCCGGCGGGTAGCTGCGTCCGGTTGCCGAAATCTGCTGCCTCCAGGGGTGATGCGGCATCAGGGGTCCTCCCCTGCAGAGCCCCGGACTCTCACATATGCCCGGATCTGAGGCCGGAGCGAAACCGCAGTCCTGCCGGGGTTCCGGGCACCGGTACCTCCGGGACGGGGGCGGCGAAAGTTTCAGCCAGGTCCCGCTCCGCCGGGATCCCGGATCCCTCTGCCGGGACAGACCCTCAGGGGGAAGGAACCTTACCGGGGGAAGCAGACTCCCGGAGAAATGAAGGAGGCCCGCCTCCGGGGTGCCGAAGCACCCCGGGGACGGGCCTGAAAACATTGGCCGGGTTTGAAGGTTTAGCCCATGGTGTAGGAGCAGAACCTCATCAGGATGGTTGCCACTTCCGCGCGGGTGGCGTTGCTGGCCGGAGACAGGTGGGTGGCATCGGTGCCCTCCACCAGACCGGTTCCCACCGCCCACTCCATGGCGGTTGTGGCGTAATCGCTGACTGCGCTGACATCCGCGTACTTGCTCAGGGAGACATTGCCTGAAGTGTTCAGGCCCTGCTTCTGGGCGTAGCGGTACAGCAGGGTGACCATCTGTTCCCGGGTGATGTCATCGTTGGGGCCGAAGCCGCCGTTGTCATAGCCGGTGACCACGCCCTGGGCGGCTGCCCAGGCAATGGCCTCCGAATACCACTCATCCGTGGCCACGTCAGAGAAGTCGGGAACTCCGGCTTCCGGCTCATAGGCCAGACGGTAGAGCACGGTGACCAGCATGCCCCGGGACATGGTCATGGTGGGGCTGAACTGGCTGTCGGATGTGCCCCGGAAGAGATCCCGGGCGGCAACGAAGTCAATGGCATCAGATGCCCAGGCCGAGGCCGAGGTGATGTCCCCGAAGGACTGGGGCCGGTCCACAATGCGGATGGTGATATCGCCATCAACTTTGAGGATGACATGGTTGCCGGACACCACACAGTCACGGACGATGATCTCCTTGCCGTCCCGGTCCACGATGACCGCCACCGTGGCCTGAGTGGCCCGGGCCACCGGCACTTCCACCCGGACGGGCAGCATGCCCTTCAGGTCCAGGGTCAGGTCGGTGTTCTTGGCCACTTCTCCGGGCAGTGTGGTGGAGGTGACATCCGAGGGGATGGTGACGGTGTAGGAAGAGATGTTGCCCTGGGAATCCGCCACGGGCTGGAGTACCACTCCGTCCCTGCCGGTCTGGGGCTTCAGCTCATCGCTGCCGGGGGCGTTGGGCGTTCCCGGAGTATTACTGCCGCCGGAACCACCGGAGCCGCCGGAACCACCGGAGCCGCCGGACCCGCCGTCGGAGCTTCTGCGCAGCACGGTAATGGTGCCGGAGGTCTCAGCGTAGCCGTAGACGGTCTCATCCTCAGAGGGATTGAACACCACGCTGACGGTGTGGGGCCCCAGAGTAAGGCCGGTGAGCACCGCACGGTTGCCGTCGCTGGATATCTTTTCCCCATCCACATAGAAGGTCAGGATACCATCGGGGACTCCGCCCACGGAGGGATTGCCGGACAGGTAGGCAATGACGGTGACTCTGTCTCCCACCCGGGCGGTCTCCGGCAGTTCCAGTTCGAGGACAGGCCGGATGGTGTCCGCCGGGGTGACGGTGATCACCGCAGAGGTCTCATAGGACTCGTAGAGGGTTTCATTGGCCGCAGGGTGGAACACCACGCTGATGGTGTGGACGCCCTGGGTGAGGCCGTTGAGTACCACCGTACTGCCGGTGCCCACTTCCACCCCGTCCAGGAAGAAGATCAGGGTTCCGTTGGGTTCGGCACTGACGGCGGGATTGCGGCTCAGGGTGGCGCGGACGGTGACCGACTCGCCCACTCTGGCATTGCTGGGTGCGCTGAGGGTGAGAACGGGGGTGACCTTATCGTGATCCACCACCGGATCCACGATGGTGAGGACGGCGGACACCTCGTAGGCCTCATAGACTGTCTCACTGGCCGCAGGGGTGAAGAGCACGCTGACGGTATGGGTGCCGGCACTGAGACCGGTGAGCACGGCGGTGTTGCCGCTGCTGGCCACCTCGACCCCGTCCACAAAGAAGGTCAGGGTTCCCACGGGATCCGCATTGACCTCCGGGCTGCGCTCCAGGGTCGCCGTAACGGTGACAGATTCACCAACTTTGGCGTTGTTGGGTACGTTCAGAATGAGAACCGGATTGGCCTTGGTCTCGTCGGTGACGGTGATCACCGCAGAGGTCTCATAGGCCTCGTAGCGGGTTTCCGTGGCCGCGGGGCTGAAGACCACGCTGACGGTGTGAACTCCGGCTTCGAGATTGCTCAGCACCACCGAATCGCCGGTACCCACTTCCACGCCGTCCAGGAAGAACACCAGAATGCCGTCCGGATCCGCATTCACTTCAGGATTTGGCTCCAGAACGGCACGGACGGTGACGGATTCACCCACTTTGGCGTTGCTGGGGGCAATCAGGGTGAGGACAGGGGGCACCTTGCCCGCCTCCTCTACCGGATCAATGACGGTGATGTTTTTAGATGTCTCATGGGCCTCATAGAAATTGTCGCTGGGAGCGGGGGTGAAGACCACACTGACGGTGTGGAGACCGGCGGTCAGCCCGGTGAGCACCGTGCTGCTGCCGCTGGCCACCTGGGTCCCATCCACAT
>CAYXVN010000265.1:0-3130 GCA_964468565.1 uncultured Oscillospiraceae bacterium | reverse complement strand
GGAGCGAAGCGATGCCTGCGGGGTGGGATAATTCACCCTTGTAATCCGGGAACAGACGTGGTAGGATATAAGGGACCCCAGGCCCCCGGGGAACATGAAGGTCCGGAGAGAATGCCGGAGGCGATGCCCCCTCCGTGTATGGACATCTCCCCGGAGCAGATCGGGGACAGATTTCCGGAGAGCCCTGCTGGCCTGCACAGAGGACTGGGTGGCTGTGAGGCCACCATTGCCCCCGGGGGGCACATTCCACCGGATTTTCAGTCTTTGATCGGAAGGCGGCTGTTCGGGCCTGTGTCCGGTTGCTCACGCCTTCATCCCCCCGCTTTGTGTGCGAACGTAGGAGCGGCAAAGCTCCGGGACTGCCGGAGACCGGATTTTGGGGACAGGCTCCTGGGATGTGCCCAGACGGGAGGATAGAGAACTTCGCGGTCTTGCGGATGATCCCCATGCGGATCTGATGCAGTGCGTTCTCCCGTTGGGGACGGGATGCTCCTCCAGACTGCTTCTGGGCCAGACACCGGAGGCGGAGAGTTGCAGTGGGTGCGGTTTCCCCCGGTCAATGTGCCCTGTCCTGCAGTGGGAACCTGAAGCGGGGGCTCAGCTTCGTCTCAGCGTTATGTCTTGAAGAAATGGTACAAACCGCGTTCTGAGCGGGAGATCAGCAGCCTGACCATATGGCTTGGCACATAATTAAGTAGAGGTGATTACACTGGATAAGAACAATGTCACAAATCCGAAAGATCCGGATCAGTCAGATGCTCAGAAAGAGGACACAACTCCTGCCGTGAAGGAGATCCCTGAGGCTTTGGACCAGGAAATCTACCAGAAGTCAGCGGCGCCGGACAGGAGTTTCAAACGCTCCCTGACATTTAAGCGCGTTCAGGGGCTGTTTCTGAAGATTCTCCCCGAATTTCATGACATGACCGTAGAGGAAATCATCCGGGTGGCCATCGAGCCCATTGCCACCTCACACGGCCAGGCTGAGAAGCTCATGTCCGAGGGGATTAAAAATGAGATTGTCCTCCCCAGTAACGTGATTCTTCAGATGGACGTGCGCTTTTTTGCCATGCATAAGGACAAGAGTCCTGCGAATGACGATTACCCGGCACGTGCAGTGTTCATCGCTCACCTGGAGTCGCAGTTCGAAGAGTCCCTGTCCCAGGTTCTCCTGAACCGGTCCCACATCTACGTCAACGGAGAGATTCTGGCTCAGGTAGAGAAGACCTCCGATGAGCGCAAGAAGTACATCAACATCAGTGAGGTCGTTCTGATCTGGATTATCCACGGAGCAGAGGAAAATCAGCAGAACAGGATTCTGATCCGGGAATGCAAATTGGAGCGTCTTTTTGGGAAAAAAGATTTTTACGTTGCAGATGCAGGCGACAAGGGGAATCCGCCTCCTAAAGAAGGTCGGATAAGCAATCAGACGCTGAAGTCTCTGACCCACGAGTACTTCGTATTTGTGGGAAAGGCGTCGGAGGGCAACCTCAAAACCGTGCACCCCTGGCTCTACCACATCGATATGCTGTACGGAGCGGAGAGTGATGTGAGCGTGGAGGAGAGGATCAGTGCCTTGCGTGCTGCTGGAGTCATCGTGGATGAGGAGGGTGAAGAAATGCTGGCAGATATTCATAATAGCTACAACGTGTACTATGAGGCCGCCAGGCGGGGGATTGAGCAGGCCACGCGGTCAACCAGAGCAGCGTGTGCAGAACAGGTTGCCGGGAGGATGGTGGAATTCTTTCCTGAGAGGAGCAGGGCCTGGGAGATGTACCGAGACTGCATCACCGTCGACGAGAATCTGACCGAAGAGACTGCAGATCAGATCTTTCAGAATGCCTGGGACAGCAGGAGCGCAGCCGCGTCCGCCCAGTAGGGCCCAGCCGGGGATCCGGCTTTGCTGTGAGGTGGCCCCCTGAGGGGGGCCACTTCGCTTTCAGGTGAATCCGGTTCGAAAAACTTCACGGATTCAGGGGAGGACAGACATTATGGACGGTTCCAACAAGTACTATGAGGCCGCCAGGCGGGGGATGAAACAGGCCGCGCAGACGGCCGCGCGGTCAACCAGAGCAGCGGATGTAGAAAAGGTTGCCGGGAGGATGGTGGAAATCTTTCCTGAGCGGAGCAGGGCCTGGGAGGTGTACCGAGACTGCATCACCATCGATGAGAATCTGACCGAAGAGACTGCAGCTCAGATCTTCCAGAATGCCTGGGACAGCAGGAGCGCAGCCGCGTCCCTCCTGTAGGTACTGCTTTCCCCCCAGGATACGGGGAAATCCGGAACGGGTACCGGTCCTGGACGTTGCCGGCAGGGGGGGTGATGTCCGCCCGGACCGGTCAGGAGTGTTTCCGGAAGCGGGGAGGACTGCCGGTTGCCGGAAGGTGCCAGGGAGGTGTCAGGAGGAATCGGGGGCTGCCCACCGCCCAGTTCCCATTCGGTCACCCGGCAATACGCTGCTGTGCCGGGCAGTGGTTGGGGACGTTTGGGGGGACAAGGGAGCCTGGCGCGGGGGACCGGCTGCCCTGCGAATCCTGTCGGAAGGGGGAAGGGGATGGAAGTTTCTGCGGAAAAAGGGGCAGCCTCGGGGGTTTCCTGGGAGACGGCGGCAGGGGTCTGGGGACAGCTGATTGACGCGCAGTCGATGGGCTCCGTCACAGTATCTGGTCCGGAGACTCTGCCCCGGAAGACTGGTTCCCTGCCAGGGTACAGGTGGTCTCCTGTTGGGAGGAGGATTGGGAGCCGGCTCCGGCAGAAGAGTGTGCTTCTGCCCGGTACGTGCTTCAGGCGTATCCAGGATGTCTTCGCTGGAAGCGGTGGCCGCCCGGTGCAAATCTTCCTCCCTGGTCCAACCCTCTCCCTCCACCGGAGTCCATTGAGCCCTGCCGGGGAGACCATGCTGCTGTCCCGGAGAGTATCTCTGCAGCTTGCAGCGGTGTCTTCCCGGTTGGCGGGGGAACGGGGCAGGTCAGGAAGGTGGGTGAGAGATTCCACCGATCGGAACTGCGGGGATGAACAGGATGGGCCCGGGAGAATCCTGGCGGGAACCGGAACAGACCGGAGCGTCCGGCGGGTGGGAAGGGGTACATTGACAGTTTCCAAAAGGCGCACAATAGTGTTAAGATTCTGTGA
>CAYXVN010000264.1:0-3204 GCA_964468565.1 uncultured Oscillospiraceae bacterium | reverse complement strand
GAGGTCTGTCACCAAGTACAGGTCACTGCCGGTTTCTTCGCTGTCCGCTTTCACCGTGTAGGTGATTTCGGCCTCCGGGCTTTCGGAGCCGTCATCTGACCTCACCGATTTGATCGCATAGGTGTACGTTCCCGGTTCATCCGGGAGGACGATCTCGTTTCCCTTGGTCCAATCCGCATCTCCGGCCTTTTTGTAGTAGGCATCTGCTCCTTCCGGGGCTGTGAGCATTACGCTGGCCCCGGGAGCAAGGGTGGAGTTGGTCTCCGGGTCCGCAGAGGGAGGCAGAAGTGCAGTTTCCCCTCCCGGTGCGGAGGACTCTGAAGACTTGTACAGATTGAACGTGTATGGATATTTTTGGCCTGTTACTGTAGATTCCACGTATGCTCTGAATTTATACTGCGAACCTTTGTTTGCAGCAAAAAACATCTGATCTCCCGCAAACGTGAAACCTGAAGCCTCATCAAATGCCCATGTCCATGTGTAAGAGCCTTCAGTTATTCCGCTTTTCGCTGTGCTCTTAGGTGCAATGGAGATTCCCTGGCTGTCCGTCAGGATTGCCGTCTCGCCGGACACCGTAATTGTCCAGATCTGGTCCGCAGACGGGTCTGAAATCTCCTCACCGTTTACGAGATTCTCCGACACATCTACCCACGCAGAGCTTCCACCGGTATAAATGGTCGGGCTGTAGCCACCATCGACGGTGGCCAGAACATAAGACCCTGTGACGAACTCCTCCGCTGATGTGATTTTTCTGAAGCTTCCCGTTGAAGCTTCCATTGGAGCCGTCGTGGTACTGTCACCGTCCTTGTCGTCTGGCGCCGCAACTGCAGCTGCTGGCAGCAGCGACAGACACAGGACGAGAGCCAGCAGAGTCGCCAGACTTCGCCTGCCGTAGAGGTGAAGGGCTTTCTGTATGGCTTTCATGGTATTCTCCTTTCTCAGTTTGTCCTTGCATCACCTGGTTTCATATGGTATACTGGGTACCGCTACGGATCAGGAACAGGTTTGCGTATCACCGTAAGGTACCCCCATGTGCTTCCGGTGACATCTTTCATTATAGCATAGAGGTACAGGGTGTGCAACTGTGATTTTCCTGAGCTGCCATCTTTTTTCATGGTTGCTGGGGCAGATGCCCGTAGAGGTGCGCCTGTCTGGGAGGGCGAGTTTTTGAAAAATGGGATAACCAAGTCGGGCAGGGTCTGGCCGAAAGCGGTCCTCCTTCTGCTTTCGGTGGGACTTTTTGCTGCTCTGTTCTTTTACGCGCGTGCCGGCCGGTCCACCTATGACGAAGACGGGATCGGGATTACCTACGAGACCGCCCGGGTTCTGGAGGTCATGGCGGACAACACGGAAATCGACGAGACCACGGAAAATGTGCGCAGAGGATCCCAGGATCTGAAACTGGAGATTCTCACCGGCCGCTACGCCGGGGAGACGGTGGACACCACCAATTATCTCAGTGCTTTCTACAACGTCTGGGTAAAAGAAGGGGACAAGGTGGCCGTCTCCATCAATACCGTGGAGGAGGGTACCTGGTCGGTCAGTGTGTACAACTACTCCCGGGACCACTGGATCTGGATCTTCGCCGGCATCTTTGCCCTTGTACTGATTGCCATTGGTGGAAAGCAGGGCGTCAAGGCCCTGGTGAGTCTGGCCATTACTGTCTTCTGTGTCCTCTTCCTTCTGGTTCCCCTGCTGGTCCAGCGGGGCTGGCCGGCCATTCCCACCACACTTGGAATTGTGGCCTACACCATCGTGGTCTCCTTCCTGATCCTTGGCGGAGTTCAGGTGAAGACCATGGTGGCGGCTCTGGGGAGCATTGGGGGTGTGGTGCTGGCCGGACTTCTGGCCTGGGGTGCCTGCCGGATCATCCACATCTCCGGTATGAACATGGATGAGGCGGAATCTCTCCTTCTCACCGCTGTGGACAACGGCCTGAAGATCAAGGGTCTTTTCATCTGCGGAATCCTGATTGCCACCGAGGGTGCGGTGATGGACATTGCCATGAGCATCAGCTCAGCTGTGACCGAACTGCACACGGTGAACCCGGAACTGTCGGCAAGGCAGCTGTTTCGCTCCGGGATGAACATTGGACGGGATGCCATGGGTACCATGGCCAATACGCTGGTTCTGGCCTTTGCCGGCTCGTCCCTCAACATGATGATCTTCATCTACGCCTATGACGTGTCCTACATCCAGCTGATGAACACGGACTTTGTGGCCATAGAAGTGGTCCGCAGCCTGGCCGGCAGCATCGGCATTGTCCTCACGGTTCCGCTGGTGGCGGGGATCAGTTCCTGGCTGCTGACCAGATCCTTCCTGCAGGGACATGCCGCTGCGGGGCTTAGCGCGGAGGCTGCTCCGGCCTCTCCAGAGCAGAAGGCATCCAAGGGCAGCGGAAAGGGGTCCAAGGGCAGGAAGAAGTAATCAGGACAATCTGCATTTTCAAGCTGTGGTCACTTCTCTGGAATAGATGCAAGTACGCAGGTCAGTCACAAATGTGCCGGGTGCTTCCTTGCGAGGCACCTGGCATTTTTTTGTCTCCTCTTGGCTGTGCCGTGCTCTCGTGATCGCTTGCCGTCCCGGGTGGAACGCCCGAGATGGGTTCGCCGAAACCGGCCTCTGTACGCGCCGTACCGTTTCAGGCATGCATCCAGGTTCGTTCTGTTACTGCAAATTGTGCGGAAATAGACCAGGTACTGGCGGGAGTATGGATACGGGCTTTCATTTCTTCCTGAAGGAGACTGAAGTCCCTGAATGACCAACTTGGTTATAGTTTAAATATGATAATCTTTCGGATAGCCTGCTGGCGTTGCTGGGTGGTCGGCCCGGTATGGAGGCAGTGGGGCGAGGATTTGTGCGGCTGTTGGTGTTGGGGTTTGGACTGATGGTGTGCTGCCAGATCAGGGTCAAGATGTGAAATAGGCAAGGAGAGTTTGGGGGGATATGGGAGAAATATAGGTGGAGTATGGAAGTTGGAGGACAGCCTCTGGAGAACAGCAGAAACTGGCGGTGAGATGGGGCAGAGTGAGAGAAGGGGTCGGTGCCGAGCCGAGGGTGAAATACGAATTTGCAAATGACCAAGCGGGTTTTGGGTAAAATGAAAATTCCTGTGGATCAGCGAAGCCATACCCGGATCAGATCCGGTTACGGGGCCAGGATGGGCGAGATGTCGGGAGGCTTCTGGAGTTTGGACCTGCAAAG
>CAYXVN010000263.1:0-3206 GCA_964468565.1 uncultured Oscillospiraceae bacterium | reverse complement strand
GGCTCAGCCCGGCGGCACCGTGAAGAAGGGCGAAGTGGTCAAGGCCGTCATCGTCCGGTCCACCCGGGGCGTACGCCGTCCCGACGGTTCCTACCTTCGCTTTGACGACAACGCTGCCGTTCTCATCCGCGAGGACAAGAATCCCCGTGGCACCCGTATCTTTGGCCCGGTGGCCCGTGAGCTGCGCGACAAGGACTACATGAAGATCCTGTCTCTGGCTCCCGAAGTGCTGTAAGGGAGGACGAGTGAAATGAGTAAGATGAACATCCGCAAGGGCGACAACGTGGTGGTCCTCTCCGGCAAGGACAAGGGCAAGGAGGGTAAGGTCCTGGTTGCCATTCCCTCCGAGGGCAAGGTCATCGTGGAGAAGGTCAATCTGGTGACCCGCCACACCAAGGCCCGCCAGCAGGGGGAGGAGGGCGGCCTGATCACCAAGGAGGCCCCCCTCTATGCCTGCAAGGTGCAGCGTGTGTGCCCCAAGTGCAAACAGCCCACCAGAACCGCACATAAGTTTCTGGCAGACGGCAGCAAGGTCCGTGTCTGCAAGAAGTGCGGGGCTGAGATCTGAGAGAGGAGGAGTGAACCGCAATGGCTGATAAGAAGAAGAACAGGGCTGAGGCCCCCGCCGAGCCCCAAGTGAAGAGAGTTCCGAATCTGAAGGCGAAGTATCAGGCCGAGATCGCTCCTGCTCTGATGCAGAAGTTCGGCTACAAATCCCCCATGCAGATCCCCCGCCTGGAGAAGGTCGTGGTCAACTGCGGCTGCGGCGAGGCCCGGGAGAATGCCAAGGTGCTGGATGCCGTGGTGCGGGACCTGACCACCATCACCGGTCAGAAAGCCGTGATCACCAAGGCAAAGAAGTCCGTGGCAAACTTCAAGCTGCGTGAGGGAATGCCCATCGGGGCCAAGGTCACCCTCCGGGGGGACAAGATGTGGGAGTTTCTGGACCGTCTGTTCAACGTGGCGCTGCCCCGTGTCCGTGACTTCCGCGGCATCTCCGCCGATGCCTTTGACGGACGGGGAAACTTTGCCCTGGGCGTCAGAGAGCAGCTGATCTTCCCTGAGATCGAGTACGACAAGATCGACAAGATCCGTGGTCTGGACATTGTGATCTGCACCACGGCTCAGACGGACGAGGAGGCCCGGGAACTGCTCCGGCAGATCGGCGCCCCCTTTGCCACCCGCTAAGGAGGAGGAAGCATTATGGCGAAGAAGTCTATGATCCTGAAGCAGCAGGCCAAGCCCAAGTACTCCAGCCGCCGCTACAACCGCTGCAAGATCTGCGGCCGCCCCCACGCCTACCTGCGGGACTACGGCATCTGCCGTATCTGCTTCCGGGAGCTGGCCTACAAGGGCCAGATCCCCGGCGTGCGGAAGGCCTCCTGGTAAGAGAGCCCTTTCCCGGGAAAGGGTCCGGAAGGATCCTTTCCCGGAATAAAATCTGCCCACGCATCCGGGCGTGCGGGGCTGATCATCCTTGCATCCCGAAATCAAAGGGAGTATAATGTTCCGGCTGTGCCTGGAGGGTCCCGGAAGGGGGAACCCCTCCACGGTATCGAGCATACAGCCCGCTTTGCCTGTCCAAGGGGAGACAAGCGGGGTTTTGTTCTGTCAGTCCCCGCCGCTGCCGGAGAGCGGGTGATCTCATCTCCGGCGGGGGAGAGGGGGCCGGCGGGACCCTTCCCAGCATCAGTCCGCGGGACGCCGCGGCTCTGACAGTTCTTCTGCCCCCGGCACATTCCGCACTGCGGTTTGGGCCCGGGCGGAGGGGCGAAGGCGGTCAACAGGTCGGAGAAGTTGCCTGCTCTCCGATACCTTGCCGCCTGTACCGGGAGACCGGTAATCTTTCGTAGGAGGTATCCAGTCCATGCAAATCACAGACCCGATTGCGGATATGCTGACCCGGATCCGCAACGCAAATGATGCCAAGCACGACTCCGTGGACGTACCTGCGTCCAACATGAAAAAGTCCATCGCGCAGATCCTGCTGGAGGAAGGTTACATCAAGAACTTCCAGCTCATCGACGACGGCACCCAGGGCGTGATCCGCATCACCCTGAAGTACGGTGCCGGCAGGGGCAAGGAAAAGGTCATCAAAGGCCTGCGCCGTGTGTCCAAGCCCGGCCTGCGTATCTACGCCGGCGCGGACGACCTGCCCCATGTGCTGCGCGGTCTGGGCATTGCCATCATCTCCACCTCTAAGGGCGTCATGACCGACAAGAAGGCCCGCCAGGCCCACATCGGCGGCGAAGTCCTTGCGTTCGTATGGTAAGGAGGAAATAGGTATGAGCAGAATTGGCAGAACACCTATCGCCATCCCTGCCGGAGTGGAGATCAAGGTGGAGGACGGGAACGTGGTGACCGTCAAAGGTCCCAAGGGCACTCTGACCCAGCAGTTCCGGCCCAGCATGCACATCAGCCAGGAAAACGGCCACCTGCACGTCACCCGTCCCGATGACAGCAAGGAAAACCGCGCGCTGCACGGTCTGACCCGCAGCCTTCTCCACAACATGGTGGTCGGCGTGACCGATGGCTTCAAAAAGGAGCTGGACGTCAACGGCGTGGGCTACCGTGTCCAGAAGGACGGGAACCGGCTGGTTATGACTCTGGGCTACTCCCACCCGGTGGTGATGGAGGAGGTCCCCGGCATCACCATTGAGGTTCCCAGCCCCAACAAGATCATCATTCAGGGCTGCGACAAGCAGCAGGTCGGTCAGTTTGCTGCCGAAGTAAGAGAGAAACGTCCTCCCGAGCCCTACAAGGGCAAGGGGATTAAGTATACGGACGAGGTCATCCGCCGCAAGGCAGGGAAGACCGGAGCCAAGAAGTAAAAAGGAGGTGTGCCAATATGATCAACAGACCAGATACCCGTTCTCAGCGACTGAAGCGGCATAAGCGTGTCCGCGCGAAGATTTCCGGCACGCCTGAGCGTCCCCGTCTGAATGTATTCCGCAGTGAGACCAACATCTACGCCCAGGTCATCGACGATGTCCACGGCGTGACTCTGGTTTCCGCTTCTTCCCTGGAGAAGAACTTCGCCTGCGAGGGCACCAAGTCCGATGCCGCCAGACAGGTGGGCATCAACGTGGCTGAGCGAGCAAAGGCCAAGGGGATTGACACCGTGGTGTTCGACCGCGGCGGCTATATCTATCACGGCCGCGTGAAGGCTCTGGCCGAGGGCGCCCGCGAGGGCGGCCTGCAGTTCT
>CAYXVN010000262.1:0-3225 GCA_964468565.1 uncultured Oscillospiraceae bacterium | reverse complement strand
TTCGGGGCGAAGTCGAATTGAGACGATAGAGTTTTATTCGATTTTATTGAGCGGTTTTGATAAAACAGGCGGATCTCCGCTGCACAGCGGATCCTGCCCACACAGGAAGTCAGAGCCCTCTGCAGACCGGGGCTTCCGGCTTCCTTGTTTTTTTGTTTTGCCGAGCTTTCGGTGCGTACCCGTTCCAAGAGGCAGCTGCCGGGGCTTCCGGTTTAGTCAGAGGTCCGGAAGGGAGAGGGGCCGGACAGCTCTCTGCCCCAGGGGCATGGGGGGGACAGAGCCCTCGGGAATCATACTCCTGCCGGGCCTTCTCTGTGAGGAATGTCCGGAGCAGATCTGCACCCGGCAGCGTGAGGGAGATCCCCCCGCCGGAGAGGGTTTCTCTGCCCGGTGCCACCCGGCTGCCAGGCTCAGGGCTGGACGCCGGTGCCGGAGGAGGGCAGGGGAGTGGGCCGGAACGGGGTCTCCCGGGAGGGAGCGGCCTGCCCGGAGGAGGATTCGCTCTCCATGACCCTGCGCAGCGGCACGATGTAATGTTCCACCAGTTTGCTGCAGATGGCCTCCACGTCCCCGGTGCGCAGCACATCCACCAGTTCCCGGTGGATGATGTACTGGCGCTGGGCCAGGTTGTCCCGGTAGGGGCTGCTGTGGGTGCCGGCAATGTAGGAGCCGTAGTTCAGGTCCTCCCAGATCTTGTTCATGCGGGGCAGGCCGGCTCTCTGAATGATGATGCGGTGGAGCCGGTGGTCGCAGACCACCAGACCGTGCAGATCACCCTCCTGCAGCGTGCGCATCTCCTCCAGGATCTGCTCCATCTGGTCCAGTTCCGCCTCCGTGAAAGTGCCGCCGCACTCCCGCACGGAGGTGGCCTCCAAGGTGCAGCGCAGGAGGTAGATCTCGTACATGTCCGAGATGGTGATCTCATTGACGGTACAGCCGGTGTTGCGGGTGTAGTGGATGAGACCCTCCTGCTCCAGCTGGCGCAGGGCCTCCCGGATGGGACCGCGGCTGATGCCGAATTCCTTGGAAAGGCTCTGCTCGACGATCCGCATGCCCGGCTTCAGCTCTCCGTTGAGAATTTTAAGACGGATTTCGGAAACAACGTTCTCTCGCAGCGTTCGGTAAGCCAGTTCACCCATAGCTCGAGGCTCCTTTCCATAAATTCGCAATTCAGTGTGCATGCGCCCGGTACGGAAGAGGGGATGGCAGGTTCCGTCCGACGCGCACTCTCGCATTATATACGAAGAGAGAAAGATTGTAAACAATTTTTTTCTGTCCCTGGGGGAGTTCTCCTCCCGGGGAAGGGGGCAGACTGCAGGGAGGGACCTGCCGAAGGAGACACAGGGGAGAGGGACAGGGAGAAATTTTCAGGCGCGGCTTGCAAATGGGAGTCGGTGCGGGTATAATGGCGGGGAAAAAAGAGGCCAGGGGCCTCTGGAGCAGAAAGGAGCTGGGATCCGGCAATGGAAGGCCGAAGTAGACACCGGGACACGAAAATCTGCCGTTGCGGACAGTGGCGCAGCCACCGGGACCGGGCCTGGGCCCAGGCTCCCGTCTGTCTCCGTCTGTAATCCGGGGGAGCGTTTCGGCGCGTCTCCCTGTCTGTTTGCGACCACAGGTGCGTGAGCTCCTGTGTTTTTTTGTGCCCCGATCCGGGAAATATGGAAAGGGGGACGTGTCATGCACGAAAACTATGATCTGGACCGTCTGCTGGAGATGGTCCGCCAGAAGCAGCTGCGCAGTCTGCGGGATATCCTGGTGGAGATGAACGAGGTGGACATCGCCGAGTTCCTGGAGGAGCTGGATGTGGACCAGGAGATTCTGGTGTTCCGTCTGCTGCCCAAGGAGCTGGCTGCGGAGGTCTTCGCCTATCTGGAGGACGCGGAGGACCAGGAGAAGCTGATCAATGCCCTCAGCGACCAGGAACTGCGGGAGGTTCTGGACGAACTGTACCTGGACGACACGGTGGACATCATCGAGGACATGCCCGCCAATGTGGTGTCCCGGATCCTGGCCAATACGGATGCCTCCACCCGCACCCAGATCAACCAGCTGCTGAACTATCCCAAGGACTCGGCCGGGTCCCTGATGACCACCGAGTTCATCAGCCTCCACCCGGACGACACGGTGGAGCAGTCCTTTGACCGGATCCGCCAGGTGGGTCTGGACAAGGAGACGGTCTACACCTGCTACGTCACGGAGCACCGGGTGCTCATCGGGGTGGTGACGGTGAGGAAGATGCTGCTCTCCTCCTACGAGACCTGCATCCGGGAGATCATGGAGGACAACATCGTCTCGGTGGAGACCCACGCGGACAAGGAGCATGTGGCCCAGCTGTTTGCCAAGTATGACCTGACGGCCCTGCCTGTGGTGGATGGGGACAGCCGTGTGGTGGGGATCATCACGGTGGACGATGCCATGGACGTCATGGAGGACGAGGCCACCGAGGACATTGAAAAGATGGCCGCCATTCTCCCCACGGACAAGCCCTACTTTCAGACCGGGGTGGTGGAGACCTGGCTGCACCGCATTCCCTGGCTTCTGCTGCTGATGATTTCCGCCACCTTCACCGGAACCATTCTGGGCTTTTTCGAGGAGGCCCTGGCCGCCAACGCGGCTCTGACCCTCTTCATCCCCATGCTGATGGACACCGGGGGAAACTCCGGGTCCCAGGCCTCCGTCACCGTGATCCGGGCCATGTCCCTGGGGGACATCGAGTTTTCCGACACCCTGCGGGTGATCTGGAAGGAGTTCCGGGTGGCCATCCTCTGCGCCGTGACGCTGTCCGTGGTGGTGTTTGCCAAGGTCATGCTCATTGACCGCAGGGGGACCACCATTGCCACCGTGGTGGCCCTGACCATTCTGGCCACCATTGTGATTGCCAAGATGGTGGGCTGCACTTTGCCCATGCTGGCCAAGCGGCTGGGTTTCGACCCGGCGGTGATGGCCTCGCCCTTCATCACCACGGTGGTGGACGCCCTGTCCCTGCTGATCTACTTTGCCATCGCCACCGCGATTCTGCATCTCTGAAGTTCCACGCCTGCGGAAATTCCCCCCGCAGGCGTTTTTTGCGCCGGAGGGGAAAATACCGCTGCAGGATGCAGGGGGGAATGGAGGAACTTCAGAAGCGGGCGCCGCCGAACTCCGCCAGGGTCAGGTTCCGGTTGTGTTCCTGCACCCACTGGATGGACCAGCGGGAGGCGAACAGGAGCAGCTGGCTGCCCC
>CAYXVN010000261.1:0-3227 GCA_964468565.1 uncultured Oscillospiraceae bacterium | reverse complement strand
CTTCACGCCCCGCTTTTTCAGGATCTGCGCCAGGCCCTGGCCCAGTTCCCGGTCCATGGCGGGCAGGAGACGGGACAGACCTTCCAGCACGGTGACCTGGCAGCCCAGATCCGCATAGAAGGTGGCAAACTCCACCCCGATGACTCCGCCCCCGATGATCACGATGGAGCGGAACAGGTGGTCGCTGCCCTCCAGCAGGTCGTCCGAGGTGAGCACGCCGGGCAGGTCCAGGCCGGGAATGGGAGGCCGGGCGGGGACGGAGCCGCTGGCCACCAGGATGCTGTCCGCCGTCAGGTCACGGGGTCCATCCGGACCTTCCACATGTACCGTGTTGGGGCCGGGTACCGTGCCGATGCCGGGAACCCAGTCCACCTTGGCACCCTTCAGCAGGGAGAGCACGCCGGCGGACAGTTTCTCCGTCACCTCCCGCTTGCGGGCGAAGAGGGCGTTCAGATCCAGGCGGACATCCCCGGCGGTGATGCCGGTATAGGCGCTGTCGTTCATTTCGTGATATACCTGGGAGGCGTGAAGCAGGGTCTTGGTGGGTACACAGCCCCGATTGAGACAGGTGCCGCCGGCCTCACGGTTTTCCACCACGGCCGTCTTCAGTCCCAGTTCCGCGGCCCGGAGGGCGGCCACATAACCGCCGGGTCCGGCGCCGATGACAATCAGCTGATACTCTGACATGGCTGATCCTTTCCGCGCCCGCAGGCGCAAAGAGATGAAATGGCCCTCCGGGTCCGCCGCAGCGGAGAAGATGCCCGGAGGGCGGGACGCTGAGGCGTCCGGATGATTACTGGGGTTTCACCCAGCGCACCACCGGCTGACGGGCGGCTTTCACCTCGTCCGGTCTGCCGATGGCCGTCTTATGGGGCGCGCTGTGCATGGATTCGGGATCCGTGTGGGCCAGCTCGTAGAGCTCGCGGAAGATCTGAGCCGCCTCGTCCAGGGTCTCCCGGCTCTCCGTCTCGGTGGGCTCCAGCATAAGGGCCTCGTGGACGATGAGGGGGAAGTACATCGTGGGCGGATGCATGCCCCGGTCCAGCAGGGACTTGGCCACGTCCAGGGCGGTGACTCCGGTCTCCTTCTTCACGGGGGACAGGTCCAGCACGAACTCGTGCATGCAGATGCGGTCGTAGGCCGGCTCGAAGGTGCCCTTGATCTTGTGCATCAGGTAGTTGGCGTTGAGGACGGCGTTCTGAGAGGCCTCGGGGATGCCCTCTTTGCCCAGGGTGAGCAGATAGGCCAGAGCCCGCACCACCACCAGGAAGTTGCCGGCGAAGCTGCGCATCTGGATTCTGTCTCCCCCGTCCATCAGGGCGGAGGCGGGCAGGAACTGAGCCAGGAAATCCTTGCAGCCCACGGCGCCGGCACCGGGACCGCCGCCGCCGTGAGGCGTGGCGAAGGTCTTGTGCAGGTTCATGTGGACGCAGTCAAAGCCCATGTCGCCGGGACGGGCCACGCCCATGACGGCGTTCAGGTTGGCGCCGTCATAGTAGCACAGGCCGCCGGCCTCGTGGACCAGACGGGTGATCTCCAGGATATTGGGGTCAAAGATGCCCACGGTGTTGGGGTTGGTGAGCATCAGGCCGGCGGTGTCGTCTCCCAGGGCCTTCTTCAGGGCCTCCAGGTCCACGCAGCCGTCCGGGCCGGAGGCCACGTTCACCACCTGGTAGCCGCACATGGCGGCGGTGGCCGGGTTGGTTCCGTGGGCGGAGTCGGGCACCAGGATCTTGCGGCGCTTCTTGTCCCCCCGGCTGTCATGGTACTGCTTGATGAGCAGCACGCCGGTGAACTCGCCGTGGGCGCCGGCGGCGGGCTGGAAGGTCATGGCGTCCATGCCGGAGATCTCGCAGAGGTATCTGGATGCGGTATCCAGAACCTCCCGGCACCCCTTCACGGTGTCCGCCGGGGCCAGGGGATGGATGTCCGTAAAGCCGGGCAGGGCGGCGACCTCCTCGTCAATGCGGGGATTGTATTTCATGGTGCAGGAGCCCAGGGGATAGAATCCGCTGTTGACTCCGTGAACCTGTCTGCACAGCTCCGTGTAGTGACGGGACAGTTCCGTCTCGCTGAGCTCGGGCAGGCCGGGGGCCTCATCCCGCTCCAGACCGGCGGGCAGGTCCACTTCAGGCACATCGCAGGGGGGCAGCAGGTCGCAGTGGCGACCGGGCACGCTCTTCTCGAACACCAGTTTCACGATGCAAGCACCTCCTTGACGATGCTGACGGCCCGATCCAGGGCCTCCCTGGACGCCTTCTCCGTGGCGCACCACAGGGTTCCTCCGTCTGCCAGGGGCAGACCGCCCAGAATGTCCGCCTTCTCCAGAGCGGCCAGGACTTCCTCTCTGCGGGGCATGTCGGTGACAAACTCGTGGAAGAAGGGGCCGTCCCAGCGCAGCTTCACCCCGGGGATGGCGGTGAGGCCAGAGGCGAGATAATGGGCCTTGGCCATGGACTGTTTTGCCACCTGGGCCATGCCGTCCGGGCCCATGGCGGACATGTAGACCGCCGCCGTCAGGGCGCACAGGGCCTCATTGGAGCAGATGTTGCTGCTGGCCTTCTCCCGGCGGATGTGCTGCTCCCGGGCCTGCAGGGAGAGGACAAAGGCCCGCTGGCCCTGGCTGTCCTGGGTCTCGCCCACGATCCGGCCGGGAAGCTTGCGCATCATCTTTGTGGTGGATGCCATGTAGCCCAGGTAGGGGCCGCCGTAGCCCATGGGAAGCCCCAGAGGCTGGCCCTCGCCTACGGCCACGTCCGCGCCGCAGTCCCGGGGCGTTTTGGTGATGGCCAGGGCGATGGGATTGCAGTTCATGATGTACTGGGCACCCGCCTTGTGGGCCATCTCCCCGATGGTCTCCGCCTGTTCGAAGAGGCCGTAGAAGTTGGGCTGCTGGATGAGCACGGAGGCCACATCCGGCCTGAGCATCTCCTGGAGGGCCTCCAGGTCCGTGGTGCCGTCTTTGACGGGAATCACCCGCAGCTCATCGCCGGTGCCGTAGGAGTAGGTGCGGATGACCGCCAGGGTGTCCGGATTCACGGCGCCGGAGACCAGAGTCACCCGGCGTTTCCGGTCCCGGCACATGGCGGCCGCTTCCGCGCTGGCGGTGGCGCCGTCGTAGACGGAGGCGTTGGACACGTCCATGCCCGTGAGCTCGCAGATCATGGTCTGATACTCAAAGATGGACTGGAGGATGCCCTGGCTGATCTCCGCCTGGTAGGGGGTGT
>CAYXVN010000260.1:0-3243 GCA_964468565.1 uncultured Oscillospiraceae bacterium | reverse complement strand
ACGGCGCCAACGTGGACACCGACGTCATCATCCCGGCCCGGCACCTCAACGACCCATCCCCGGCCGCCCTGGCCTCCCACTGCATGGAGGACATCGATCCGGACTTCGCCGCAACCGTGGAGCCGGGGGACATCATCGTGGCCGGCCCCAACTTCGGCTGCGGCTCCAGCCGGGAGCACGCCCCCCTGGCCATCCGCTCCTGCGGGGTGAAGTGCGTCATCGCCCCCTCCTTTGCCCGCATCTTCTACCGCAATGCCATCAACATCGGCCTGCCCATTCTGGAGTGCGCCGAGGCGGCAGAGGCCATCCAGGCGGGGGACCGGGTCAGCGTGGACTTCTCCACCGGAGTGATCACCGACGAGACCCAGGGGAGGACCTTCCAGGCCGCCCCCTTCCCCCCCTTCATTGAGGGCATCATCCAGAGCGGGGGACTGCTGAACTCCCTGAAGGCCCGGGGCGTGGCGAAGTAGAAGGGGGGAGGAGAAGGATATGAACTATAAGATAGCCCTGATCCGTGGTGACGGCATCGGCCCCGAAGTGGTGGAGGAGGCCGTCCGGGTCATGGAGGCCGTGGGTGAGAAATACGGCCATACCTTTACCTATACGGACGTCCTGATGGGCGGCTGCGCCATTGACGCCGTGGGCACCTCCTATCCGGAGGGAACAGCCCGGCTGTGCCGCGCCTGCGACGCCGTCCTGCTGGGGGCGGTGGGAGGCCCCAGATGGGGACACGCCACCCAGCCGGAGAAGCGGCCGGAGAATGCCCTGCTCTCCATCCGCAGGGATCTGAAGCTGTACGCCAACCTGCGCCCCGCCGCCCTGCGCCCCGCCCTGGCGGACGCCTGCCCCCTGCGCCGGGAGACCGCGGAGAGAGGCATCGATCTGATGATCGTGCGGGAACTGACGGGAGGCATCTACTTCGGGAAGCGGGAGCGGTACACCACGGAGGACCGGGGGGAGGAGGCCGCGGACCGGATGGCCTACTCGGAGATGGAGATTGAGCGCATCGGCCGCCGGGCCTTTGAACTGGCCCGCCTGCGCCGGAAGAAGGTGGCCAGCGTGGACAAGGCCAACGTGCTGGAGACCTCCCGCCTGTGGCGCCAGACCATGCACCGCCTGGCCGGGGAGTACCCGGACGTGGCCTACGAGGACGTGCTGGTGGACAATGCCGCCATGCAGCTGGTGCGGGATCCCGGCCAGTTTGACGTGGTGGTCACCGAGAACATGTTCGGGGACATCCTCTCGGACGAGGCCTCCATGATCACCGGGTCCATCGGCCTTCTGCCCTCCGCCTCCATCGGCGACCAGGCACCCGGCCTCTATGAGCCCATCCACGGCTCCGCCCCGGACATCGCCGGACAGGACCTGGCCAACCCCATTGCCACCATTCTTTCGGTGGCCATGATGTTCCGCTACTCCTTCCACCTGCCGGAGGAGGCCGCCGCCATCGAGCAGGCGGTGGACCGGGTTCTCTCCCAGGGCTGGCGCACGGCGGACATCGCCAAAGCCGGCGAGGAAGCGGTGGGCACCAGGCGCATGGGAGCCCTGATCCGGGAGAACCTGTGAGGCGGGCCCGGGATGGGATGGGGAAATGACTTGCATTTTCCTGGAAAATGCGGTATGATAACACCGCGGACATCAGGAGCCGGTTTCGTGACCGTGGAGTTCCCCCGCTTCCCGTCTCCTGATCCGGATCATACTACCTGAAGGAGGATATTCTGTCTATGAAAGAGCTGTCCAGAATTGCCCTGGGTGTGGAGCCCTCCGCCACCATGGCCATCGACACCATGTTCAAGCAGATGAAGGCGGACGGAATCGATGTCATCGGTTTCGGCGCCGGCGAGCCCGATTTCCCCACTCCGGATCACATCAAGGAGGCCGGCATCCAGGCCATCCACAACAACGACACCAAGTACACCGCTGCGGTGGGTACCATCGAGCTGCGCAAGGCCATCGCCGGGCGGCTGAAGGAGGACTGCGGGCTGGACTACGCCGTCAACCAGATCGCCGTGTCCAACGGGGCCAAACCCTGTGTCTGCTACGCCCTGGCCGCTCTGGTGAACCCCGGCGATGAGGTCATCGTCCCCGCCCCCTGCTGGGTCAGCTATGTGGAGCTGGTGCGCATGGCGGGAGGCGTCCCCGTGCTGATCTACGCCAAGGAGGAGGCCGGCTTCAAGATCACCCCGGAGCAGCTGGAGGCAGCCATCACCCCCAAAACCAAGTGCATGATCTTCAACAACCCCTCCAACCCCACCGGCATGATGTACGACCGGGAGGCCCTGGAGGCCATTGCCAAAGTCTGCGTGGAGCACGACCTGTACGTCATCTCGGATGAGATCTATTACGGCCTGGTCTACGACAACCGGGAGTTTGTCAGCCTGGCCTCCCTGGGGGAGGAGATCCGCAGGCGCACCCTGCTGGTGAACGGCGTCTCCAAGTCCTACGCCATGACCGGCTGGCGGATCGGCTACGTGGCCACGGTGGATCCCACCATCGCCAAGGTGCTGGCCAACTACATCAGCCATGCTGCGGGCTCCCCCTGCGCCATCTCCCAGAAGGCGGCCGCCCTGGCCCTCAGCGCCCCCCAGGATTCCGTGAAGGAGATGCACGACGCCTTTGAGAAGCGGCGCGACTACATGGTGGAGCGGATCAACGCCATTGAGGGGGTCAGCTGCCTCAAGCCTCAGGGGGCCTTCTATGTGATGATGAACATCCAGAAGCTCATCGGGAAGGAGCTCTTCGGCACCGTGATCACCGACGACAACGTCTTCGGCCAGCTGTTCCTCAAGTACGGCAAGGTTGCCGTAGTGCCCGGCTTCAGCTTCGAGGCCCCCGGCTTCGTGCGCTGGTCCTACGCCGCCTCCATGGAGAACATCAAAGAGGGCATGAACCGTCTGGAGAAGTTCCTGAAGGGCGAAGCGGTATAAGATCCCTGAACCTGCGGCGGCGTGTCCCGGTGAGGATGCGCCGCCCCTTTATGCCCCCCGGCTGCCCCCGGAGGCAGGGGAGGGCAGGCAGAACGGGCCGTCGGTTAAAGTTTCTGTGAAAAATTCCCTCTTCCCGTAGCGGCAGGGGGAACAATCGTCTATAATGGGCTGGACTATGAACAAAGGTTGTGAAGCCATGTCAACAAACTGCTACGAGAGCCCCCTGTCCTCCCGCTACGCCAGCCGGGAGATGCTTTATATCTTCTCCGCGGACAAGAAATTCTCCACCTGGCGCCGGCTGTGGGTGGCCCTGGCC
>CAYXVN010000259.1:0-3252 GCA_964468565.1 uncultured Oscillospiraceae bacterium | reverse complement strand
AGGCGGGACGGACGATGACCGGGTAGCCGATGCTTCCGGCAAAGGTTACGGCGTCCTCCACGTTTTCCACCACTTCCGAGGTGACGCAGGGCTGGCCGATGGACTCCATGCACTCCTTGAAGCCCTGGCGGTCCTCCGCCTTGCGGATGGACTCCGGGCTGGTGCCCAGAAGGCGGACCCCATACCGGGCCAGAGTTCCGTCCTCGTGGAGAGCCATGGCCATGTTGAGTCCGGTCTGTCCCCCCAGGGTGGGGAGAATGGCGTCAGGGCGCTCCATCTCAATGACCTGGGTGACGGAGGGGATGTTGAGCGGTTCGATGTAGACATGGTCGGCGATGTCCTTATCCGTCATGATGGTGGCCGGATTGGAGTTGACCAGCACCACCTCAATGCCCTCCTCCTTCAGAGCCCGGCAGGCCTGGGTGCCGGCGTAGTCGAACTCGGCGGCCTGGCCGATGACAATGGGGCCGGAACCGAGCACCAGAACCTTGTGAATACTGGGATCCTTCGGCATTACTGAGCACCTCCCATGGAAGCGATGAAGCGGTCAAAGAGATATTCCGTGTCCCTGGGGCCGGGGCTGGCCTCGGGATGGAACTGGGTGGAAAAACAGTTGGGGCGGCGGTAGCACAGGCCCTCGCAGGTTCCGTCGTTCACATTGACATGACTGACCCGGGCGACGGCGGGGTCCACCGTATCGGAGAGAACCATATAGCCGTGGTTCTGGCTGGTGATGTAGACCCGTCCCGCCTCCACGTCCCGCACGGGGTGGTTGCCGCCCCGGTGCCCGTAGTCCAGCCGTCCGGTCTTTGCCCCGGTGGCCAGGGCCAGCATCTGGTGGCCCAGGCAGATGGCATAGATGGGGATGGAGGACTGGTAGAGCCGGCGGATCTCCCCGATCACCGCCACATTGTCCGCCGGGTCACCGGGGCCGTTGGTGAGCATGACCCCATCGTAGCCCCCGGAGAGTACGGTCTCGGCCGGGGTGGAGGCGGGAAAGACCGTGACGGCGCAGCCTCTGGTGCGCAGGCACTCCACGATGCTGCGCTTCACCCCGTAGTCCATCACCGCCACATGGAGCCTCTGTTCCCCGTGGGCGGGCAGCTCCTGGGGCTGCTCACAGGTGACCCGCTCCACGGTACCCTGGACCCGGTAGGCACGGATTTTTTCCAGAGCCTCCTCCACATGAAAATGCTCCGCGCAGGTGAGCATTCCGTTCATGCTCCCCTGACTGCGGAGTATTTTCGTCAGTGCCCGGGTATCCACGTCTTCGATCCCCGGAATATCATGTTCCTTCAGATAGTCGTCCAGAGTTCCCTGACAGCGGAAGTTGCTGCCCCGGGGGGACAGATGGCGGACGACGAAGGCAGAGGCCCAGGGGCGGCGGGACTCGTTGTCCTCCCCGTTGACCCCGTAGTTGCCGATAAGGGGATAGGACATCACGATCCCCTGTCCCGCATAGGAGGGATCCGTGAGAATCTCCTGGTAGCCGGTCATCGAGGTGTTGAAGACCATCTCACAGATGCGCTCGGTGGCGCTGCCGATGCTTCTGCCGGTAAACACTCTGCCGTTGGCAAGAATCAGTGTTGCTTTCATGGTGTAAGCGCCTTCCTTTGCTTTGCTCTTCTCAAAAGAAACATTTTAGCGGAAAACCGCCCTTCATGCAAGGAGCGGTTTCTCCGGAATCCTGGGGATGAGACGGCCTGTTTTTGGCGATTGTGCGACATGGAGAGGGTTCATGTCCCCCAGGGGGGCAGGTCCGTGTCGGCCCTCTCCATCCGGGCCCTTTCCGGCAGGAACTGTCCTCCGGAAAGAGCCGGATCATCGGTGGGGCACATGTGTGGGGAGGAGGGGGAGATCTCTGGCCGGGCGGGCAGGGACCGGGTCCGGGTTCCGGGGGATTACCGCTGGGGCGGGAGACCGGCCATGATGGGCTCAGGGGGTCTCCCCAAGTTCCCGCAGGACCTGGCGGGCAGCGGCGGCCGCCCGCAGGCCGGAGTCCATGGCCCGCTTCTGAATGGAGCGGTGGGCCTCCTCCTCCGTGTACCCCTTGCGTTCCATCAGCAGGCGCTTGGCCCGGTTCACCAGTTCCTGATCCTCGCTGGTGCGCCGGGGCCGCACATACCGCTCCAGACGGTGTCCGAACTGAAGCAGGAGCCGCACGGTGGAGATGGCCTCTTCCCGGCGCAGAGGGGTGGCAAGGCAGTAGATCTCCTTGCTGTCGCAGGCATCCAGCATGTGCTGGGGTCCCACCAGAAGCAGGGAGCAGACCGGAGGAAGATCCTCAAAGAGCCATTCCGCCGGGCCATCCGGCAGATGGGGGGAGCAGACCACACAGTAGCAGGTCTGCTTGGAGAGAAGTCTGCGCACCTGATCCCCGGAGCGGCACTGGATGCAGCGGGCAACGCCGGAGTTCTCCAGCAGGGCACTGAACCTGCTGCCGGTGGCAGAGTTTTCGAAGGCTACAATGACCGTGTCCACGGCGTTTCCCTCCTCTCCCGTGGAAGATCCGGCAGCATCAGTAGGTCACAAGGTATTTTTCAATCTCCCAGCTGGAGACCCTGGTCTGGTACTCATTCCACTCCCGGCGTTTTCCCTCGATGTAGTGGGTGGCCACGTGGGGACCCAGCACGTCCAGAATCAGCCGGTCCCGCTCCAGTTCATCCAGGGCCTCCTTCAGGTTTTCAGGGAGAGACTCCAGGGAAGCCCGCACGCCGGGATCCAGGGCATAGACGTCCCCCGTCCGCTCGGCGGGGGGAGTGAGTCCCCTGCGGATGCCGTCCAGGCCGGCCGCCAGGCAGGCGGCAACAGCCAGGTAGGGGTTGCAGGCAGGATCCGGGCTGCGCAGTTCCACTCTGGTGGCATGGCCCCGTTCGGCGGGGATGCGGATCAGGGTGGAGCGGTTGGAGGTGGACCAGGACAGGTAGCGGGGGGCCTCGTAGCCGGCGCCCAGCCGTTTGTAGGAGTTGACCAGGGGGTTGGTCAGGGCGGTAAGACCCCGGGCGTGGGAGAGCAGACCGGCGATGAAGGAGTAGGCGGTGGAGGAGAGTTCCCGCTCCCCGTGTTCGTCATAGAACACGTTGCGCCCGTCCTTGAAGAGGGACATGTTCAGGTGCATGCCGGAGCCGGCAACTCCATAGATGGGTTTGGGCATGAAGGTGGCGTGGAGGCCGTTCTTCTGGGCCAGGGTCTTGACCGCCAGCTTCATGGTCATGATCTTGTCCGCCCCGTCCAGGGCGTCCACGTAGTGGA
>CAYXVN010000258.1:0-3253 GCA_964468565.1 uncultured Oscillospiraceae bacterium | reverse complement strand
CCACCGACCGCCTCAGCTGGCGGAGATATCCGTAGGGATCCGGCATGGGGGTGAGCCCGAACCGGTCCCTCACCGCCGCCAGAATCGGCTGCTGGTCCTCACGGATGGGATTTTCCTTCAGAAAGTCATCGAACTGCTCCCGGTCCCACCACCAGGCCTGGTCCAGGGCCGCCATGTCCCCCACCGCCAGAAGAAGCCGCAGCAGGTCCTCAAAGGTTGCGGCAATGGGACAGACGTTTTGCCCGGCGCTGCAGGAGGGGTTGACGGAGAACACCGTCTCCCCATAGCCCCGGACAAAACAGTAATGTATGCCGTCCACGCCGGCTCTCCCGATGATCCGGGCCCCCTTGGGGGTACAGAAGTAGGGCTCCCCCTCTCCTGGCCGCTCAAATCCCAGATCACTCAGGTCGGGATTCCAACGTCTGAACTTCTGATAGCTCGTCATGTCTCTCCTCCTGTTTTTCCGCCGGCTCCTCCGGTATGGTGAATGCTCCGCAGACTCTGCCCCCCACATGAGGGAAGGGGACCTCCCCGCCGGCCCGGCAGCCCTCCCGCCTGGGCCCTCTCCCCCCTCTCCGGGGGATGGCCGGCGAGGGGGATCCCGCCCCTGGCGGCAGCTGCCCCTGGGCAGTGGCGGCTCAATTTCCAGGATTGCCGCCGCCGGGTGCCCAGAGCGGACCGGCACGCTGTCCGCCATTATAGCCGGGACCCGCACCGGGGTCAAGAGGAGCTGGGCCAGAAGGGGCGGAGAGGAACTCCCGGAGGTCCGGCACAGCAGCTACACCCGCTCCCGGATCCCCCTCCGGGGCCGGACAGTCCCAGATGCGGAGATGCGGAGAACCTGCCGGCGGAGGAACTTACAGGACGGGAAGCTCCGTCCCGGTCCCGCCCCCGAACCTACAGGCAGGCGTCTGAAAGCCCCGGTGTCCCAAGGGCAGGGAGTTGCTGAAACCTCCGGACAGGGAAGGCCCCCCGCCCCTGCAGCGCCCGGAGGGGCACCGCCGGGAGAGGAGAAGATCCGGGACGCCGGAGGGCACTCTCCATCCCCCTGAACCTGGGGCACCTGGCCACTTCCCGGACCTGGGCACCCGGCTCCCCTCCCCCCGCCGGCCTGGGCAGGGGGAGCTGTCTCTCCGGAGAGGGGACGGCAGCCGGACCCTGCCCGGGAGGGACCCAATACCCAGGTTCCGGTGCTCCCCTCCGGAGGGGAGATCCGGTTTGACTGGGTCCCCGGAAGGCGACCGGGACCTGCCGGTTTTCTCCCCGGAGGGATTCCCCTCTCTCCTCTCCCCCAGGGGCAGGGCCTTCCTCCCTGGGGAACAGCCCCAGCCGGAGGCAGGCCCTTCTCATCCGGGGGCTGCTGTGGTACAATAGCCGGGGGAGTTCCTCCCCCTCTCTCTCCGGGCCTCCCCCCGCCCGGTCTTATTCTGTGAAGAAAGCGTAGGATCACAAAGGATGAAAAAACTGCTCTCAGTGCTGCTGGCGGCGGCCCTTCTCCTGGCGTCCTCCTGTCAGGCGCCGGAGGAGGAGCCGGACACCACCTTCTACGAGGAAGTGACCAAACTGGTGACGGAGGAGCCGCCCCCGGAGGTGGCGGAATCGGGGGAGGAGCCGGAGGACTGCCGGGTGCTGGTCTGGTCCCCCGGGGAGACCCCGGATCTCTGGAGCCTGAAGCCGGTGACGGTGCTGACCCGGGACGCCCTGGCGGTGGTCCAGTTCCGCAGTTCCCAGGAGGCCCTCAGCGCCGTGGAGAGCCTGTGTGCCATAGAGGGGGTCACCGCCTCCCTGGACTCCCCCCTGGAGGCCGGAGAGGCCCCCCTCCCGGAGGACAGCGGGTCCTCTTTCTCCTCCTCTGCCTCCACCTCCGTGTCGGGCAGCGGCACTTCCTCCTCCCTGTCCGGCCAGGGCGGAGGGGAACACCCCTCCTGGTCTGAATCCCTCTCCTGGGGGGTGGACTACGTGGGATTCCGGGAGTTTGCCCATCGGGTGGGAACCTTCTCCCACGTTCCCACGGTGGCGGTGGTGGACACCGGCATCGACTCCACCCACGAGCGGCTGCAGCCCCTGCTGGATCAGGAGCGCACGTTGAATGTGAGCGGCAGTTCCACCCAGGAGGACGTCTTCGGCCACGGCACCCATGTGGCCGGCATCATCGCGGACGCCGCCGGGGAGGTGCCCATCCGCCTGCTGAGCATCAAGGCCCTGGGGGATGACGGCACCGGCAACCAGGTCTCCGCCGCCTCG
Source organism: uncultured Oscillospiraceae bacterium (assembly GCA_964468565.1). Lineage (GTDB taxonomy): Bacteria > Bacillota > Clostridia > Oscillospirales > Oscillospiraceae > Lawsonibacter. Next base: position 1,009 of record CAYXVN010000258.1, on the reverse strand, counting down.
GCGGTGCTCTACGCCATGGAACAGAACTGCGACGTGCTGAACCTGTCCTTTGTGGGCCCCCACAACATGGTGCTGGACGAGGCCATTGCCCACGCCATGGCCCAGGGCTGTCAGGTGGTCTGCTCCGCCGGCAATGAGGGGCACTACATCGAGGAGCGGTTCGACTGCCCGGGCCACATCACCACCCCCGGCCTGCTGGTGGTGGGCTCCTGCGGCCCCGGGGAGGAGCGGTCCCAGTTCAGCAACTTCGGCCCCAGCGTGGACCTGATGGCCCCCGGGGAGGACATCCGCTCCACCTGGCCGGGGGGATATGAGACTCTCTCCGGCACCAGCATGGCCTGCCCCATGGTCTCCGGCGCCGCCGCCCTGATCAAGGCCTGCAACCCCGGCCTCACCCCGGAGACCGTGGAGGCCATGCTGAAGGTGAGCCTCAACGACGCCGGCATCCTGGATCTGCGGCTTCTGGATCCCCAGGCCCTCAATCCCGCCGGCGCCCCGCCGGAGCCGGAGGGGGAGCCGGAGGCCTCCTCCCAGCCGGAGTCCACTCCCCCGCCCTCCATGACCCTGCCGGTACCCAACGACTCCTCCTCCGGGGAGTCCTCCTCCGCCCGGCCCTCCGGAGAGGACACGGAGGGCTATGTGGTGAACCGGCCCTTCCGCTATCTGGAGGCGGATGGTCTCTACACCGGCTTCTGGAGTGCCGGCCGGCCGGAGGGCATGGGAAAGATGGTCTTCCAGTCCGAGGGCTCCCGCTTCCGCAGCCTGGACGGGGTGTGGAACGGGGGAGAGTTCATGGTGGGCACCGGCGTCCAGGACCTGCCCGCGGGCATCTACGAGGGCGGCATCCTGCGCAGCGTGAACCCGGACGGCACCTATCTGCATGTGCAGCACGGCACCGGCACCATCACCCAGCCGGACGGCAGCGTGTACGACATCATCTACAACCTGGGCCAGGAGCTGTACAGCTCCCAGCCCACCGGAGGCAGCCCGGAGCCGGAGGCACCCTGAG
>CAYXVN010000257.1:0-3278 GCA_964468565.1 uncultured Oscillospiraceae bacterium | reverse complement strand
ACAGAACCTTAACACTATTGTGCGCCTTTTGGGAACTGTCAATGAACCCCTTCCCGCACTGCCGGAGCGGGACGGTCCGCTCTCAGCCGCAGGATCTCCTCTCTCTCCAGCAGCTCATCCACTCTGGGAATGCTGCGCAGCAGCTGCCGCTGTTCCATGCCGGCGGCGCCTCCTCTCTCTGTGTCATTTCGCTGAAAGTATAATCCGGATCCGGGGTGTCTGTCCAGCGGGTTTCCGGGGATTTGGCCTCTCCGGTTTATTGTTTATTTCTATAAATCACCGGCATTTCAGCCCGATTTTTCTCCTTTTCTTTTCTCTTCAGCCGGTTTATAATGGCGCAGAAGGAATCTGTCCCCCGGGTCCGCCGGACCCGGGGAACCGGAGAGGAGCATGAACCATGTCCGAACCCGTTGTCTTCTGCCGGGGAGGGGGCTGTACCGCCAAGCTGGGCCCCGGAATTCTCAGCCGGGTGCTGGAGAACCTGCCGAGGGGGGAGCCGGACCCGGATCTCCTGGTGGGCTACGACAGCCGGGACGACGCGGCGGTCTACCGGCTGCGGGAGGATCTGGCCTTCGTCCAGACCCTGGACTTCTTCCCGCCCATGGTGGAGGACCCCTACACCTTCGGCCAGATCGCCGCCGCCAACGCCCTCAGTGACATCTGGGCCATGGGAGGCGAGGTGAAGACCGCTCTGAACATCGTATGCTTTCCGGAGACCATGGATCTGAACATTCTGGGGGAGATCCTGCGGGGCGGGTCCGAGAAGGTCCGGGAGGCAGGGGGCATCCTGGCCGGCGGCCACTCCATTGCGGACCGGGAGGTGAAGTACGGCCTCTCGGTCACCGGCATCGTGGACCCCCGCCGCATCTATCCCAATAACGGGGGCAGACCGGGGGATGTGCTGATTCTCACCAAGCGGCTGGGGGTGGGCATCATCTGCACCGCCGCCCGGGTGGGGGAGGCCTCCCCGGAGGCCCTGCAGGCGGCGGTGGACTCCATGACCACCCTCAACCGGCAGGCGGCTGCGCTGTGCCGCAGCTACCCCGTCCACGCCTGCACCGACGTCACCGGCTTCGGCTTTCTGGGCCACCTCCACGAGATGCTGGATGGGCGCCTGTCCTGTCGGGTGGATCTGAACCGGATTCCCCGCTTCCCCCAGGCGGAGGCCTATGCGGATGAGTTCCTGCTCACCGCCGCAGCCCAGCGCAACCGCAACCATGTGGGTCCCTTTGTCCGCTTTGAGAAGGTCCCCTTCGCCATGGAGGAAGTTCTCTTTGATCCCCAGACCTCCGGCGGTCTGCTCATCGCCCTGGAGCCGGAGCCGGCAGGGAATCTGTGCCGGGAACTGCGCCAGGCCGGCCTGCCGGCGGAGATGGTGGGGGAACTGACCCAGCGCTGCCAGCCGGAGATCCTGGTCTCCGGCTCCTGAAACTGCACCGACAGAAGGGAGTTTTTCAGTCATGATACAGGTCAATGCCATGGGGGATGCCTGTCCCATCCCGGTGGTCAAGACAAAAAACGCCATCCGCACCCTCACCGGTCCCGGCAGTGTGGAGACCGAAGTGGACCTTGAGATCGCCGTCCAGAACCTCACCAAGATGGCCAACCAGAAGGGCTACCGGGTGAAGTCCGAGAAGCTGGAGGAAAACCACTTCCGGGTCACCATGGAGATCGGGGAAGTTCCCCCGCAGGAGGAGACTCCGGAGCCGGAGACCTGCCCCGTCACCCCGGAGAGCCAGGCGGGGAAGAAGAACATCGTGGTGGCCATCTCCTCGGCCACCATGGGCACCGGCAACGACGAACTGGGTGCCACCCTGATGAAGGGCTTCCTCTTTGCCCTCAGCCAGCAGGACGTCCTTCCCACCACCATCCTTTTCTTTAACGGAGGCGCCTCCATCCCCTGCACGGACTCCCCCTCCCTGGAGGATCTGAAGTCCCTGCAGGCCCAGGGCGTGGAGATCCTCACCTGCGGCACCTGCCTGAACTTCTACGGCCTGACGGACCGTCTGCAGGTGGGGGAGGTCACCAACATGTACGCCATCGTGGAGAAGATGACCGGGGCGGACCTGCTGGTCAGACCCTGAGCCCATGCGCCAAAAGGAAATGCGGGTCATCGTCAGCTTTCCCGCCACCACAGACGCCATGGCCATGGAGGCCTGGTGCCGGTCCCACGGTGTCCCCGGACGGCTGATTCCCCTGCCCACCGCCATCTCCGCCGGCTGCGGCATGTGCTGGAGCGCCCCGGTGGGGGAGCGGGAGGCGGTGGAGCAGGCGGCCCGGGAGGCGGGGCTGCGCTGGTCCGGCATCCACCAGCTTTTCTTCTGACCCTCAGAGCGAATCTGTCCCCATGGGGGAGAGCGGGCCCGTCCCGGGTCCGCCCTCTCTTTTTTTCGTCTCCCCGGGGGAAGGATTCTCTTGCCACCGGCCCCCCTTTCTGGTAGACTGGTCCCAGCCCCCCTTCCGGGGAGGGCGAAACTGCGGGAAAGCAGGTGAAGGCATGAAAACCCCACTGCCCCGGCTTCTCTTCTACGGGGATTCCAACACCTACGGCTACGACCCGGGCTGTGGCAGGGGCAGCGGCGGCCGCTACCCGGAGGACTCCCGCTGGCCGGACCTGGTGGGAAAGGCACTTGCCGGGCGCTGGCAGGTGCTGACGGACGCCCTGCCCGGGCGCTGCATTCCGGAGATGAAGTTCGAGTGGGCCGCCTGGGAGGACTGCGTCCGCACCCTGGTGCCCCTGGACCGTATCGCCGTCATGCTGGGCACCAACGACTACCTGAGTCACCCTCCGGACCCGGCCTTTGTGGCCGGCCGCATGGAGCGCTTTGTGTCCCGGGCCCGGAAGAATCCCCTCCTGCAGGGAACTTCCTGGCTGATCCTGGCCCCGCCCTGGCTGGACTTCGGGGACGACCGCTGGTACCGGCCCTATACCACCACGGACGGCCTTCTGTCCCGGGCTCTGGAGGAGTGCGCCGCCCGCCTGGGAACCGGTTTTGTGGACACCGGGGCCTGGAACCTGCCCCTGGCCCCGGACGGCATCCATCTCTCCCCGGAGGGACACCGGCAGCTGGCATGCCATCTGCTGGAGATTCTGGAAGCGCAGCAGACAGCAGGGAACGCAGATCCCTAGGAGGCAGAAGGAGGAACGACCATGCTCAGTGCTCAGGAGATTGAGGCGTGGATTGAGCGGGGGGAGCCCTGCTCCATGGTGCTCCACGCCATTGATACCGCTCAATAAAATCGAATAAAACTCTATCGTCTCAATTCGACTTCGCCCC
>CAYXVN010000256.1:0-3285 GCA_964468565.1 uncultured Oscillospiraceae bacterium | reverse complement strand
CGGCTGGTCCGCCCGGTTTTCCACGGCGGCCAGGCTGGTCTCCCCGGCACGGATGGTCCCCTCCGGGTCGCTGCCCACCTGGGTGAAGCCTGCCGTGGGCTGCTCAGAGACAGTGTAGCGGGTGCCGGCGGGCAGTCCGGAAATGGTGCGGGTCTCTCCCGCTCTCAGGGTGACCGATGCGGTGCCCTCCGTAAAGGTGAGGCCGCCCCAGGTGCCCTCCAGGGGTGCGCCGGATGCGTCCGTCAGGGTGACGGTAAAGGTGAAGGTCTGCTCCGGGTCCGCCCCCGCTCCCGTCACGGTTTTCTCAATGGTGAGGGAGCCGGTGCTGGGAGGCTCCGGTTCATAAGCCCGGTTGACGATGGCGGCCAGGCTGTCCTCCCCGGTATGGATGACCCCCTCCGGGTCGCTGCCAATCTGGGTGTAGCCTGCCACCGGCTGCTCAGAGACGGTGTAGCGGGTGCCCTCAGGCAGGTCCCCAATGGTGCGGGACTCTCCCGCTCTCAGGGTAACCGAGGCGTTGCCCCCCGTGAAGGTGAGGCCGCCCCGGATGCCCTCCAGGGGTGTGCCGGACTCATCCGTCAGGGTGATGGTAAAGGTGAAGGCCTGCTCCGGGTCCGCCCCCGCTCCCCGCACGGTTTTCTCCAGGGTGAGGGAGCCGGTGCCCTCTCCGGTGCGGCGGTTCACAAAGACTTCCGTCAGGCTGCCGGAGGCGGGTATGGTGCCGGAGCGCTGTGCCCGGTCCGGCCGGTAGCCCGGGGTCTCCCCCTCCTCAATGGTATAGGTGGTGCCCGCCGGCAGGTCCGGGATGGTGAGGGACTGGCCGTGGGCCAGGGAGAAGGTGGCCTGGCCCTGGGAAAAGGCGAGCTGAGATCCGCTTGGATTGAGGGCCTGGCCATCCGGTCCCCTGAGGGTGAGGGTAAAGGGGAAGGGGCGGAGCAGATCCGCCTGGGAAGCGGTGACCTCTTTGCGGATGGTGAGGGAGCCGGCCTGGCTCAGGTTGGTGATGGTCATGGGCTCTTCAGAGCCGCCCCCCTCCGGATCTTCCCGGTAGGTGAGGGAGGTGACCCTCAGACCCTCTGGCGTGTCCTCCACCACCACCGTGGCATAGATCACCTGGTGGCTGGGGCTGACGTAGGGGGACTGGAGGGCGTTCACCCCGGTCTCCCGGATCTCATACCGGTAGGTGCCAGGGGCAGAGAAGAGGATGGGAGGAAAGCGGATGAGGCCCTCCTGGTTTACGGTGTCACAGCCCTGGTCCCCGCTGCCCTCCGGCATGGGGGCATCCGCCGTCAGGGGGGTCAGGGTGAAGGTATAGGCCCCGTCGTCCTGGGCGGAATCCCAGCTGCGCCCCTCTATGGCCTTGCGGGCCTCCAGCTGGACGGATGCCTGATCGGGCTGGCGGGTGTTGACAAAGACGGCCGGGCTGGTTTGGTTCTCCTGAATGGTACTTCTCCAGGAAGATTGTCTGGCCACATAGCCCGGTGTGGGCAGTTCCGTCACGGTGCAGGGAGCTCCCTCCACCAGGCTGAATTCCGCCGCCTCTCCGGCGGCCAGCTCCAGGCTCACCACGTAGGTGACCCCGTCTGCGGTGACGGGGGCCAGCTCCTGGCGGGGGCCGGCGGCGTCTGTGCGGGTGTAGGGCAGGAACTCCTGGCCATCCTGGAACACCCGGATGTCCCGGGCCCCCTCTGCCCGCCCGATGCGCACTTCAAAGGGGAAGGATGGGGCCCCCTCCGGGGCGCCCTCCAGGGTCTTGGTGATCTGCAGTTTCCCCAGGGTGGGATGATAGGTATTGCGGAAGATGAAGCCATCCCCCTCCGGGGAGATGTGGTCGGGGTCCGGGCAGGAGTAAGTGACGCGGGCAGACAGGGCTCCGTTCTCCTCCTCGGTCACCGCCACGGTGGCGGTGATCACCGCCTGGTCCCAGTCCACAAGGGGAGCGTCACTGTCCGGTTCCTCGGAAATCTCATAGGTGTATGTCCCGGACCGGGTGAAAGTGATGGCGGGGAAGGAGATGCTCTGCTGCTCATTGGTTACGGTGACCGGATCCCCGGTGCCCTCCGGCATGGGGGCGCCGTCCTTCGGAGTCAGGGTAAAGCGGTAGGCGCCGTCATCCCACTGGGGAATCCACTCCTGCTCCGCCCCCGCCTTATCCACGATCTGCTTGGTGCCCTGGAAGGAGACCGAAGCCTCTGTGGGGGCATGGCGGTTGGTGAACTGTACGGATGTTCCCCCCGGGGCCAGGGTGCCCTGGCTGTCCGGGGCATCCTCCAGGATAAAGCCCGCCGCAGGCTGCTCCGCCACAGCATAGGCGGTGCCCGGCGGCAGACGGAAGGCCAGGGACTGGCCGTGGGCCAGGGAGAAGGTGGCGGTGAGAAGGATACGGCCCCGGTCATCCGTCTCCTCGGTGACAGAAATGCTCTGAGCTGACCCGTCCTCCGCTGTGGCATTGAGGGTGCCGTCCATGGCGGGACTGCTGGCCCCCTCCGGCAGGGTAAAGATGGCGGTGAAGTCAAAGGCCTGATCCGTGTCGCTCCCCGTCACCTCCTTGGACAGGGTGAGGGTGGCCGCAGAACAGGTGTTGACAAAGTGTGCTTCTGCGGGTTCTTCGCTGGAGATGACCCCCTGCAGGGTGGGGGTGTCTGTGGTGTAGTCCGGATCCGGGGTCTCGGTGACGGTGTAGTGCAGTCCCGCGGGAAGGCCGGTTCCCTGCAGTTCCTCGCCCGCTGCCAGGTCAAACTCCATGACCCCGTGGGTGAACTTCATGTCTTCGTAGGTCCGGTTCAGGTCCACCGGGCTGGAGAAATCTCTCCCGTCATAGAGGCTCAGGGTGAAGTGGAACTTCCTGCCGGGATCCGGGTCCTCTCCGGATATGGTCTTGGAGATGATGAGATTCCCGGTTTCATAGCTGTTGGTAAAGGTCAGGGGCTCACTGGAAGGGTCGCTGCCGTCTTCATAGGAATAGGTGACGGCAGCCTGAAGCCGTCCGTCCTCCTCCGTGACGGTGACGGTGGCATATACGGTCTGGTCACTCTTCGTCACCCCGGGGGCCTTATCTTTCACGGCGGTCTCCCGGATGGTGTAGTGCCAGGTGCCGACGCTGTTAAAGACAATCTCCGGGAAGAGGATGGTCTTCTCCCGGTTTTCCGTGGGGAAGGTGCCATCTTCGGAGCCAGCCGGCATGGGGGCATCTTTCTCTATACCGGTGAGGGTGAAGGTGTAGGCCCCGTCGTCCATGGGGCTGTACCAGGGGCGGTCCTTAATTTCCTTGCTGGCCTCCAGGCG
>CAYXVN010000255.1:0-3289 GCA_964468565.1 uncultured Oscillospiraceae bacterium | reverse complement strand
CCGGACAGGTGCCTGGCGGACAGGAGATTCCCCGCCTTGGGGGAAGGCTCCCGGGGCTCCCCGGGGCGCAGGTTTGGGGAACGTCCCCTGGGAAGGGAAACGGGAGTCTGCCAAGAGGGGCAATATGGGGCGGATGTGGGGGAGATATGGGTGGAGTATGGAAGTTGGAGAGCAGGCTATGAAGGAGTGCAGAAGCTGGGGTGAGACGGACTGGGGGTGAGTGAGGGGTCGGCGGCAGGCTGGGATGAGAGAGGGGTTCGGCTGCGGACCAGATGGAGATGGAAATATGTTGGGGGAGATGTGGGAGATGTACGGGGGGCTGTGGGACGGCTCGGGATTTGGCTGCAGCCCGGAGGAGCCTGGTACAGGGACCGAAGGGGCGGCGGGAGAAGCACGAAATCAGGTCTTTGACAAGGTGGGGCAATATGGGGCGAATATGGGGGAGATATGGGTGGAATATGGAAGCTGGTGGACAGACTCTGGAGGAGTACAGAAACTGGCGGTGAGATGGACTGGGGTGAGAGAAGCGTTGGCGGCTGGTCAGGGTGGGGATACCAAGAAGGCAAAGCCATGTGCCACACTCCAGGTGCCGGCGAAAGCTTCCAGCCGCCTCCCGCTCCAGAGGAAAGCTTTGGCTGTCGGTCAGCCGGCCCGGCAGCATCCCCATCGGGTGCCGGATGGAGGGAGTGGCCGGAAGTCAGCCGGATCGGGGCACGTGGTTCACCAGGTCGTTGCAGCTTCCAGACCGGACTGGAAGCAGAATTTCCGAAGGGCAACCGCAGGGCAGGGACTACAGCCGGTCGAGGGAGAGTTTGGGAGAGGGGAGCCCCTCCGGCTGAGGGGTGCGGGGATGGTTTTCGTCACAACCGGTCAGCCCTGGGGAGGTTCTCCCCCCTGCCGGTACCGGTGAGTCGGGACAGGTCACGCCAGCGAAATCCCGTGGTGGCCCCGGAGGGAGAAGGGTGGGAGGCGTGCCCACCGGTTTTGTTCCCCGACTGCCTCACCGTGCAGCCCGGAGGTCCCCACCTTCCGGGTCCGGGGGAGAGACGCAGCCGTGTCCCCCAGGGTTCCTCACTCCCTCCTGCTCCTCCCGTCATACCGGACAGGGGAGAAGTGCGGTACTGCGCCCTGGTTTTCCGGCAGGCCGGGTCCGGCGGCAACTCCGGCAGGGAAGGATCCCGGCTGCAGACTTCCCGGAGACAAAAAAAGGCGGCAGGCCGTCTCCGGTCTGCCGCCCTCCCGGTTCAGGTCCGGGAATGGAACATGAAATTGTGCTGCGGGGAGTTACCGGACCGAGACGGCCCAGTCATGGAAGAGCTCCCCGTAGACGGTGTAGGTATGCCCATTCTTGCTGCTGCCTGCAGCGCTGCCCAGGCACTCCATCTGGTAGGTGTCGCCGGCCTTCAGCTGGGTATTGTAGACGATCTCGCCGTTCACGATCTTCAGATCGGGGCCGCAGTAGGGGGCCTCATCGAAGTACCAGCCGTTCATGCGGGTGGTGGAGTGGTCGCTCTCACCCCAGTAGCTGTACAGGGCGGAGGGATAGGCGGTGAGGCGGATGTTGTCTTCGCCCACCTGGGAGCCGGTGTCCGCAATGGCCTTGCGGTAGTTTTCCAGGGTCTCGATGTTGTTGGAGTCCTGCTCACCATCGAAGCACCAGACCTTCAGACCGGTCTTGGCCACGGCCTCGTAGTCTTCCTGGGTGTAGATGCCGTTGCCGCCGAAGGAGCCGTTCTGGCAGATGAACACGTCGATGTTGAAATCAAAGGCGCCATTCAGGTTCTTGTCGTGAGGACCATCGTAGCCCATGCCCTGCTCCTTGGGGCTGTAGTTCTGGCCGGCCAGGGCCTTGATGATGATGCTGGAGGCCATGGTGCCCCGGGAGTTGCCCTGGAGAATCACATTGCCGGTGACCTTGTAGGTGTCGATGAAGTACTGCATGACCTTGCAGTCGTCCTCAACGAAATCGTACACATCGTAGTATCCGCCGGGGCCGGCGCTGGACCGGTCGCTGATGTTCACCACGATGGCGCCGCTGTTCTTCCAGGAGGTGGTGGCGGAGTCATACCGGATGGTGGTACCCTCGTCGTTGGTGCCGTCCGGCAACTGCCAGTAGCAGATGCCCTGGCCCTGGAGGGTGAAGACGATGCCGTTGTCCGGATTGTAGTTGGCCGGCACATAGGCAAAGCCCCGGACAAAGGCGTCTCCGGTGCCGTCGGTGGCAGCGGCGGAGGTGCTGGGGATCTGAATGCCCATCTCGGCGAAGGACTTGAAGCCGCCCTCACCGAACTGGCGGTCCACGGTGGCCTTCCACTTGTTGGCGGAGGTGTACTGGCCCTTGCTGTCCGCCAGAGCCAGAGCGGCGGAGGCGGGCTCACTGGCGTGGCGCAGCTTCAGTTCCAGGCTGGCCCGGGCCTGATAGCCCATGCCGGTGTCGTTGGCCGCATACTCGCCGGAGGCCTCCTCGCCATAGTGGATGGTGCCGTTCACATCACGGTACCAGGCGCCTGTGCAGTAGATGCCGAAGGCGTTGCGCTCCCGGGAGCCGGCATTCTCACCGGTGTAGACCAGGGAGTTTTTGGAGGTGGCGGCGGTGCCGTTGGCGATGGTCAGAGTGACGGTACGGTCCTTCACGGAGACATCGGAGATTGCCACACGGCCGAAGTCAGGGGAGAGGGAGCCCCTGTCTTCCAGCACATAGGAACTGGGATACAGACCGGACAGATCCACACCTTCCTGATAGGTCACCTGGACCTCCACTACGCCGGTGCCGTACATGGTCTCGTCGGTGAATGCCTGAATGCTCTCAATGGTGTCAGTGCTGGGGGCCTTGCTGGAATCCAGAACCACGGTATCATTCTCAGCAAAGCCGGAGGCACTGTAGGAGTGGGTCACGGTGCCATCGGCAGCGGTGTCCACCCGGTAGTGCTTCAGAAAGTCCCACATCAAAGGACGGTAACCAGGTTCACAATTGTGCGCCTGAAACATTGCCATTGTGTACGTCATGACCGGGATTCCGTCCTGGTTGTCCCAATACCAGGTGCGGTAGCGGGCGTTATTGGTATTCCAGTCGGCCAGAGTGCCTTCCGTGTTGGTGCCTTTGTTCAGGGAGGAGGCGCCGCTGTACACGATGGTATCCCGCAGATTGTCGTTGGTTACGCCGTCCGCATCCGCGAAGAAGTTGATCCAGCTGTTCATGTTGTGGCTGGGATCCCCGTTGACGGTGGTGGCGGCATCCCAGTAGATGTCTGCACCGGCAGCGGCGGCGGCGGTGGAGCGCACCTTCACC
>CAYXVN010000254.1:0-3295 GCA_964468565.1 uncultured Oscillospiraceae bacterium | reverse complement strand
CCACCCGGCGCAGGGCCTCCCGGCAGGAGTTGGACAGGTTGTCCGCGACCACGATGTCACAGCCGGCCTGGAGCAGTTCAGTACAGGTGTGGCTGCCGATGTATCCGGCTCCGCCACAGACCAGAACGGACATGGGGTACCGCTTCCTTTCTCTTCTCTTGTGGGGGGATCACCGGGGCCGGAAGTCATCAGGCACATCTTCGCTGTCCGGCTTTGTCATCACCACAGTCAGGTTGGGGTGAAGCTGGAGGATGGAGGCGGGCAGTTCCGGGCTGATGAACCCTCTCGTGGCTGCTGCCACGGTACCCGCCCTGTTCCTGTCGCTGACGGCCAGGATGATGTGCCTTGCCTCCATGATGCTCCGGATGCCCATGGTGTAGGCCTGGCGGGGAATTTCTTCCGGGGTGGAGAAGAAGCGGCTGTTGGCCTTCAGGGTGCAGGGGGTCAGATGCGCCAGATGGGTGGACAGCCCGAAGAGACAGTCCGGCTCGTTGAACCCGATGTGTCCGTTGTCGCCCAGGCCCAGCAGCAGGAGGTCGATTCCTCCCAGATCGCAGATCAGATGATCGTAGCGTTTGCACTCCTCATCGGGGTCCTCGGCCAGGCCGTTGGGGATGTGGGTGTTGTCCGGGCTGATGTCCACCAGGCTGAACAGGTTGTGCTGCATGTAGTACCGGTAGCTCTGGGGGTGGTCCGGGCCCAGTCCGCAGTACTCATCCAGATTGACGGTGCGGACTTTGGAGAAGGAGAGGCCGGCGCATCTGTGCCACTGGACCAGCAGGCGGTATGCCCCCATGGGCGTGGAGCCGGTGGCAAGGCCAAGAACACTCTCGGGCTTTAAGGTGATCTGGGCGGCTATGAGGGAGGCCACTTTGTGGCTCAGATCGTCATAGTCGGAAGCGAAGAGATGCTGCATGATCGTGGTCCTTTCGTATGGTTTTGGGATAATCACAGGGGGGAGACTGTGGGCACCGGCGGGGGGTTCTGGGGATCCGGGTACAGGCCGGATGCCTCCCAGACCAGGTCCTCCAGGTCGTTCCAGAGGATCTCCATCTCCGCCACCAGCCGGAACTGGGTGCGGGCGCGATCCAGATTCTGGTCCGGGCGGCTGGTGTGGAAGTAGCGGTCCCCATCCAGGTAGTCCGTGAGAAAGCGGATGCCGCACTCCAGGGCCATCAGCCTGGCTCCCCAGGGCAGGAAGGCCACCTCCGTCCGGGTCAGGGTGTTTCCCGTCTCCTGAAGAAAGGCCTTCGTGTAGGCCTGGAAGAAATCCAGGTCCAGGTTCACCCGGTCCAGGTCCCGCTCATCCTCGGCGCAGCGGGCGGCTCCGAAGCGGATGGAGTCACCGAAGTCGTAGAGGGAGAGGCCGGGCATGACGGTGTCCAGATCAATGACACACAGGCCCGCTCCGGTGTTCCGGTCCAGGAGTACGTTGTTGAGCTTGGTGTCGTTGTGGGTCACCCGCAGAGGAAGCCTGCCGGAGCGCAGTGCCTCCAGGGCCACGGAGCAGTCCCCGCTCCGGGCCAGGGCGAAGGCGATCTCCTGCCGGCAGTTCCCCGCCCGCCCCACGGGATCAACGGTCAGGGCGGCCGTCAGGCCTTCCAGGCGGTATTCCGTATCGTGGAACCGGGGGATGGTCTCGTGGAGGGTGTGGGCCGGATAGTCCCCGAGCAGCCGCTGAAAGCGGCCGAAGGCCCGTCCGGAGGCGGCGAAGCGCTCCGGGGTGTCCGCGCTCTGGCAGCACAGCGTCCCCTCCACAAAGGGGTAGACCCGCCAGGCGCCCCCCAGGTAGTCCCAGGTGAAGGGCTCCCCCCTCCGGTTCGGCAGCACCCGCAGGGTCTCCCGCAGGGGGTCGCCCCCCTCCTGGAGGATCTTCCGGGCCAGGTGGGTGGTGACTCCGATGATGTTTTCCATCAGATGCTGCGGGTGCTGGAAGGCGGCGATGCTGATGCGCTGGAGAATGAAGCAGCGGCAGCTGTCGTCCTCCGGCTGGGTGTGGACGCAGAAGGTGTCGTTGATGTGCCCTTTGCCGTAGCGGAGGGCTCCCACCACAGGCGCCCCGAAGTCGTAGGCCTTGAGCACCTCCTCCAGGGTTAATTCGGCGGAGAGCATCTCAGGTCACCTCCCACAGCCGGTCCGGATAGAGACCGGCCTCGGTCATCTCCCGGATGGCGGCCAGAAGGGCGGGCCGGTCCGCCCGGTAGGTCACCCCGTACCACCGGTCCGGGCTGGAGAGAACCTTTACCCGGGCCTTTCCCTCCCGGGTCAGCCGGGCCACCGCGCCGGGCAGGAAGTACTCCGCCTTCAGGGGGTTCTCCGCCAGGGCCCGGTCCAGAAAGGCGGGAAAGGCGGCCCAGGCCTCGTCCAGGAAGGAGCGGGTGAAGCCCCACAGGTTCATGCTCACCGGGGTGTCCGCCGGCAGGTCGGTCCAGGTGACCCCGTCGTCCTCCATACAGCGGATCCTGTCCCCCTCCCGGGCGATGTCGGTGCGCTCCGTGACGGTATTCAGATAGCCGTCCTCCGTCACCGCACAGATGCCCCGGGACACAGAGCCGTGGTCCGTCAGCGTATTGCCCAGGGGGTAGCTCACCATGGCGTACTCGCAGAACTCCCCGTCCGGGTGGCCGTTCAGGTAGTCAAAGATGCGCCGGAAGCCCTCAGGCCCGTAGTGATCGTCCGCATTGATGACGGCGAAGGGGCCCTTCACCGCGTGGCGGGCCGCCAGTACGGCGTGGGCGGTGCCCCAGGGCTTTCTCCGGCGCCTCGGCACGGTGTAGCCCTGGGGCAGATCCTCCAGGTCCTGAAAGACGGGGCGGACCTCCATGGCCCGGGAGATCCGCTCCCCGATGACCCTGTGGAAGTCATGCTCAATGGTGCGGGGGATGACGATGACCGCGGTCTGGAACCCGGCCCGGCGGGCATCGTAGAGGGAGTAGTCCAGGATCAGCTGTCCGTGATTACCTGCGGGTTCCACCTGCTTCAGTCCTCCGTAGCGGCCGCCCATTCCGGCAGCCATGACAACGAGAACAGGTTTTTGTGACATGGTGTTTCCTCCTTTTGAGGGAATGGTGGTGGCGTTCTCCCCTCCCGGCCGGAGGTCAGGATGAAACGGGGGCGGGAGAGGAACGCCTGACTGAAAGTTCCGGCTCATTGTACCGGCCGGCCGGCGGGGACTATAGATACCAGCGTCCGTTTTCTAGAAAAATCGTACGAATCTGTCCGGGGGAAGAGAAAAAAAGGCCCCCCGGAGGGCCCGGGCACAGGGAGTTTCTCCATGTGCCGGACATCCGGGAGG
>CAYXVN010000253.1:0-3307 GCA_964468565.1 uncultured Oscillospiraceae bacterium | reverse complement strand
GGGCCCCGAAACGCCAAAAGAGCGGGCCGCCTGATTTCCCAGACGGTCCGCTTTTCATTAAGGGCAGCTGTACCTTTCAGTGGGGGAGCACCAGATCCCCCTCCCGGATCCAGCCAATGGAGCGCAGCAGCCGGCAGAAGACCCAGGAGAGAAGGGCGGGGAGGAGAAAACAGACCAGGACCATGCCCAGCCAGTGGAAGGCGGTGGGACTGAGGGCCACCGCTCCGTCGGCGATGGCCTCCTCCGACGGGGCCATCCAGCCGGTCCAGATCCCGATGGGTCCGCACAGACCGCAGGTTCCCATGCCGGAGTTGATGGGGGTGCCGTTCATCTCCAGGTGGAACACGCAGGTGGCGATGGGCCCGGTGATGGCAGAGGCCAGGGTGGGGGGAATCCAGATGCGGGGGTTGCGGATGATGTTGGGCATCTGCAGCATGGAGGTCCCCAGGCCCTGGGACACCAGGCCGCCCCAGCCGTTCTCCCGGAAGGACATGACGGCAAAGCCCACCATCTGGGCACAGCAGCCGGCGGTGGCGGCGCCCCCGGCCAGGCCCACAAGGCCCAGGGCCGAACAGATGGCGGCGGAGGAGATGGGCAGGGTCAGGGCGATCCCCACCAGCACGGACACCACGATGCCCATCCAGAAGGGCTGCAGGGTGGTGGCGGTTTTGATGATCTCACCGAAGGCGTTGGCAACGGCACCGATGGGAGCGGCGATAAGCTTGGCCAGGGCCACCCCCACCAGAACGGTAACCCCGGGGGTAACCAGGATGTCCACCTTCGTCTCCTTGGACACCATCTTGCCGCATTCCGCGGCCACGATGGCAATGATGAGAACCGCCAGGGGGCCGCCCGCTCCCCCCTCCGCGTTGGCCGCCCAGCCCACCGCCACCAGGGAGTAGAGCACCATGGGGTCCGCCTGAAGGGCGTGGCCGATGGCAACCGCCATGGCCGGCCCGCTGACCGCCATGGCATAGGTCCCGATGTCCGTCAGAAACCCGATGCCCAGCTGCCCGCCCAGGGTTTTGATGATGGTGCCGATGAGCAGGGAGCAGAACAGCCCCTGCGCCATGGCCCCCATGGCGTCTATGCCGTAGCGCTTTGCGGAGATGACAATGTTCTTGCGCTGAAAAAAGGTGCGGATCCCTTCCATTGTTATCCTTCTTTAATGCTGTATTTACAGGTGTCTAGACACCTGTAAATACAATTGTACCCCAAATCCGCCCCCTGTCAATTGTGAGTTCCGCCGTCCTTTTCCCTCTTCCCGGGACCATAACCCATCACAATGACGCAGCGGAACCGGCTCCGGAGATCTCCGGAGCCGCCGCCGGACAGTCCCGCCCTCCTCCGGCGGGACCCCTCTTCCTCACTCCAGGAGAATTCCCTTCCTCCGCAGGGCAGCCTTCACCCGCCGGAAGGCCTCCTCATCCGGGCAGATCAGGGTGTGCAGGTGGATGCCGCCGGTGAGCATGCACAGCGGGCTGGCCCCTGCGCTGCGGGCGATGAACTCCCTCACGTCGTGGCGGCTGGCCAGATTCAGAGACCCGGTCAGCTGGCCGTAGACCGGATGCTCCACGATCACATTCTCCACCGTACATCCCTGGTCCACCATGGCGTTCAGTTCCTCCTCCATGTCCTCCTGCCGGTGGGAGCAGGCCACGGTGTGCCGGATGCAGGCATCCTCCTTCTCCACCACGTAGCCTCTGGGGGTGGCAAGGATGTCGTGGCCCTCCGCCCGCAGAAGGGCTACATCCTTCACGATGACCTGACGGGTGACGGACATCTCCCCGGCCAGCTCCGAGGCCTTCACCGGGCCGGCGGCCTCCGTCAGCCGCCGGAGAACAGCCGCTCTGCGCTGCGCGGTATCCACAGCCATCCCTCCTTCCCGGTCAGTATAGCACGCAGCATGCCGGGAGGCAAGACAAGAAAGACCGCAGCACCAGGTGCTGCGGTCCAGTGAAAGGCGGAAGATCCCGCTCTGGCCGTGTGAGCCAATTAAAACCTGCACGAAATTGGGCAGGTGGGTTGCCTCCACAGCGCTTTACTGCTTCCAACATCCGGCTGACCTCATAGGGGGCCGGGAGGCCTGCAAGCCACGCCGTGAGGGGGGCATCCCGATTTGGAGATGTGGGTTTAAAAGAACTCATCACGCACCGAGCAGGAAGACCGCCTTACTACTCTTCATCCTCGTCTTCCCCGTCGTCCATGTCCTCCAGCCGCTTCATGAACAGCTCGTAGATTTCCTCGGCTTCCTCTTCCGAGTCCACCGTGGACAGAATTATCTCGCCGGCCTCCTCGATCACCTTCATGATGACGAAGCCGGCCTCTTCGCTGTCCTCCTCCACCGGCTCTCCGCCGATGGCCAGGGGCCACAGGAGTCGGTACTCCACACCGTTGTGTTCCAGGGAATCCAGCAGTTCCATGTCCAGCTCGGTTCCCTCTTCGTCGGTCAGGGTCAGAATGTCAGAGCCGTACTCTTCACTCATAGGGCACCTCCTGCATTCGCTGTCCCCATTGTACCCGATTCCCTCCGGAAAAGCAATAGGAAAACCATGTGAATTTTCCCCGCCGCCCCGGCGGAAAGGGCAGGAGCCCTCTCACCCCCGGAGGACTGCCCCACCGGTTCTCCCCGGGGGAGCCCGGCCCGGAGAAGCTCGATCTCAGGGCTTTACCAGCACCTGAGCACGTCGCTGTAGAACTGATCCAGCTCCTCCCGGGTGGAGAAGGTGGCCAGGTACATCATGTTGCCCATGGCATCCGCCAGGGCGTCCGGAATGCGCTCCACCATCTTCATGCTGGCCCCGTACATCTCCAGGATCTGCTCGTGGCTGTACACGAAGTTCTTGCCGTCCCGGCGCCCGGCATAGGCGCAGTAGGCGTGCTCCCCGATGGGCTTGGTGGACCGGTCAAAGGCCACCATGTCCGCCCAGATCTTGTACACGTCGGTGGAGCGGGCAAAGTTCAGCATGTCCGGGGTGAAGCCGCCGCTGGGGCGCATGTTCACCTCCAGGGCCACCACGTCCCCCTTCTTCCCCAGCCCCGCCTGGTCCTGGGTGAGGCGGAAGAACTCGAAGTGGATGAAGCGGCTTTTCACCCCGAAGCTCTTCACCGCCGCCCGGCCGGCCCGGCGGATGTCCTCCGGCAGGTCCTTGACGATATAGTAAATGGAGTTGTCGTTCTCATTCACGATATCCATGATGGACATGGGGGTCACATTGCCCGCCTCGAACATGGGCTCGCCCTGGGAGTCGATGATGGCATCGTAGGAGTTGACCTCCGCGTTGACAAACTCCTCCATGATGTAGGA
>CAYXVN010000252.1:0-3310 GCA_964468565.1 uncultured Oscillospiraceae bacterium | reverse complement strand
GTCATGGTGATTGCTCTGATTCTGCCCATGGTGGCGAACATATTCCTGCTCCGGTAACACGCGGAGCGATTGTTTCCTGGAGGGAGGAGACCGAAAATGGTCAGGGAAAAGCGGGCATGGTTCAGGCGGCTGCTGCCCCTGGTGCTGGTTATGGCACTGCTGCTTCCCATGTCCCCGGTAACCATGGTGGAGGAAGTCCAGGCGGTCACCCAGGCGGACATAGACAAGCTGAAGAAGGAATCTCAGAATCTGGCCACTCAGCGGGCGGAAGTTCAGGAGAAGCTGGCCCAGGCCAGGGCGCAGAAAAGTGAGCTGACGGAACAGAAGAGACTTCTGGAGGATGACATTGATCTGATCCAGCAGACCATCGCCAGCATTCAGGACCGGATTGACGGGATCCAGAGTCAGATTGAGAGCATCCAGAGCGAGATTGACAGTCTCCAGAAGCAGATCCAGGAGAAGGACAGCCAGATCGCCGGCTACGAGGAGCAGATTGCCGTCAAGCAGAAGGAGCTGGAGGAGACCGAGGCCAAGGAGGCCCGTCTCTATGATCTGTTCTGCCGGCGGGTGCGCCTGATGGAGGAGCAGGGGGAGGTCTCCTACTGGTCCATTCTCTTTACCTCCGACAGTTTTGCGGATCTGCTGGACAACTTCATGATGATCCAGGAGTTCATGGAGTACGACAACGAGATCATGGATGAACTGGAGGCTCTGCGCACCAAGATCCAGGAGGAGAAGGCGGAGCTGGAGCGGATCAAGGCGGATCTGGAACAGGCCCGCAGCGAACTGGAGCAGGCGAAGGCGGCCCAGGAGGCGGCCCGTAAGGAACAGGAAGCTGCCAAGCAGGAGCAGGAGACGGCCAAGCAGGAACAGATTGCCGCCCAGGAGGAACTGCAGGCCCAGGAGGCGGAAGTGGACCGGCTGCTCAGTGAGATCACCGTGACGGAGCAGGAACTGGAGGCCCAGGAGGCGGAACTGAGCCGGGCGGCCGGCGCTGCGGATTCGGAGATCCGCCGCATGGAGCAGGAGCTGTCCCCTCAGATCTCCAGTGTGAAGGCGGAGGGCAGCTTTGCCTGGCCTCTGCCCGGCAGGACCCTGCTGACCTCTCTCTTCGGAGGCCGCACGGATCCCATTACCGGCAGACCGGGGAACCATACCGGCATTGACATTCCGGCGCCCAAGAACACCCCCATCCACTGTGCCAAGAGCGGGGTGGTCACCGTATCCTGCAAGGGAAGCGGCGGAAACTGGTCCTACGGCAACTATGTGGTGGTCTCCCACAGCGATGGAACCAGCACCCTCTACGCCCATATGAACAGCCGGGCAGTGAGCGTGGGACAGACGGTGAGCCAGGGCGCGATTCTGGGTTATGTGGGCACCACCGGCCGGTCCACCGGCTACCACCTGCACTTTGAGGTGCGTGTCAATGGCAGCCGCACCGATCCCAGCAGATATTTCAGCGGCCTGTCCTACCGCAGAAACGGCAGGACGGTCCGCCTCAACTGAATGAGGGAACGAAAGGCGCTGTGACGGAAATTCCGTTGCGGCGCCTTTTTCGGTCCGGGAACGGAAAACCGCCCGCCTCCTGAGGGAGACGGGCGGATGAGAGAGGGTTAAAGGGCGGTGAGCAGGATTTTGTCCTCCTCTGCGGCGGCGTGGAGGGAGGAGATGGGGTGTTCGAAGCTCTCGATGAGGCGGATGGCGATGGCGTCCTCCAGTTCCTTCTGGATGAGGCGGCGCAGGTTGCGGGCCCCGTAGGTGGCGGAGAAGGACTTGCGCACCAGGTAGTCCATCAGGGTGTCGTCCCAGGTGAAGGTGATCTCCTTCTCCTTCAGGGAGTCCGCCAGTTCCCGCAGCATGATGGCGGCGATGTCCCGGAAGTTCTCCTCGGTGAGCTGGTTGAAGTAGACGATCTCGTCCACCCGGTTGATGAACTCGGGCCGCAGGAACTCGTTGAGGGCCTTCAGCACCTTTTCCTTGCCCTGCTCCCCGGCGGTGCGGCCGAAGCCCACGCTGCCGATCTGGGAGTGGCTGCCGGCGTTGCTGGTCATGACAATGACGGTGTTTTCGAAGTTCACCGTGCGCCCGTGGGAGTCGGTGATGCGGCCGTCGTCCAGGATCTGCAGCAGCACGTTGAGCACATCCGGGTGGGCCTTCTCGATCTCGTCAAAGAGGATGACGGAGTAGGGCTTGCGGCGGATCTTCTCGGTGAGCTGGCCCGCCTCGTCATAGCCCACGTAGCCCGGGGGTGACCCGATGATCCGGGACACGGCGTGCTTCTCCATGAACTCGGACATGTCCAGCCGGATGAGGGACTCGGGGGTGTCGAAGAGGTCGGCGGCCAGCTGCTTCACCAGCTCGGTCTTGCCCACTCCGGTGGAGCCCACGAAGATGAAGGACACCGGCTTGCGCTTGGGGGAGATGCCCACCCGGTTGCGGCGCACGGCGGCGGCCACCGAGGCCACGGCATCGTCCTGCCCCACAATGTGCTGCTTCAGCCTCTCTTCCAGCTTGGCCAGGCGCTGATACTCCTGCTCCCGGATGCGGCTGGCGGGGATGTTGGTCCACAGCTCGATGACATTGGCCAGATTCTCCTCGGTGAGTACCGGCACGTCCTTCTTCAGTTCCGCCAGCTCGGCCTCCTGGCGCAGCTCGATGCTGCGGATGGTGGCCAGCCGCTGGTAGGCCTCCTGCGTATCCGCGCCGGTGAGCACCTCCCGCTCCTTGGCCAGATCCGCCAGGTCCTTTTCCAGGGCGGCTCTCCGGGCCAGATTGGCGTTGTGGAGGTTCACGTTGGAGCAGGCCTCGTCAATCAGGTCAATGGCCTTGTCCGGCAGATAGCGGTCGGTGATGTAGCGCTCGCTGAGGGTGACGGCGGCACGGCACATGGCCTGGGGCACCTGCACCTGGTGGTAGGCCTCATAGTAGGGGGCCACCCCCTCGATGATCTTCACGCTGTCCTCCAGGGAGGGTTCCTCCACGATGATGGGCTGGAAGCGCCGCTCCAGGGCGGTGTCCTTTTCGATGTTCTTCCGGTACTCGTTCAGGGTGGTGGCCCCGATGACCTGCATCTCCCCCCGGCTGAGGGCGGGCTTGAGGATGTTGGCGGCGTTCATGCTGCCCTCCGCATCTCCGGCCCCCACGATGGTGTGCACCTCATCGATGACCAGGATGATGTTGCCCAGTTTGCGGATCTCCTCGATGAGCCCCTTCATCCGGCTCTCGAACTGGCCCCGGAACTGGGTGCCCGCCACCAGGGCGGTCATGTCCAGCAGGTAGACCTCCTTGTCCAGCAGCTTGTAGGGCACGG
>CAYXVN010000251.1:0-3315 GCA_964468565.1 uncultured Oscillospiraceae bacterium | reverse complement strand
AGACAGCCGCCATCCTGCACCGGATGGTGGAACTGCTGGTGAAGGAGACCGGTCCCTTCTGACCCTTTCCTCCCCAAAAGATTCAAAGCCCCGCAGCCTTTCGGCTGCGGGGCCTTTCTCACCGTTCCGGTCCGTATTCCCGGGTCTCCCGGCTGTGCAGAAAGGACTCCGGCTGCAGCCGGAGTCCTTTTCCCCTCAGATGCTCTTTTCGAAGGCCCGGATGAAGTCGCAGAGCTTCTCTACGCCCTCCAGGGGCATGGCATTGTAAATGGAGGCCCGCATGCCTCCCACCACCCGGTGACCTTTCAGGTTCACAAAGCCGGCCTCGGCGGCCTCCTTCACGAACCGCCCGTCCAGTTCCTCGTCACCGGTGCGGAAGGTGACGTTCATGCCGGAGCGGTCCGCCCGATCCGCATGGCAGTGGAATATCTTCGAGGCGTCCAGGGTATCATACAGCATGCCGGAGCGCCGGATTCTCCGCTTCTCCATGCCGGCAATGCCCCCGTTCTCCTCCACCCAGTCCAGGGTGAGCCCCAGCATGTAGATGCACCAGCAGGGAGGGGTATTGTACATGGAGTCCTTGTCGATCATGGTCTGGTAGTCCATGATCACCGGAGTGAAGGGCAGGGCGTGTCCCGCCAGACCGTCCCGGATGATCACAACCGTAAGGCCGGCGGGGGCCATGTTCTTCTGGGCGCCGGCAAAGATGACCCCGTACTTGGAGACATCCACCGGACGGGAGAGAATGTCCGAGGACATGTCGCAGACCAGAGGCACCCCTCCGGTCTCAGGCACATACTGCCACTCGGTTCCGTAGATGGTATTGTTGGCACAGTAGTAGAAGTAGCTGGCCTCAGGATCCAGCTGGAGCTGGCTCTGGCTGGGGATATAGCAGTGACCCCGGTCGGCACTGGAGGCAGCCACGTGAATCGTTCCGTACTTCTTCGCTTCCTTGCAGGCCAGGTTGGAGAAGTTGCCGGTGACGGCATAGTCCGCCTTCCCCGTTGCCCCGATCAGATTCAGGGGGACGGCAGAGAACTGGCCGGTGGCACCGGTCTGGAGGAAGAGAATCTGATAATTGTCCGGAATGTTCATGATCCGGCGCAGCTTGTCCCGGGTCTCCTCAAAGATCCGGACAAAGACCTTGGAGCGGTGACTCATCTCCATCACCGACTGGCCGGAACCTCTGTAGTCCGTGATCTCCGCAGCGGCCCGCTCCAGGGCGGGCAGGGGGAGCATGGACGGGCCGGCAGAGAAGTTGTAAACGCGGTCGCTCACAGCGAGTGCCCCTTTCCATAAGAAACTGCCCCCTCTCCAGGCCGGAGCAGCGGGGCGGTCTCCTATTATAACGGCGGGCCCGGATGCTGTCAACCGAAAACCGCTGTGGTCCCCCTTTCCGGGAGAGCGCCCCGCCAGCACCAGGATTCTCAGAAACTCCATGCTGATTGGCTGATCCCTTTTTCGGAATGTATGCCCGGGCCGGGTTGCCGGACCTGAGCCCTGAGCCGGAATGCCGCCATCTCTCCAGACTCCCTCTGCTGCTGCCGCTCTCTCCCCGGTTCCCACCGCTCCCATGTGCCTGCATCTCCGGTCACTCAGCCGGACTGTTCCCCCAGGGAGAACCGGCAGCGGGCGGATATGGTCCCCGGAATCCTTTCTTCCCGGACTTGACAGGGTTTTTCCCTCGGGGTACAATGGCCAGCGTACACTTCATGTCCCCATGTCTGCCTGCGGCAGAGGTGGGGATTAGGGAATCCGGTGAGAACCCGGAGCAATCCCCGTTGCCGTATGTGGAGAAGCCTGCCGTTCATGGCGTGAGCCGGTCATTGGGAGAGATCCTGAGAAGGCGGAGCGTCAGGCGCTGGACGCAGCAGTACGTCCTGAACTCCACGAGCCGGAAGACCGATGGTGTTCTGCATGCGTGCGGGATGGCTCTGCGCCCTCCCGGTATTCCGGCGTGCCCGGAATCTCCGGTCCCCTGTACGCATCGTTTCTCTACCGCGAAAAAGTCGGTCGCGGCGGGCCTTTCGGTCCGCCGCGATTTTTTTGACGTGCAACGGCCGGGCAGGCCAGCATCCTCCACGGGACGGGGGGATTCTGCCCTGCCGGAGGACGTCCGGGCAGCGGTTTCGGCAGGCAGCGGGAGAAAAAAAGGAGGAATGGTCATGCACACAACCAAACGACGGGTCCTCAGCCTCCTGCTGGCCCTGGTCCTGATTCTGGGCCTGCTTCCAGGCGAAAGCCTGGCTGCAGCCAGAACCGTTTCGGACTTCCTGTCAGGACTTCCCCTGACGGCGGATCCCGGAACGGGCACCACTGCCTGGAAGGTGGTCAGCACCGATGATGGGGAGATGCTGAGGTCCGGAAACCGCTATAAACCCTACAGCTCCAGTACGCTGAAGCTCACCTTTACGGAGGACACCCAGATCTCCTTCGAATACCGGGTCTCCTCCGAGGAAGGCTGCGATACGCTCACCATCGGGGCAGGTCTGGCGGAGAGCGGCGAAGGCGAGTGGCAGGTCTTCCGCAGGGACGTTCTCAGAGACGAGACCCTAGAGATCGTCTACAGAAAGGACGGAAGCGGCGATGAGCACGAGGACGCCGCCTTCCTGCGCAACTTCTCCTGCGGCACAGGGGAAGAGGAAGCTGAGATCATCACCTTCCACGATGGGGAAGAGACCGCCACCCAGGAGCTGCGGGGCGGAAAGGGCACGCTGCAGCCCAACCCCTTCACCCGGGACCGGGCCGTCTTTGCAGGGTGGGCCCTGTCGGAGGGCGGAGAGGTGGTCTACGGGGACGGAGCGGAGATCACGGTCACCGGTCCCCTGGACCTGTATGCCGTGTGGCTGGAGAGCTGGAGAGTCACGTTTGTGGACGGCGAGACCACCACGGTGCAGGACGTGCCCCGGGGGGAGTGCCTGTCCTCCCTGCCGGACCCGGAGGGCCGGACCGGGTATACGTTTCTGGGGTGGTTCCAGGGGGAGACGGAGATCACCGCTGACACACCCATTCTGGAGGATCTCACCTGTACCGCACGGTATTCCCCCATCCACTATACGGTCCGCTTTGACGCCAACGGCGGCGAGGGAACCATGGACGACCTTTCCGCCGTCTATGGCAAGGAACTTGTCCTGCCTGAGTGCGGTTTTACCCGGGAGGGCTACCATTTTCTCGGGTGGAGCGATTTCCAGTATGTCCAGGATGGGCGGTACCAGCCAAATGAACCGGTGATCAACCTGAAACGCGAGGAGGGATCCGTTCAGACCGCTCAATAAAATCGAATAAAACTCTATCGTCTCAATTCGACTTCGCCCC
>CAYXVN010000250.1:0-3339 GCA_964468565.1 uncultured Oscillospiraceae bacterium | reverse complement strand
GCCGCGGTGCAGCAGCTGGGCTACGCCGACAAGATGACCCACATCTCCACAGGCGGCGGGGCCTCCCTGGAATTCATGGAGGGCAAGGAGCTGCCCGGCGTGGCCTGTCTGCTGGACGCCTGAGGGCCGCTATCCCGATTTGCCGTTGATCAGTCGGGTGAGGATGTCCGATACTGTTATTCAGAAAGGGTTGACATGTAGTTATGAACCGCCGCTACCGCAAAACGATTATTGCTGGAAACTGGAAGATGAATAACACAATCTCCCAGATGAAGGCATATGCAGAGGAAATCCGTCCTATCATGCCCAAGGGCAAGTGGTGCACCGTGGTGCTGTGCGTCCCGGCCACCAACATCCAGGCCGCCGTCCGCATGTTCAAGGACTGCCACATCGCCATCGGCGCCGAGACCTGTCACTATGAGGACCACGGTGCGTACACCGGGGAGATCACCGCCGCCATGATCCGGGATGCCGGTGCGAAGTACGTGATCATCGGGCACTCCGAGCGCCGCCAGTACTACAATGAGACCGATTTCACCGTGAACAAGAAGGTCCATGCCGCTCTGAATGCGGAGCTGACCCCCATTGTCTGTGTGGGGGAGACCCTGGAGCAGCGGCAGCTGGATGTGACCATGGAGCACATCTCCTACCAGGTGAAGTGTGCCCTGGCCAACGTCCCTGCGGAGAAGGTCCGCCGCATTGTGATTGCCTATGAGCCCATCTGGGCCATCGGCACCGGTCTCAACGCCAGCCCCAAAGATGCCGGGCAGGTCTGCGAGGGTATCCGCGCCGTGATCCGCAAGCTCTACGGAGCCCATGTGGCCCGGTCCATGACCATTCAGTACGGCGGTTCCATGAATGCCAAGAATGCGGCTGACCTGCTGGCTCAGGCCGATGTGGACGGCGGTCTCATCGGCGGGGCTGCCCTGAAGCCTGCTGACTTCGTACAGATCATCAACGCTGCCAATCAAGAGTAAGACGAAT
Source organism: uncultured Oscillospiraceae bacterium (assembly GCA_964468565.1). Lineage (GTDB taxonomy): Bacteria > Bacillota > Clostridia > Oscillospirales > Oscillospiraceae > Lawsonibacter. Next base: position 2,355 of record CAYXVN010000250.1, on the reverse strand, counting down.
CCGGCAGGGGTGCGTCACCCGTGCCCCTGCCAGACCGGTTTGAGAGGGTTTTTTGAAACATGAAAACACCGACTACACTGATCATCATGGACGGCTTCGGCATCGAAGCCCCTTCTGCAGGCAACGCAGTGGTCAATACCCCGACCCCCAATCTGGACCGCATTTTCAGCACCTGTCCCCACAGCCGCCTGAGCGCATCCGGTCTGGATGTGGGTCTGCCTCAGGGGCAGATGGGAAACAGTGAGGTGGGTCACACCAACATCGGCGCCGGCCGTGTGGTCTTCCAGGACCTGCCCCACATCAGCCGGGACATTGAAACCGGGGAGTTCTTCCGCAATCCGGCCTATCTGGAGGCCATGGCCAACTGCCGGGAGTGGGGTTCTTCCCTGCACCTGATGGGCCTTCTGTCCGACGGCGGGGTTCACTCCCACATCACCCACCTCTTCGCCCTGCTGAAGATGGCGAAGGAGCAGGGGATCCAGAACGTCTATGTGCACTGTTTCCTGGACGGCAGAGACGTGCCCCCCACCTCCGGCAAGGGCTTTGTGGCGGAACTCCGGGACAAGTGTGAGCAGCTGCAGTCCGGAAAAATCGCAACCGTCATGGGCCGGTACTACGCCATGGACCGGGACAAGCGGTGGGAGCGGGTGCAGAAGGCCTACAACGCCATCGTGAACAACGATGCCCCCTACGAAGAGGATCCCGTGGAGGCCGTGCAGAAGTCCTACGACGCCGGCGTGACGGACGAGTTCATGGTTCCCGTGGTCTGTCTGAAGGACGTGAAGGTGCGGGACAACGACTCGGTGATCTTCTTCAACTTCCGGCCCGACCGGGCCCGGGAGCTGACCCGCTGCCTGGTGGACGATGACTTCACCGGCGTGGACCGGGGCAGCGGCCAGCCCTCCGTCTTCTTTGTCTGCACCACCGAGTACGATGCCACCATGCCCAATGTGACGGTGGCCTATCCCCGGGAGAAGCTGGAGAACATCTTCGGGGAGTACATTTCCAACCTGGGTCTGACCCAGCTGCGCATTGCGGAGACGGAAAAGTACGCCCACGTCACCTTCTTCTTCAACGGCGGCGTGGAGCGGGTCTTCCCCGGGGAGGACCGCTGCCTGATTCCCTCCCCCAAGGTCCCCACCTACGACCTGCAGCCCCAGATGTCCGCCTACGAGGTGACCGAGGAGGCGGTGAGCCGCATTCTCAGCGGGGCCTACGATGTGATCATTCTCAACTTCGCCAACTGCGACATGGTGGGACACACCGGCGTGTACGAGGCCGCCTGCAAGGCGGTGGCCACGGTGGACGAGTGTGTGTCCAAGGTGGTGGAGGCCACCTCCAAGATGGGCGGGGTCTCCCTCATCACCGCGGACCACGGCAATGCGGAGCGGATGATTGACGCCGACGGCTCCCCCTTTACCGCCCACACCACCAACCTGGTTCCCTTCGCCATTGTGGGGGCCAGCGTGAAGCTGCGGGACGGCCGTCTGGCGGATATCGCCCCCACCATGCTGGACCTGATGGGGCTGGAGAAGCCGGCGGAGATGGACGGCGAAACCCTGATCATCAACTGAGTCCCCCTTCCGCTGCAGGGCGGAGTTCATTAACCAAGGCATTATGCCGAACACTGAGAGGAGTTTTCTAAGATGAAGCAGATGTGCGAGATCGTGGACGTAATCGGCCGCGAAATTCTGGACAGCCGCGGCAACCCCACCGTGGAGGTAGAGGTCTACCTGGACGACGGGAGCATGGGCCGTGCGGCAGTTCCTTCCGGCGCTTCCACCGGCATTTATGAGGCCTGTGAGCTGCGCGACGGCGTGAAGGAGCGCTACCTGGGCAAGGGTGTCGAGACCGCGGTGAAGAATGTCAACACCGAAATCGCCGAGGCTCTCATCGGCATGAATGCGCTGGACCAGGTTTCCATCGACCGGACCCTGATCGATCTGGACGGTACGCCCAACAAGACCCGCCTGGGTGCCAACGCCATTCTTGGCGCATCTCTGGCTGCGGCCAAGGCGGCTGCCGCCTGCCTGGGGACCACTCTGTACAACTACATCGGCGGCGTGAATGCCAAGCAGCTGCCCGTGCCCATGATGAATATCCTCAACGGGGGCGCTCACGCCACCAACAACGTGGAGATTCAGGAGTTCATGATCATGCCGGTGTCCGCCCCCAGCTTCAAGGAGGCCCTGCGCCGCTGCGCCGAGGTGTTCCACGCCCTGAAGACCGTCCTCAAGGAGAACGGAACCCCCGCCGCCGGGGTGGGGGACGAGGGCGGCTATGCCCCCTACCTGAAGAAGGACGAGGATGCCCTGAAGGTCATCGTGCAGGCCATCGAGGCGGCGGGCTATCAGC
>CAYXVN010000249.1:0-3370 GCA_964468565.1 uncultured Oscillospiraceae bacterium | reverse complement strand
GTATCCTCGGAATTGAACTTCTGGGTGCTCACATAGGCATCCAGTTCGTCCAGGTACCGGTCAATTTCCGCCCTCCGTTCGGCCTCACTCAGCTTATACCAGTTTGCCAGGTTCAGCTGGGGGATATCCGTGCCCCGGCGGATGTGCAGGTGAATGCCCTCCGGAGCCGACCCGGTGTAGGTCACATAGAGGCTGCCGCCGTTGTCCGTGCTTCTTACCCCGATCTTGGGGATGTAGACGATGTTGCGGCCGTTCACCAGTTCCATGTCCTTCTTCCAGGCCGTCACTTCGCCGTTGATCTGAGTGGCGGAGAGGGTCAGTTTCTCGCCCGGCGGGATGCCCTTCGCATAGACGGTGATCTCAGATCCCGCCTTGGCGGCCACCCCCAGGGGCTGCAGGGCACTGCCGCTCTGCTGGTATTTCTCCTGATCTGGGGTTGTACTGCGGGACTCCAGCCCATTCACGAAGACGCTGCTGCCCTTCTGTCCGGCCAGCAGCTCAGAGGCCAGCTCCAGCTCGTCCGCCATGGTGGCGGTGTTCAGGTAGTAGAGCTTCTCATCCGACTCAAGGCGTGCCTTCAGAGCAGCGATTTCACTCGCCTCGACATCCTGGTTCAGCTCAGTGTGCAGATCATCTGCAAAGAGGTTATCGATGTCTGTCGGCAGATCGTAGTTCTCGTCGTACTTCAGGAAGATCAGCTCAGACAGGCTGATGGGCAGGTAGTCCCGCTGCTCACAGGCCACGCAGATCTGAATCACGTTTTTGGCGGGGCCGAAGGGCATGTAAAGGAAGCCATCCTGCTCACTGCGGCTGCCGTAGGTGGGGGAGTTGGGCCAGGTGTGCACGTCACTGCCGGCACTGCCACCCCGGTCGTCCCGACCACCCCGGCTGGGATCCGGAACCAGCAGAGTGCCGTCTCCGTCCAGATTGTCATTCTCATACCAGACCCGCACCGAGTAGGCGCGCTGGTTTCTGGAGTAGGTGCCATCCAGGCGGGAAACCCAGAGGGCCGCGGTCAGGTCCTGGGGTTTGGTAAACCTCACGTACACGTGCTCGTTTCCGTGCCAGGCCTTTGTGGTCCAGTAGGTGGTGTACTTCCCATCCATAAGGATGTCGGGATCTATGGTCCCATCTGCACTGTTGTTGGGATCACCCAGCCAGATCTCCTGCACAGCCTCCCGCTCCAGGTGACCCAGCTTCGGCAGGTTCTGGGGCTCCTTGCCCTCCACCCCTTCGGGGGTCCCTTCGTAGGTCCTGGAATAGCCGCTGAAGCCCTTGCTGTTGCCGGCAGTCAAAACGATCTCATAGGTTACATCGTTCTCCAGGCCGGTGATCTGCACGCTGGTGACGTACAGGGTCTCACCGTACTGCTTGAACTTCTCCCCGGAGTCCTTGACCCGGGTGAACACCTGATACATGGTGGCATTCCTGCCGGTCCAGCTGACGCTGAGGGCCCGGTCCAGGGGGGTGATGTCCACCCGGTCCGGGGGATCCGGGGGTCCGCCGGGTTCCGGACTGGCCCGCAGGGGGGCGGAGGGAGTTCCCTCCCAGTCACCCGACAGGGGCGTTACGGTGAACTCGTACTCCACCAGGTTATCCAGGCCGCCCACCTCGCAGGAGTTGGTTTCCACTTCCTTCTGCCCTTTTTCAGAGGGATTGGAGACCTGGAACCAGTCCACCCGGTACTTACTCACGTTGGGAAGGGCGGACCAGTACAGCGTGATGGATTCATCTCCGGCCTCGGCCCGCAGGTCCTGGACCTGGCCGGTGGTGTTGGTGGTGTTCTCCGGGACGATGTCCTCCAGGAACTGGATGCTCTCCACGGAGACATAGTCGTTCCCGCTCTTTTTCACCTGAATGGTGACCTTCTTCACCGCCACCTTGGAGCCCAGCTTCACCGAGATGCTCTCCTTTTCAGGAAGCTGCGCGATGGTGCTGATCCTGGCGGAAGGGGCGGAAGGGGCGGGATTATCAAATTCGACCGGAAAGGGTTCACCCTCTACCGGCTCCACCAGCAGGGTGCCGCTGTGGATCTCTCCCTCTCCCTTCGGAGTGGTGATGATGATTTCCTCCATTTCCATGGTGGAACTCAGGGGCACGGGGATGTCAATGGTTCCCTTGCTGGCATCCGTGCTGGTGAAGGCCACAGACTTTCCGTTGTCCCGGAAGAGGTCCTCCAAAGTGCCGGTGGACCGGGTCGTGTCAATTTCGACCTGGGTAGCTGTCATCTCTTCCTCAACCTGTTCCAGTGCCACCGGGGGCTCCAGCAGATAGCTGTTGTGCACAACCAGGGTGCCCTTGGACTGGGAGGTGCGGTAGACGTAGGACAGGTCCACCACATTGACGATGCCGTCTCCGTTCAGGTCGTACAGGGGATCTGCCGTGCCCAGATATTCGGACAGCTTATCGCAGTCGTCCTTTGTCACCTGGCGGTCTTCGTTCAGGTCTGCCAGACCAAAGGAACTGTTTCCCGTGCTGAGGAACATCTCCTGGGCATGGGTGTCCAGGCTTAGCTCCTTTTCGCAGGTCTGGTAGCCGGTGCCGGTGAACTTCACCGTATAGCTGTTCTGGACCAGGCCGTGAAAGCCCACCTGCACATAGCGGGGATCCTCACCATCTTCGATGGGATTCTTCTCCTCATTGAGCAGTCTGACCTCCGCAGTGCCGGTGAGGTTGGCACTCTCCGGCAGGGTGGCCATGGGGCTGGAGCCCTCCGGTTTCTCCGGGTTGTGGTTGGTGTTGATGGTGAAGGGAGTGATGCCCTCTTCGGCCAGGCTGACCTCCACAAGGGGAGCATCCACATTGCGGAAACGGATCTCCGCCTGGAGTTCCCGGTCCTTCAGCATCTGGGCCGTCTCATAGCTCAGTTCCACCGTGGCGGTGATGCTGCCTGTGACCACCGATGCGGTGGCAGAGGGGGTTTCCGGTTTGAAGGAGGGCACATCCGAGTCCTGCCCCGTGTCCGGGCCAGGTGACGTCTGTTCTGTGCCCCCCGTGCCGCCTGATCCCCCTGACCCTGTGGCGAATACGCCCACAGGCATCAGCGACAGGACCATGGCCAGCACCAGAAGGGCGGACAGAAGGCGTCGTTTGCCAATCATCTGTTTCTCATTCCTTTCTTACGGACCGCTAAGATGAATCCGGTCCGTCTGATCCGTGGCCTGCCACCTGGAGTCTCTCCCCTTCCGGAGGGGGCAGCCCCTGGAGGGGCAGTTCCCGGCATAGGGGAACAGACCAGGGCACTGGCCACGCTCCGCAGCCCACCCCCTGGGGCCCCACCCGGGCGGATGAGGGGACTGCGGCACGATTGATTTCATCACCTCCATGAAAATGATCTCCGGCCTGGGCAGTTTCCCGAGGGGATTCCCCG
>CAYXVN010000248.1:0-3391 GCA_964468565.1 uncultured Oscillospiraceae bacterium | reverse complement strand
TGCCGCCATGGGCAAAGGCTCCAAGGACCGCTACTTCCAGGAGAACAACCGCAAGCTGGTTCCGGAAGGGGTGGAAGGCCGGGTCCCCTACAAGGGCCCCGCCGGCGAGACCATCTACCAGCTTATGGGGGGCCTGCGGGCCGGCATGGGCTATACCGGCTGCCGCAACGTGGAGGAACTCCAGAGCAAGGCCCAGTTCATGCAGATCACCGCCGCCGGTCTGCGGGAGTCTCACCCCCACGACATCTACATCACCAGAGAAGCTCCCAACTACACCGTCAACCCCAACTGAATGCTCAGAGAGCCTGCGCCCCTTCGGACGCAGGCTCTCTTTTTCAGTATTCAAACATGCAGTACTCGCAGGCGTTGAGAACGGTGGTCTTCCCCCGCTGGGTCCGCTGGGGGATGCTGACCCCGTAGCTGCGGTGGATGTGTCCGTGGACGAAGTACTTCGGCTCATAGCGGTCCAGCAGACGGGTGAAACAGGCAAACCCCCGGTGGGAGATGCTGTCCAGGTCGTTGATGCCCCGGGCGGGGGCGTGGGTCAGGAGGATGTCAAAGCCCCGGTGTCGCTGAATGGGCAGCCACAGCCTGCCCACCCGCCGCTCCATCTCGCTCTCGGTGTACATGTTCTCCCCCCGCCGGTACCGGTAGGAGCCCCCCAGGCCCAGAATGCGCAGCCCTTCGCACACCACCAGCTGGTCCTCCGCGCAGATGCATCCCCCCACGGGATGCTCGGTCAGGGCGTCATCGTGGTTTCCCCGCACGTAGACCAGAGGGCAGCGGGCCATGGTGACCAGAAATTCCAGATAGCTGCGCTGCAGGTCCCCTGCCGCCAGGATCAGGTCAAACTGATCCAGCACCCCCGGAGTATAGTAGTCGTAATAGATTTTTGCCGGCACATCCGAAACCGCCAGTATCCGCACGGTGCTCCTCTCCCTGTCCGCCCTGGAAGGCCTATGTTCTGCCCGCTGCGGGATCCACCCCCACAATGCCCACTGTGGCCTTTCCCACCTCGGTCATTTCCTCGTAAGCCGGCAGGGAGCCCACAATGTTCTCCGCCAGCCAGTCCATGTTGATGATCTGCTCCGGGGTCAGCACCTGACCCTTCACCGCCTTCTGCACCCCGCCCTGGGCAAAGAGGGGCCCCTGGAAGATGGTGCAGATGCCACTGCGGATGGAGTCCCGCAGCACCAGGGCCAGACGGCGGGTGCAGTCGGGAAGCTTGTCCGAGCAGCGCACATCCACCACCCCGGCGGACATGCCCCAGTAATAGTTGAGGGCCTTGCTGCTCTCCTGGTACTCGGAGCGGAAGCTCTTGTTGCGGATGCGCCGCAGGATGGTCTCGTAGTAGACCCCCCACTGGCACACCGACAGGGCCAGGTTCACCGGCTTCCCCCCGCTGATCAGGGACAGTCCGAAGCTGTCCCGGCTCCCCGGCTCCTCCTGCCTGGTCAGATCCAGGGAGGAGATGAGGCGGATGCCCCGGTCGGTGAGCCGCTTCGTGGCCGCCTTCACGCTGCCCACGGAGGACCACTCCAGATACACCCGGGCGGTGGGGCTGGTCATCTGCACCCCCAGGGCAAAGGCGTTGATCCCCGCCACCTGGCCGAAGATGGGGTAGTCGCACACATATCCCACGTTCTCCCCCTCCGCCAGGGCACCGGCGATGGCCCCGGTGACGAACCGGGCCTCGTACATGCGGGCGTAGTAGGTGCGGATGTAGCGGTGGGACTTGTTCACGGAGCAGTTGAGGATGGTGAGGTCCGGATGGTCTACCGCCGCCCGCAGGCTGGCGGGCAGCAGGCGGGGAGAGGTGGTAAACAGCACCGTATTCCCCTCCCGGATGGCCGTCTCAATGACCGCCCGGGGATCTTCCTCCATGACGTTGAAATAGGCGGTGGTGACCACCTCATCCCCCAGAACCCGCTCCACATAGCGGCGTCCCACCTCGTGGCCGTAGGTCCAGGCGGACAGCTCCGGGGTCTTGTCGTGGAGAAAGGCCACCTTCATGACCTTCTTCTCCCCCTTGGGCAGCACTTTGGCCAGCAGGTTCTTCTCCTTCGGAGCGCTCTCCGGGGAGAGTTTCACGTCAATGGCGGGAGTCTCCTGCTGCAGGGTGATCTCCTCCCAGACCCGGGACACCGACCGGCGGATCTCCGCCTCCGTCCTGCCCCGCAGGTCCCCATAGCCGTAGACCTTGATGTAGGCCAGCATGGCATCCCCCACGGTGGAGCTGAGGCGCTTTCCCCCCTTGGCCTCGTAGGCCCTGCGGAAGTAGTAGTAGGCGGTGGAGAGAGCGGAGCGCTCCTCGTCGGTCCAGGCCTCTCCGGGGGCCTTGCCCAGCTGCCGCTGCAGCTCCAGGAAACTGCCCGGCTTGGTGAACTCCAGGAAATTCACCCTGGAGTAGGCGTAGAAGTCCACGTACTCATAATACAGGTCCACCTCCCGGCTGCCGTTGCGCTCCGGCAGCACCCGGGTCACATCGGCATAGACCGTGTCCGCCCCGAAGAACTTCAGCACGCTGACCCGCTTGTTGCCCTCCTCCACGTAGTAGCGGTTGAGATACTCGAAGACCTTCACAGGATCCCGGATCCCCTCCTCCACATGGGCCTGACACAGGTGCTTCCACTTGTCCGCAAATTCCGTGCTCTCCTCCAGGATGGGCATGAAGTTGCGGGCAAAGGCCGGGGTGCGGCCGGCGGTGCGGGTCCCCACAATGAATTCCATGGGAATCTGGCAGTGCCCCAGGCTGACCCCCCGGTTCAGGCGGTCGGCGGGAACAAACTGATCCAGGGCGGGCAGGTAGGGATACTGACCCCGGGCGGTGCAGGCGCGAAACTCCTTCTGCCCCAGCTTCTGGGCATCTCTGTAGTACAGTGCAGGCATGACAGGCAACCTCCTTTTTGCGCGGCGCGGTTCCGGTTCCTCACCAGGTGGCCCACATGGTAGCACACCGCCTCCCCCTTTGCCAGAGGGAATATTCGACAAAAAAGGCCTCACCCCGGCAGCGGAATTGGCCTGAATGCCGGAGAACCGGAGAACCGGAGACAGGGCGGAAGTTCCCTCCTCCGGGATATGAAACGTTTCACCTGCCCGGGCCGGGCCTCTGATGCCAAAAAAACCTCCGGCGGTCCCAGGCGGACCGCCGGAGGCGGAAACGGTCTGTACCCTCAGCCCTTCAGGGCAGTCTGCAGGGCGGTTACGGTCTCCTCAGAGAGTCCGACGGTGGTGGTCAGGTAGGTTCCGGCCGCCTCGGCCAGATCCACACCCTCCAGGTCGGCGCCCTCCTCCAGCCCGGCAATGGAGCGCAGGCTGCTGACGATGTTGCTCTCGGCGATGCGCTCATACTGGGTGGAGTCCTTCTCCACGAAGTAGTAGTTCTCGTAGG
>CAYXVN010000247.1:0-3415 GCA_964468565.1 uncultured Oscillospiraceae bacterium | reverse complement strand
AGGGAGGCGTCCCCCCGGGTGCCGGAGCTGGAGCCGCCCCGCATCAGCAGGATGGCACTGAGCACCGTAACGGGCAGCACCAGCACCATCTGGTCGGTGAGGCCCAGCACCGCGGCCAGGGCCATGGCCCCGAAGGCCACGTGGGACAGCCCGTCCCCGATGAACGAGAACCGCCTCAGCACCAGAGTCACCCCCAGCAGGGAGGAACACAGGGAGATGAGCACCCCCACCAGCAGGGCGTGGCGGACAAAGGGGTAGGCCAGGTACTCCAGCAGAGTCTCCCGGATTCCCATCATCCTGTCCTCCCGGCTGCAGCCCCTGCCAGGTACTCCGCCCTGGTCCCGAAAAAGATCTTCTCCCCCAGTTGCAGAATGTGGGTGGCGATGCCAAGGGCTGCCTCCAGGTGGTGGGAGATCATAAGGATGGTGATTCCGTCCTCCTGCAGGTCCCGGATCACCTGGTACAACCGGGCGGTGACCTCCGGGTCCAGTCCCGCCACCGGTTCATCCAGCATCAGCATGGTTCCCGTGGCGCAGAGGGCCCTGGCCAGCAGCACCCGCTGCTGCTGGCCCCCGGACAGCTCCCGGTAGCACCGTCTGGCCAGAGGGGCGGCCCCCATCTTCTGCAGATTGGCCATGGCGACCTGCTTCTCCTCCCGGGTGTACCAGGGGCGCAGACCGCAGCGGCCCTGAAATCCTGTCAGCACGATCTCCAGGGCGGTGGCGGGAAAGTCCTTCTGCACCGGGGTCTGCTGGGGCAGGTACCCCATCTCCCCCCGGCCCAGGGCCCGTCCGGCGATGATGCGGCCGGACAGGGGCTGCTGCAGTCCCAGCAGAGTGCGCATCAGGGTGGTTTTGCCGCAGCCGTTTTCCCCCACGATGGCCAGAAGCTCCCCGGGATGGACGGAAAAGCTCAGATTGCGGACCAGTTCTCTGCCCTGGTAGCCAAGGCAGAGATTCCGGCAGGTCAGAAGGGCCGTATCCTCTGCTCCTCCCTCAGCCCAGCGCCGCATCCAGCACCTCCAGATTCTTCTCCATGATGGAGAGATAGGTGATGCCGCTGCTGCGCTCCGCCAGTCCGGCAGACTGCATGGAGTCCAGGGTGAGAATCCGGGCGGAAGCGTCCGGGGTGTTCCCGATGATGGTCTCGGCCATGTCCGGCTCCGTCCCCTCCAGGGTGAGCACCGTGTCCAGTCCCAGTTCATCCACCTTGCCGGCCAGGAAGGCCACCGTCTCAAAGCTGGCCTCCGTCTCCGCCGAGCAGCCGGGGAAGGCGGCATAGTACTCCAGGCCGTAGTCCTCCGTCAGGTAGCGGAAGGGGAACCGGTCCCCGAAGAGCAGGGGCCTGCGGGCCGACCGGTCCACCGTCTCCTGGTAGCGGGCCTCCAGGGCGTTGAGCTGTTCCAGATAGGACATGGTGTTGGCGATGTAGATGGCCCGGCTCTCCGGATCCAGGGCGCAGAGGACGTCCCGGATCTCCCCGCAGAGCAGGGCAGTGTTTTTCAGAGACAGCCACACATGCTCGTCGTATTCCGGCCCCCCATCCATCTCACCTGCCTCTTCCTCTTCCGTCTCTTCTTCCATGCCCTCCACGATCTCCTCCTCACGGAGCCGGTCACCCAGGCAGTTGAGAAGACGGATCACCTTCCGGTCCGGGCTGGCGGCCCCCCGCAGGGCGTCCTCCACCCAGCTTTCTGAAGCACCGCCGGTGCAGATCACCAGATCCGCGTGGGAGATGCGGACCATGTCATCCGCACTGGGCTGATAGCTGTGGAGATCCACGCCGCTGTCCAGCAGCAGACTCACCTCCGCGTCTGCGGCCTTTTCGCCCAGGATATTCATGACCCAGTCGTACTCCGGAAAGATGGTGGTGACGATGGAGAGCTTTCTGTCGCTGCCGGTATCCGCAGGACTGGGGGAAGTGCAGCTGCCCAGGGCCCCGCAGAGGAGCGCCATACAGGTCAGCAGAGCAAACATTTTTTTCAAAGGGAAATACCTCCTGAGAATTGAAGATCTGATTGAGAGCGATGCAGGGGTAGCGGCAAGGTGCCGCCATCCCCCGGGGTATCCCCAAGATTCAGTTCGTCAGTCTGACCTTCAGAACAACAGGAGTTTCGTGGCGAAACCGGTACTTCCACATGGGGAGCAGGTACTCCATCAGCCGGGGGAGGAAGAGTGCCCCCAGCACCGGGATCCCCATCTCCCTCAGGCTGTTTGTCCGCTCCCGCAGCCGGGCGCAGACCGGACAGGCCGCCCCGGGGCAGTCGTGGTGTGCCCCTTCCGCCAGGGAGAGCACACAGACCAGGCTGGAGAGACACAGCGCCAGGGCAAGCAGCAGAGAGATGCTGCGCTGAGATGTTTTCATGGTGCACTCCCCTTTCTGTCCCCGCTTCGTAAAGCAGGGTTGCCTTACATCACCCGGCTACCGCAGCCGGGCCAGAGATGTTAGTATGCCATAGGGTCTGCATACTGGCAAGGGAGTCCGTCCAAAAAAATCCAACAAAGTTATATGAGACCAGGTGTTGAAATTCCAGAATTGTATACAAAAAGGGTAGGGAAACCGGATTCTGCCACACAGATCCGGGAGGAAACGGGCCTATGGCCCGGCAGCTCTCCCCGGGCCGGATGGGAGAGCCGGTCTCCACTCCCCACTGCGCGGAGGCAGATGGTCCCCTCAAAGTGCATGGCCAACATGAATATGTTCAGAGTGTGTCAGCGATCCGCAGCACGGGACGGCTCTGCAGAACGTCCCCATGGGAAGGGCACACGCAGCACGTCTGTCACAATGGGCCAGACGGACGTGCTGCAGGCTGCCTCATCATCGAGGGGAAAAGCCCCCCAGCTGACCGGGGCGGGAAGAAATGCCCCCGGCAATGTCTCCCCTCATTGATACCTTGGCTCCCTATGGAGAACCCTCAAGACGCCGGGACAGACCTGTAACCCCCAATCCAGGGACTCATAAGAGTCCGGTGAGAATGGGAAGGCCGGTGGAACCCATCCTGGGCAGGAGAAGTCAGAGCTGTGCAGGGGTCCCACCCCGAGAGGCACCGGAGGCCATACCCTCAGGCAGGGAGATAATGTGGTGGAAAGACCGTACACCGATCATCCCCTTCAACCCATGCCGGAGATCACTCTGCTGCAGCTGCTGGCAGTCAGGTGGGACAGTTCCATCTGGAACCCGGCTGTCCGGGATCTCTCTGCTTCTGCCTCTGCGATGACCTGCCCTCCCAATGCAGTCTGCTGAGGGCCGGCAGCCGGCATTGCCACATCCTGCCGCTTCTGCTGGGAACGATGACTTCGGCAACAGTCTGCTTTGGAATCCCATTTCCGTGCACTCCTCGCCCTCTCCGGAACCTCCTGCACGTCTCTGCACCATAGACTCTGAGGAACACCATATACCTGAAGTACCGGAGGGA
>CAYXVN010000246.1:1346-3422 GCA_964468565.1 uncultured Oscillospiraceae bacterium | reverse complement strand
CGTGTACAATAAGGGCGGCTCCAGGGAGGAGGGAAAACCCTCCGGAGAGGACCTTTACAGCCCGATGCCAGCGATGGCGGTGGCAGGGGCCCAGGTCCCCCTGCTCTCCATCCGCCCCTGCCGGCCTGGAGGGGCCCGGGGAGCTGGAACACCAGGCGTGGCCCGAATGCATGTACTGAAAGCCGGAAGAGGCCCCGGGGGACTGCCCTGGGGGGACGATGGGGGTGACATGGGCACCGGACTTTGCCGGTCCCCTGGTACCGAATCCCTTCCTCTCTCCACTTCGGCCCTGCAGATCCCCTCCTATCCCCGCAGTTCCGGGGCAGGGAGCACATGACAGAATGCTCCCCCTCACTGGGGGCTCTCCTTCCCTCCGGTGCTCTCCGGGGGACAGGGGAAGACCCTTTCTGATGGCCGGCCACAGGGGATGGCACCCGGTCTGGTGCAGTCGCCCTCCGGGGTGCAGAGTTCCGGTCCCCAGAGGAGCAGCGGGGTTTCCCCGGAGACAGCCTCTCCCGGCCTTCCCGGATCCCCCTGGGGATGCTGCCGGTCTCTTTGGGCCGGAGGACGGGGAAGATTGCCCATGCTCCTCCCTCACACAGGCAAAGGCCCCGGGACGCGGGTGCAGGGGGAACGGCCCCCCAGGCCCATCTGCCCGCCCTGGAAGCCTGATCACTCTCAGGAAATCCCCCGATGCGGATTTCAGACAGTCCAACATTACAGCGGAAAGGTTGTGTGAATATTCCTATGAAGACAGGAAAAAAGGTACTCAGCTTGCTTCTGGTCTTCTCCATGATCCTGCTGATGGTTCCGGTGACCGCCCTGGCCCAGGGAAACTCCGCCGGAGAGGCTGACGGGATCCGGGAGGCCCAGACCATCGCTTCCCCCTCCCAGGTGCAGGTGACCCTGGACCCCAACGGGGGGACTCTTCCCGGGGAAAGCATCCTGACGCCCAAGGAGGATGGAACGGTGGATCTCCCCATCCCCACCCGGGAGGGCTACACCTTTGAGGGCTGGTTTGACACCCCGGAGGGGGGCAGCCAGGTGACGGAGTCCACCCCATTCACCCAGGACACCACCCTCTATGCCCACTGGACTGAGGCTGAGGCGGAGACGGTGACCCTGACCCTGCTGGCCCAGCCGGAGGAGGGGGGAACCGTCACCGGCGGAGGTGAGGTCACCAAAGGAGAGTCGGTGACCATCACCGCAGTGCCCAATGCCGGCTACCGGTTTGTCCGGTGGACGGAGGGGGACACGGAGGTGGAGACCTCCAATCCCCTGACCTTCACCGCGGATGCCGACCGCACTCTGACGGCGGTGTTTGAGCCCATCCCCCAGACCCCCCGGATTCAGATCACCCTGGATCCCAACGGGGGCACTCTGCCGGGAGAGAATACGGTTATCGCCAACGAGGACGGAACCGCCACCCTGCCGGATCCCACCCGGGAGGGCTACACCTTTGACGGCTGGTACACCCAGCAGCTCGGCGGGGAGAAAGTCACCGCCACCACCGTGTTCACCCAGGACATCACCCTGTACGCCCACTGGACGATAGCGACACCGGAGATCCCCGCCCTTGTCACCCTCACCCTGGTAGCCAGTCCGGAGGAGGGGGGCATCACCCTGGGGCAGGGCGTCTATCCGGGGAACAGCAGTGTCCCCATTACCGCCATCCCCAATACCGGTTACCATTTTGTTTACTGGCTGGAGAACGACCAGGTGGTGAGCACCCAGACCACCCTCACCGTCACCCTGACGGCCAACCGGACCCTCATCGCCGTGTTTGAGCCGGGCAACCCCTCCGTCCAGGTCACCCTGGATCCCAACGGGGGCATCCTGAACGGCCCCTCCGTGCTGGAGGCGGATGCCGAGGGACACATCGTGCTGCCTCCGGAGCCCACCCGGGAGGGCTACACTTTCGTGGGCTGGTTCACCTCCCCCGTAGGGGGACTCATGGTGACGGAGGACACCGTCTTCCCCATGAGCACCACCATCTTTGCCCAGTGGGCCTGGATCCCGCCGGAGATGGTGCTGCTCACCCTGATCACCGAGCCCAGCGAGGGCGGCACGGTGACC